>DATFDT010000345.1:0-5348 GCA_035251975.1 Pyrinomonadaceae bacterium | reverse complement strand
CAACGAACGGGCGGCCACGGAGGGCCGCCCCTACAGTTACGTATCGTCGTTCATTCTCTTCTCAAATGCTAAGATGACGGAGCATGGAAAAAGCAGTGCAGTTAACCGGGCTTACTCAGCCGGAAATGGTCTCATTCGTCGAAACGCTGGGCGAGCCTGCCTATCGCGGGCGGCAGCTCTTTGGCGCGCTGCAACACCGCCGGCTGCGCAGTTTCGACGATATCACCGATCTGCCGAAGGAATTGCGCACGCGACTGAACGAGATCGCACGCGCCGCAACACTGAAAGTCGAATCGCAGTACCTTTCTGACGACGGCACGCGCCGTTACTTGATGAAAACGCACGACAGTCTGCCCGTCGAGACAGTCTTCATTCCCGAAGAACGCCGTGACACGATCTGTTTCTCGTCGCAATCGGGCTGCCCTTTACAGTGCACTTTCTGTTTGACTGCACAACTCGGCTTATTACGTTCGTTAACGGCGGGCGAGATCGTCGAGCAGATCCAGATCGCACTCAACGACGCCTACGGAACCGGCGTCAAGCCGCCACGCGGAACCAATCTCGTCGCGATGGGCGCCGGCGAGCCGCTGCTGAATCTCGACCAACTCCTGAAGGCTTTACGCGTCATGGCCGATCCGCAGGGCATGCACATCGTTCCGAATCGCGTAACGGTTTCAACTGCCGGCGTCGTGCCGCGCATTCTCGATCTTGCGAACACTCCGGATCGACCGCATCTCGCGATCTCACTTGCTGCGCCGACTGACGAACTGCGCAACGAGTTGATGCCTATCAACAAGCGTTGGCCGCTCGATGAGCTATTGGGCGCGTGCAAAGTTTTTGAAAAGACCCTGAAACCAAACGAACGACTCACGTTTGAATACGTGCTGCTCGACGGTGTGAACGATTCAGACGAGCAGGCGCGACAACTCGCAAACCTGCTCAACCGCCACACGATCAAGTCGAAAGTAAACCTGATCCCGCACAACCCTGCGGATCCGCTGCCGTATCAACCTTCGAGCGATGAGCGAGTCGAACGATTCAAGAACATTCTCGAGTCGAAAGGGGTTCACACGTATGTCCGACGGCCGCGCGGCAGAGATATTTTTGCGGCCTGTGGGCAACTGGCGGCGCGCCAAACTACACTTACTAACACCAATCTAGTCGGAGCTAACTAATGAACAAACTTCGTCACGTTTTTCCGTTATTCATCATTCTGCTGCTGGCAGGTACTCTCTATTCACAATCGTCCAGTGACGTGAACGTCAGCGGCTCGCTAGCTCCAGACAAAATCAAAAAGGGCCGCGTCGTGCGCGCCAGCGTTGTGATGGATATTCCGAACGGGCTGCACGTGCAATCAAACAAGCCACTCGATAAGTTTCTCGTCGCCACAAAGCTCGACGTCGAAACGCCTTCCGGAATGCAGGTTGGTCCGGTCTCGTATCCACGCGCGCTGATGCGAAATTTGAAGTTCTCGAAGGGCGCCGTCGCGGTTTACGAAGGCAAGGCTATTATGCGTTTCAACATCACCGTGCCGGCGAATTATTCCGGTGGTTCTGGCGAGATCAAAGGTAAACTCCGGTTCCAGGCGTGCAATGACGAGTCGTGCTTCCCGCCTGTCACGCGCGAAGTGAAGATGTGGCTTAACGTTGAATAGATCCGATAACAGCCATCAATCGCCCGACTTTCCCATGAACACTCTTCTCTTTCCGATATGAGAAGAAAAGGTCCGTACGGCACATCGTACAGATCGGCGCTATGTGAATTCTCTCGGGCTTCACTCCAGTCGAAATCAACTGGTCGCGATTGGCTTTTAGTAAATCAACCGTGGCGTGGCCCGCTCGCGTCGGTGTGAAAAGCTTTTCCCCATCGACGAACTTACTCGAAAAAGCCTCTATCACCTCGCTCCCGACTTCGTAACAACACGGCCCCGCCGACGCACCAATCGCCACGCGCAAATCTTCAGGGCTCGCGTCGTATTCCTTCGCCAATCGCTCCACACCTGCAATCACCGCGGTCGCTAACGTCCCGCGCCAACCTGCATGAACTGCCGCAAACGCACCAGTCACCGGATCGCCGATCAAAATCGGAACGCAGTCCGCGGTCTTAACTCCAGCCAGTACACCGTTCGCATTGCTGACAATCACATCGCAGTACACAGTTTCGCCAAGCTGGTTCTCAGCAGGCTTCGCTTCTTCTATAGTGTGGACCACGCGCACCTCGTTGCCGTGGACCTGCCAGCAGCCCGCAAGCGTCCACTTGCCCGGAAAAAGCTTGAGAAAGCGGCGACGATTCTCCAGAATGTTCTCCGCTGCGTCGTCGTGAAAGCCCGCCAGGCTGAGTGCGTTCGCGGGCATGTCGCTGACGCCGCCGAGACGAGTTGAGAAACCATTCACGAAGCCATCTGCTTCGAGTGGCGCACAAACAAGGGCGCGGACGCCGTCGGTCTCGCGCCAGTAAAATCCAGCTTCGGTTAGTTGGTCGTCGCTTGTGATCATTTCCATTGGTATAGACATTATCGAAGTCGCGCGAATTCGCGAAGTGCTCCTGCGCACGCCGCGCTTTGTTGACCGCGTCTACACGGCAGCCGAGCGCGGATACTGCGACTCGCGTGGCGTCGTTGCCGCGCAGCATTATGCAGTGCGCTTCGCGGCAAAAGAAGCGGCGTTAAAAGCACTGCAAACCGGATGGCGTGGCGGAATTAGCTGGCAGGACGTTGAAATAACAGCGCATGAGAGCGGTGCGCCATACTTGATCTTCAGAGGAGAAGTGCTGGCTGTGTTTGAAAAATTTCGTGCAACGGCGACACATTTATCGATGTCACACACGAGCGAACACGCGATCGCCCAGGTAATCCTCGAACGATAATCTCTTCAACGCATGTCGTTGACAAGCGAGCGCCGCCCATTCAAATCGACATCAACCCGCGTGGCCTTGTTATTCGGAAGAGGCATTTCTTTCTTCACTGCAATCTCTTCACGCGTCGTTTCTACCTCTTCAGCGAACGGACTGCCGCCCTGCTGCGCCGGAAGATTTCCGTGCAGGTAACACTCCATAGTCGGCGCCATCCGATCAGCGACAGCAATCAACTCGCGCACAGGACACGTGACAGTCGAACGCAATCCGGTCGCGGAATCAATCTCCACAAACTCAATCCCCGCCGGACACTCAAAATTCTCACTACCAAGATCGGGCCGCAGCGCCACCGCATCATTCATAAATTGCACCCACGCCGGCAGCGCCGCCTCAGCACCCGTTAATCCAAGTTGCTTGTTGCCATCAAAACCGATCCACACAACACACACGAGGTTCGGTGAATACCCAACAAACCAACCATCTCGCGACGTTCCCGTCTTCCCCGCGATCGCCGTACCAGGAACTGCGCCACGAGCTTTGCGAGCCGTACCTCGATCAACAACGCCCTGCAGCATGT
Organism: Pyrinomonadaceae bacterium; assembly: GCA_035251975.1. Taxonomy (GTDB): domain Bacteria; phylum Acidobacteriota; class Blastocatellia; order Pyrinomonadales; family Pyrinomonadaceae; genus PSRF01. The sequence continues at coordinate 1,918 of DATFDT010000345.1, read as the reverse complement.
TCGTGATCATGTAAGCTGTAGCCGGGCTCACAACCTGGTCAACCGCAACTGGAGCCGCATGCGTCGCTGGTGGCTCGCCCACACTCGTTACAGCCTTCGCCTCGACACGTCTGCCTTCATTCACAAACGTGGCATATGCGGAGGCCAACTGTAGCGGCGTCACTTCCTCCGTACCCAGCGCGAGCGCGGGATAGCGCTCAGGCTTCGGCAAACCAAATCGCACCGCGAGGTTCGAAATGCGCGCGAGCCCGGTCTGCAACGCAACGTCCACGGTCACCACATTCAACGACCGCACGAGACCCGTGCGCATCGTCACTTCCGTCATCGAATAACCGCCGCCGTAATTTGCGGGTCGATAAATCTTGTCGCGATCGTAAGTAAACTCTCGCGGCGCATCCATGAACATTCGCACCGGGGAGAATCCATCTTCAAGCGCAGCCGCATACACAAACGGCTTGAACGTCGATCCGGGTTGGCGCAGCGCGTCCGTAGCGCGATTGAGTTGCGACTCCGCGTATTTCCGGCCACCAACCATCGCGAGTACGTTGCCAGTGTGCGGATCGAGTGCGACAAGCGCAGCCTGCGGTTTCAATCCACGATTTGCGTAAACAACATCAAGACGATCCAACTGTTTCTGCAACGCTCGCTCGGCTGCTTGCTGCAACTCGAGATCGATCGTGGTGTAAATTCGCTGCCGGTCCGCTGACGTTTCATACTGCGACTCAGCGACACGATTCACGTAGTCGACAAAATAAGGCGCGAGTGAGTCATCCACGGTTGGTGCCGGCGCAACACTCACCGCTTCAGCATTCGCCGATGTATTTTGCGCCGCCGTGATCCAACCCTTTTCACGCATGGCAGCCAAAACGATGGCTCTTCGCGTTCGCGCAGCTTCCGGATGTTGCACAGGCGAGTAACGCGCCGGGCTCTGAATCATTCCGGCGAGCGTCGCTGCTTCCGACAGCGTTAGATCGTGCAGCTCTTTTCCGTAAAAAATCTTCGCCGCTTCCTTGACGCCACGCACAGCAATAGCGCCTCGCTGGCCCATGTATATCTCATTGCAGTAGAGCGCAAAAATGTCGTTCTTCGAGAGTCGACGTTCGAGCGCAAACGACAGCATCGCCTCGGCATATTTGCGCTGAACAGTTTTTTCGGGCGTGAGATAGGTGTTCTTAACCAGTTGCTGCGTGATCGTAGATCCGCCTTGGGCCAATTGCTCGTCGGCGACATTTCTCAGCAGCGCGCGTGCTAAACCGTTGACATCAACGCCCGAATGCTCGAAAAAGCGGCGGTCTTCGATCGCGAGTATCGCGTGGACCAGCACCGGAGGAATCTCGCCAAAGCTCAACACTTCGCGTTTCCCGGCTTTTGAAGTCATATCGGTCGACAAGATTTCAGGTTCGAGTGTGAACGAATCGAGCAAGACGCCGTCGTCACGAATCTCCTCAATCGCATCTCCAGCAAACGTCACCCGTACGACTTGTTTCGATCGAGCAGGCCGGATCTCAACGTCGGCATCGACAAGACTAAAACTTCCACTCCAAACGTCGCTCGCGTTTGCTTCTACATAACCAGCACGACGCAGCACTACGACAAGCTTCTCGCGTGACAACTTCTGTCCAGCCTCGAGCACGCGCGCAGCAGCGTACAGCCCGGGACGGCTGGTCAGATAACCACTTGCGAGTCGAGCATCGATGATTTGTGAGTAGTAACGGTAAGAACGCGCCACGGCATCAGCCGCGACCGCGCATACGATCAAAACCAGGACGAGACCGAGTCGAACAAAACGTCGTTTGACACGGCTCCGTCGTGGATCGGGCAGAGATTTAGCCTCGATAACCATCCTTCAGTGCTTCCGATATCCTGTGACTTTAAGAAATGTTTAATAACTGAGGAACTTCAGGACGGGATTCAATCA
>DATFDT010000344.1:0-2973 GCA_035251975.1 Pyrinomonadaceae bacterium | reverse complement strand
CGTGGGTTTGTATTACGTTTTAAGACGCACGTGGCCGTCGCGATCCGTGGTCCTGAGTTTGTTTTGGGGAATGCCTTTGGCGCTCGCAGTCTCCGCGATCTGGTATGGACCAGTGATCGCACGGCACGGCTGGACGTTTATCGACGAGTTTTTTGTGCAGCATCACTTTGCGCGGTACGTGTCGAACAAGTATCACCATCCGCAGCCGATCTATTTCTATCCGGTCATAATCCTGATGCTCGCATTGCCGTGGACGCCGCATCTCATCGTTGCGCTCGCGAAAGTGCGGAGTTGGAAGTGGCGCGGCGGCGATGGCTTGAGCATCGTGCGCGTTTTCTCACTCGCGTGGCTGCTGTTGCCGATCGTGTTCTTCTCGTTTTCGGGATCGAAGTTGCCGGGTTACGTGTTGCCTGCGATACCCGCGATCGCGTTGCTCGTGAGCGATCGGTTGACGCGGATTTTCAATCCGAGATGGCCGCTGATTATCGCGGGTACGACAGTTGTTCTAGTCGTGATCGTTTTGAACTTCGGGGCCGTAGGCTCTGCGAATCGCGAGTCTGTGCGCGATCTGCTCTTGATGGCGGACGCGCGTGGATATGGGGGCGCGCCGGTGATTGCGCAGCGAAGTGATGATCGGTCGGCAGAGTTTTATGCGTACGGCCGTGTTGTGTACGGACCTGATGGTGAGCCGGTGACGTTCGATGAGATTACCGTCGACCAGGCGCGCGCGCGTGGCCGCAAATTCGTAGTGATGATTCCGCTCGAACATGTTGAGAACGTTCGCGGAGTGTCGACGATTGAGGTTATTGGGAATAATGGAAAGACGGCGGTGTTAGGTTGGAAGCCCTAACGAAGATTTCGGGCAAAGAATTCGATGACGACTCTATCGTAAGCCTCACCTTGCTCGCCCGTGACTGACGGCAACCCAAAGCCACTCAACGGCAGATCCGTGCGCACTTCGACATTCCCTGCATTCGGAAAGCACTTCTGCAACGACGCCGTCGCATCACGCAGCGCCCCGGCATCACTCCCGGAAAGCAGCATGACTTTCTGGTCACGTATCTCACCCGCAAACTCACACGCGCTGGTACTGTCATAACTTCCGAGCATGTAAGCCTTCACCGCCAAACGCGAAAAGGTCTGGACCAAGCCATTATCCAACCCGACACAACTCGACACCGCAGTGCTGAGCAGATCATTCGGCGACGTCACCACCGAGTCGAGCACGAGCACCTTCACGAGCGGTTCACTGCGCGTCGCTTTCAGCGCACTGTACGCGCCAAGCTCAACCCCATAAACCCCAACACTCTCACCCACCAGCGTCTTCTGGCCTTCCGTTTTCAAACCGCGCAAATACTGGATCGCGCCCCGCAAATCGTCTCCCTCACGAACACCCAGGGAACTCGACCTGATCAGCGGATTCTCGCCGTGCCCGCGCAAGTCCGGCCAAAGGATCGTGAAGTTAGCCGTCTCGTTAATCTTGACGCCGAGATTGAACAGCCAGGAGCGATCGCCACCGTAGCGATGCAGCAACACGACAGCCGGCGCGCCCTCAGCCCCTTTCAGCAGCCAGCCGCGCGCGCTTCGACCGTCAGCGCTGGTCCATGTCTCATCAGTGACCTTGATCGCACGTCCACTGATTCTCGAAAACGATTCGGGTGTAACCACGTAAGGACGCTTCGTCGGGCGCGTAACACAGTAGACGACGAAAGAAAGCGCGCCCACGACAGCCAGCACGATCACCAGTGCTATTGGCAGTAAAGACTTGATGAGTCTTTTACCGATTCTTCGTCGGGGCGGCATCAGCGTGAGTGTCCTCGGATCGCTTCCATATAGTCTGACGGCGTGTTGATGTTAACAAAAAAACTTTCCGCCTGATCGAGATTCGTTAACTCATCGAATTGAACCCAGCGTGTATTGACCGCGTCTAGCAGGTCCAACGGCCTTCTGCGTCCTGCTTCAATCAGGTCGGTAGCGCGTTGCAGGCACGGGTCGACACGATAAAGCGCGGCCAACGGCTGCGGCCGTCCGTCCTGCTGAACCGGGACAACAGCGTCATGGTCCAAACGCAACCGCGCGAGAAACGAAAATAGCTCTACAGTCACAAACGGCAGATCGCAAGCGACGACGATGGCCCACTCGCGTTTGCAAGCGGCGAGTGCAGCATGAATACCACCGAGCGCGCCCCACTGCGGATAGACATCCGCGACGCGTGGGAAATTGGAACCGAGCCCGCCGACGAGCGTTACCGACTCAGCGACTGCGGAAAGAGTTTCTGCAATGCGCTCGGTAAACGTTTGGCGTTCAATCAGCAACTGAGACTTATCAGTTCCCATTCTTCTGGAGGCGCCGCCGGCGAGGATAAAGGCTTCCATATCGGACGGGATTATCCTGTAAATCTTGAGAATCCTGAAATCCTGTACGAAAATGCTGAAATCCTGTACCTTGGCAGGCGGAGGTTGTTAATGATTAGGTTTACCCGCTTTCTAGTTTTTACCGCGATTCTGATTACGTTTGCATCCACCTTTGCCAACGCTCAGATACCTTCACCGAAATCCCCTGAACTGTTTCCACTCGAAGACCTTCGTCCAGGCATGAAGGGAACTGCGCGGACCGTGTTCGCCGGTTCTGACACGCAGGAATTTGGTGTCGAGGTTCTCGGCGTGTTACCGGGATTTCCTGGTCCACGGCAGTCGGCAATCATCGCCAGACTGAGCGGCTCGAACGTCGAAAAGACAGGCGTGTTCGCGGGTATGTCCGGCTCGCCGGTTTACATCGAAGGCAAGATCGTCGGCGCCATCGCGTTTAGTTTTCCTTTTTCGAAAGAGCCGATCGCGGGTATCACGCCGATCAAGCAGATGATCGACCTCTTCAACAGAGGTTCGGAAAACGTCAAACCGAAAGAACCTCGCGTCGTTTCGTTCTCGCAGCTTGCGGGAAGTGATTGGAAACCAGATCTGCCAAAACCCGCGG
>DATFDT010000343.1:0-2799 GCA_035251975.1 Pyrinomonadaceae bacterium | reverse complement strand
GCATTGCGGAATGATTAGAGCCGCGGAGCGACGGGTGGCCACGGAGGGCCACCCCTACAGTTGTTGCCCATCGGGCGCCTCCAATGATGTGGCGTGACGGACTACAACTGTAGGGGTGGCACTCCGTGGCCACCCGTTAGCTAAGAATTAAAGGAAGTCACATGATCAAAGACATTCGGTTTGCCGTACGTAGCTTGTTGAAGCGGCCGGGGTTTACGGTGATTGCGGTTTTGACGCTTGCGCTTGGGATTGGTGCGAACACCGCGATCTTCAGTGTTGTTAACGCCACGCTGATGCAGACGCCGCCCGTTTCCGATCCAGAGCGGCTCGTGTTTGTCTTCAATGGACCAGCCGGCAACGTCTTCTCCTATCCCGATTACGCCGCGGTGCGTGATCAGAACAACGTGCTCGATGGTTTGATCGCGTGGGGCGGCATCAGCGCCAGTCTCAACAGCAACGATCAAACAGATCTCGTCACCGGCGCGATCGTCACCGGAAACTTTTTCGAGGTGCTCGGCGTGCGCGCGCAGCTAGGCCGCGTCATCACGACTGAAGACGACAAGACTCCCGGCGCGCATCCCGTCGCCGTCATCAGCCAGGGTTTGTGGCAGGGACGTTTCGCAGGCGATCCAAACATCATCGGCCGCCAGCTTTTGCTCAACGGAAATAACTTCACGGTGATCGGAGTCCTTCCCAAAGGCTTCGACGGCTTGCAGCTCGGCATCACGCGCGATCTTTACGTGCCGATGATGATGCAGGCGACGATGCGTCCGCCGCGCGCCGGTTTTTCGGGCGAGATGAATCCCGACCTGCTGCAAGCACGCGGTAATCGCTGGCTATACAGTGTCGGTCGACTCATGCCCGGCGTCACTGAGGCGCAGGCGCAAAGCTCACTTGCTCTCATAACCAAACAACTCGAAGAAGCTTACCCGCAACAGAGCGGTGGTCGCGGCATCTCCATCTCTCCTTTGAGCGCGACTGACGATCCAACCGGACGACAACAGCTTTCTTCAGTCGCACGACTGCTGATGGCCGTGGTCGGCATCGTGCTGCTGATTGCTTGCGCGAACGTCGCAAATCTTCTGCTCGCACGCAGCTCAGTACGAACGAAAGAGATCGCCGTGCGACTCGCCATCGGGGCGACACGACGGAGAATTATTAGACAGCTACTGACCGAAGGCGTGCTGTTAGCGACGTTGGGCGGCGCAGCCGGATTGTTGCTCGCATGGTGGACCGCCAGAACGATCAGTGCTGCGCCTCCACCGACCAGCGCGCTTCCCATCACGCCTCAATTCTCGATCGACCTGCGTGTGCTCCTGTTTACTTTAGGAATCTCACTGCTGGCCGGCATTATCTTCGGACTCGCGCCCGCCCTGCGCGCATCGAAGCCCGCGCTCATTCCGGCTTTGAAAGACGACTCTGCCACGTTCTTCGAGCGCACACGCATGTTCACCTTGCGCAACCTGCTCGTCGTCACACAGGTCGCGCTCTCAGTCGTGTTGCTGATCGCGGCGGGACTGTTTCTACGCAGTTTGTGGCAAGCGCAGCGGATCGATCCAGGCTTCGATGCCGAGAAGATCGTCGGCCTGCCACTCAACATCAACCTGCTTCGTTACACGAGAGTGCAGGGACGCGAGTTTTACCGTCAGGTTACCGAACGAGTCGAAGCGATTCCCGGAGTTGAATCTGCGAGCGTCGCACGCATTGCAGCCGTGAGCGGCAATTCATCTGTGCGTAGCTTGTTGATTGAAGGACGAGCCGGTTCTGACAATCAATTTCGCAGCGATAACTCAGGCCCGGTTGCTGAGAATGACGAATCAGTCAGCGCGAACGTGATTGGTCCAAAGTATTTTCAAACGATGGGCATCCCGTTCTTGCAGGGCCGCGACTTCAACGCGCAGGACTCTGACGATCATCCGCCCGTCGTGATCGTAAATGAAGCTTTCGTGCGGCGGCATTTTCCGAATGAGGATGCGCTTGGGAAGCGTCTGAGTTTCAATGGGCCAAAAGGACCATGGCGCGAGATTGTCGGTGTCGTGCACACGAGCAAGTATCGCAGTCTTGGTGAAGCGCCGACGCCGGTCGCGTATCTGGCTTTGCAGCAGAATCACGAGACGGGAATGACGCTACACGTTCGCACGCGCGTGGATCCGTCGAGCGTTGCGGGTGTGATTCGTAACGAAGTGCAGTCACTCGAGAGAAACCTTCCGCTCGGCAATCCGGAATTGATGAGTGAGCGCGTGACGAACTCGCTTTACGCGGCGCGTATGGGCGCGATCCTGCTCGCGGTGTTTGGCGGTGTCGCGTTGTTACTCGCGTCGATCGGGTTGTATGGCGTGATGTCGTTCGCAGTGGCGAGACGCACGCGCGAGCTCGGTATTCGCGTCGCGCTCGGAGCGCAACCCGGCGATGTGTTCCGGCTCGTGTTGCTACAGGGAATGACGCTCGTGATCGCCGGGCTTGTGCTCGGTATTGGTGTGGCGCTGGCAGTGACGCGACTGCTCGCAAGTTTTCTTTACGGTGTGACCACGATGGACGCGCTGACGTTTACGGCGATTCCGGCGTTGCTGACTGCGGTGGCGCTACTCGCGTGCTACTTGCCGGCTCGCAGAGCGACGAGGGTCGAACCGCTCGTGGCGTTAAGGTACGAATAGGTCCTATAGGGCCAATACGACTGGATAAACTGAGAGCGGGGGCAAGCCACCCTTCCTGACTTGTTCCTTCCTCAGGAGCCTGAAAAAGAACAAGTCAGGAAGGGTGGCTTGCCCCCGCTGAAGAGAGGCGAAGCAGATTATGGAC
>DATFDT010000342.1:0-16751 GCA_035251975.1 Pyrinomonadaceae bacterium | reverse complement strand
TGGGGCGCAAGCCCCAGGATCGCGAACCTCAAAGTTGGTAGAGCCCGCGAACGCGGGCGACAGCGCCCAGGATTAATGCGCGTCGCCCGCTTCGCGGGCTCGTTTGCTTTTATTATCTCTATCCTGGGGCTTGCGCCCCAGGCTTTATGCTGTCGCTCGCTTCGCGAGCTTCGCTGTAGGCTATTCGCAGCATCGTTGTTTCCTTGCGCTATACTTTCGCCAATGGAAGTTGCCCTCAAAGATGGAGTGCGTGTACGTCCCACCACCAGCACCGGCCAACGCGCCGTATGTCAAACTTGCGATGGCGAAGTCCTATCCAAATGTGGAGAGATCAATGTTTGGCATTGGGCGCATCGCGCGATTGGACCCTGAGTTTGTTTCAAAGGGAATCTCGAACGTATGTGCCGCTGGTGTGGAGAAGCCGACCGGTTTGATCTGCACATGGATCAGCGCGGGACCACGAAATTCGCAAAGCCGCACTGCCAGAGCGTCCGAGACTTTTATGCTTTGCCATCAAGGACAAATACGCCGGAGCCCTTTATCACTACCTCATCTGACAATAGTGACACCGTGGGATGATTATCGTCGCGGCTACTAACCCACCGTTTTACCGTTAAATCAGTACGCTGCATAACTCCTGGGCTTCAACTGCCAAGTGGCAGCCCCAACCTGGGTATCACTATTGGATTCGTGGTTGGACCAATCACATGGAGGTTTACGTTAACCCTTAACTTTTTCTCAGAGCTAGGATTCCGTTTGGCGAGACTCGAAGTCCAACGGCAGCGTCAAGATCATTGAAGGATCTATCCGTCTTATAGGTTGCCGCTGTCGTACCCTTGACTTCAGTGGACTGGGTCGGCCACGTCGTCCAGCCCCGCTTGAATCGCTGCTGCTACATCCCGCCCTTCAACTGAAGATCCTATGAAGACTCTTGGCCGCACATTTTTCGTCATTGAATGAATATATCTCTAGCGGCTTGGAGGTTTAAAATCTTGTTAATTGTGCAAATCCTGTAATCCTGGTGAGACGGGCGTCACGATTAACAAGATTGACTGATGATTAAAACAGCTCGAACTTTATCGTCAGGTACTTCTTCGGGTTTTGGCGGAAGTCGTAGAGCATTTTTACGCCTTCGGATGAGAGTTGGTTGACGTTGGTGTAGAGAGTGTCGTCGTTGAGAAGTTTGCCCACTGTGCCTTCACCGCGCTGGGCGGCGGCGACGAGGTTGTCGACGCGCTCGGCCGTCGTGTTGAAGCGAGCGATGGCGGCGCGAGCGTCGTTGTAGATTTGTTCGTCGCGGATGAGTTTGCCGAGGGTTCCTTTACCGGCGTTGATGTCAGCGATCACGAGATTGATCTGGTCGACTGATTTATCGAGACGGTCGGCAGTGCGATTGATGCGGTTGTAGAACTCGTCGTCAGTCAGGAACTTGCCGGCACTACCACGACCGGCGCGCAGATCGTCGGCAATGGCTTTCAGTGAGACGGAGATCTCGTTGGCATTGTTGTAGAGCGCGGGATCGTTGATAAATCTACCGGCCGAACCATTGCCCGATCTGATGGCCGTCATTACGTCCTGAGTCTCACGAATCGTCGCGTTCAGGTTGTTGTAGAGCGCTTCGTCGCTGAACAAACGTCCCACCGTGCCTTTTCCGTCTTTTACGTCTTTCACGATGCCGTTGATCTCATCGGAAAGTTTACTGAGACGCTGGGCCAGATCGGTTCCTGAGGTGGCGAAGTCGTTGACGGTATTGGACGAAGATGATGGCAAGAGCGCGCCGTCCTGGACTGGTTGGCCCACTGCTGATCCAGGCGTGATGTTGATGAGCATTTCGTTGCCGAGCAGGCTGGGCGATCCCTGTTGCGCCTGTGAGTCGGAACGAATGCGCTCGTTTGCGGGACGGCCGTCGATCGTCGAGTCAACCGTCAACTGCGCTTCCACTCGCGGGGCGCCGGGAACCGGCGACGGCTCGAGCAACACGATCTTCTCCACCTTGCCTACGCGCACGCCAGCGAGTCGCACTTCAGAACCTTCACGCAATCCATTCGCATCGACGAAACGAGCTTTCAAGTGCAACTTTCTGCTAAAGGGATTGATGTCGCCGGAAGCGTTGAGTACGAGGAAAATGAGCACGGCGATCGCGATCAGCACGAATATACCGACTCGTACCTGGCTCAGGCTGACACTCGTTTTTGCTCGAGGCATGGCGTTGTCCTCACTCTCTCTTTAATGTCCCCGCAGAAATCTCTGGATGTAAGGGTCCTCTGCGCGTCGCAGTGCTTCGTCTGTGCCGCTGAAGATGACCTTGCCCTCTTTCATCATCATCACTTTGCTGTTGATGAGACAAAGGCGCTCGCCCTCACGCTCGAAAACCACTTTGCCGTCTTCGTCAACTACAGCGTACTCGGAACAGATGTACTGGAGATTATTCATCTCGTGAGTCACGAAGATTGACGACACGTCTTCGAGGTCGCGAAGTTTCATCGCCAGCTCGCAGATTGTTCGGGCAGTCGGCGGATCGAGACCAGCCGTCGGTTCGTCAAACAAAACGATCTTCGGATCGCCGACGAGTGCGCGCGCAATACCGACGCGCCGCCGCATGCCGCCGGAGAGCTCGATCGGCATCTTCTCGATCGCGTCTTCAAGATTTACGAATCGCAGCATGCGACGGACTTCAGGCTCAACTTCATCTTCAGGAACACCCTGCTCGTGCAAACGAAAAGCGACGTTGTCGTAAACTGAAAGCGAGTCGAAGAGCGCGCCCTCCTGAAACACCATCCCGATATTCTTGCGTACCTTCATCATCTGCTCTTCGCTGTAGTTGGTGACGTCTTCACCCTCCACGAGCACTTGGCCCTCGTCCGGTTTGAGGAGCCCGAGCACGAGCTTAATGATCGTTGACTTACCACCGCCCGAACCGCCAAGGATGATCTTCGTTTCACCTTTCATCACCTTGAAACTCAGATTATTCAGGATGACGCGGTCGTCGAAGGCCAGCACGACGTTGCGAAATTCGATCGCGGGTATAGCGCGCTCGCGATCGTCAACTTCATGGAAAGTCGACCCCGCAGCTTGTTCGCTTATGGTGGATGCAGTTGTGTGTATCTCGGCTGACATTTAGAAATTACGAGGTGCCTAGAATAACCTGAAGCGCTTTCGCGAGAAAGTAGTCAGCAATAATGACGATGATCGACGCGTTTACTACTGCTCGCGTGGTCGAGCGGCCAACGCCGACAGTTCCTCCTTCGGTGCTGAGCCCCTGCCGGCACGCAATTGTGCCGATGATCAGCGAAAACACGAGCGGTTTGACGACGCCGCCAATCAGGTCGTCAGTGGTGATACCGTCGCGCACTGCCGAAATAAAGACGCTCGAAGAAACGGAGTAAAGCGCCACGGCTGTCACCCAGCCACCAAAGATACCGAGCACGTCGGCCAGCACGGTCAACAGCGGCAAACTCACGAGCAACGCCCACAGACGCGGAGCGACGAGCTTTCGAATCGGGTCAGTGCCCAGAGCGCGCATCGCATCGATCTGTTGCGACACGACCATCGAGCCGAGCTCGGCTGAGATCGCGGAACCGACCCGTCCGGTAACCATCAGCGCGCACAACACGGGACCGAGCTCACGCACGAGCGAAACAGCGACGAGGTAACCGGTTTGCGATTGTGCGCCGTAGCTTTTCAGCGTGGGAAACGTTTGCACGGTTAGCACGCCGCCGGTGAAAAAGCCCGTAAGAATAATGATAGTCAAAGAGCCGACACCGATCGCGTCCATCTGTGCGATGGTTTCAGGGATGTAGCGAGGCCGTTTGAAAATACCCCGAAAAGCGCGAGCGGCCAAAAGCGTGGTCTCTTGCAGCTCGAGCAGGGCGCGCGTGGCGAAGTTCATGGAGAGCTTATCAGACTCGTTCTTTCGATTGCGCCAGAGCGTTAAGTAGTTTTAGGCTGCGCGTTTAGAAGAGCGGCCTATCATGCGCAAATTGTATGCGGGGCGTCAAGCTTCCACAGATTACACTGATTTAAGGAATCTGTGTAATCTGTGGATAACTTTTGTGGTAACTCACGGCCGTCGACGGATGTTGCGGCGTTGGGGATTGAGTGGGCGCTGGCCGTTAACGAAATCTCTGACCTGTAATCGCAAGTGTCGCAGCGTGGTTAACTGTTCCGGGGTCAGCTCGCGACGAATCTTCAACTCTGTGTGAATTCTCATGCGCGTCTGGGCCGCCTGAGCTGCGGCGAACTCGTTTATTCGTTGCTCAATCAGGTTTTCATCAGTGGGCTCGGCGTCGAGCGCCTGATCCAGAGCGACGTTCGCCTCACGAACGCGGCGATTGGTCGACTGGCGCTCGGTCTTATTCTCCTCGAGGATCATTCGAACACGTTGACGCTGATCGGGCGTGAGGCGAAGTTGTAAGATCGGATCGGGAGGAGGCGAAGCCAGGTCCTGCGAGTAGGTGAAGCCTGCACACGTGATGATTAAAACGGCAGTTAGCAAGATCGTTCGTGCTGTCATTTTCCCCTCAAAGATGATTACTGGTTGATTCGATCGCCGAGCAGATGGAGAGTTGAGTCATCGTCGCTCGAAAGCAGTCTCAACTCTGCGGCTAATTGTTCGCGCTCTTCCTTCGAGAGCGGCCGCTGGCTTCGCGCAGACTGAGAAGCTCGCGAGCTTTTTGGTTTCGGTTTCGGTGGATTTAGGACGACGTTTTCAGGGGACGGAGTTTCTATTGGCGGCTGAACAGGTGCTTGTTTTGCGAGGGCTTCTTTTACGATCCGGTCAACGTCCTGCGCAGTGTAAACAGCATCTGGGTTTTTCGAAATCACCTCGTTGTTGGTTTTGAAGACAGCCCATCCAGCCAGCACAAAGAGCGTTACTGCTGCCAATGCGGTCGCGCCTTTCAACCACAACGGTGATAAGTCAAAAAACTGTCGCAGTGCGGCAAGCGCAGACTTCGTCTTTGGCTGCGCTGTCATTGGCGTGGAAACGAAACCAGCGAGTGCTTCGTCTCGCCATGCAGTGATCGACTCACGCACGTCGCCGAATGACGCAACCTCGTCTCGACAACTGTTGCATCGCTGCAAGTGGAGTTGGAAGTCGCGCGCCTCGCGCTCGCCAGCTTCGCCGTAGAGAAACGCGATCAAATCTGGTGCGCGTTCACAACCGGGAAAGTTTTGTATTTCGTTCATCTCAATTCCTGCTTTCAAACTTCTGTAGACGCATTTGCAACTGCTTCAACGCTGTGTAGAGCCGTGATTTGACGGTGCTCAACGGCAGATCGAGCGCATCTGCAATCTCGCGAAACGTGAGTTCTTCAAACTCCTTCATCACCACTACCTGCCGTAACTCGACCGGCAAACTGTTAATCGCGCGGCGCACGGCGGCAGTTTCCTGGCGGCCTTCGGCAACGTGCACGGGCGAATGGGCAAAGGGCGTCGTGAAGCTGGTTTCGTGTTCCTCTTCGAGTGCCGACTCGCTCCGGACCTTCGAGCGTCGCTGGCGCGAGATGCACTGATTCACGGCGATCCGGTGCAGCCATGAGGAGACTTTTGCTTCGCCGCGGAAACCTCGAAGGTTCCGAAAGGCAGCGAGAAACGTCTCCTGGGTGGCGTCGCGGGCGTCTTCCTCGCGGCCGAGCATGCCGTAGGTAAGCGCGAAAATACGACGCTCCCAGCGGCGCACGAGCTCGCCAAAAGCGTCGGCATCGCCCGTCAGGGCACGCTCAACGATGATCTCGTCAGTAGCCAAAGTATCCATGGCTCAGCATTTAGACGTTGAGAGGTACTCAGGAGTCGATAAAATCCGTCTCGCCGTTGCGCCGCTGCGTGAGAAATATTCTGTTTGAACAGCCGCTCCCGAATTTTCCCCCGCAGCGGCGCAACGGCGCAACGAAAGATTGTGTTAAAACTCGTTGACACTCCTGCGGGCGCTCGACAATAATAACCAGACGCCGAACAGCGTCGTTCGGTCACCCAGAGACCTGCCGTCGATTGTACCGCCAGAACCACGAATGCTCGAAAAACTCGGACGAATCCGTCTCCTCTACATAGTCCTCGGAGTCCTCCTCCTGGTCGGCTTGCTGCCGCTCGCGTTTACGGGCTACCTCCTTTCCGGTCGCAGCGCTGAAGAGCTGCGGTCCGTCGAAGGCCGCTACCAGGCGCAACTTGTGCAGGACAAAGCCCGCCAGATCGAACTCTACGGCCAGCGCTACCGCGACGTCGTCACCGGCCTAGCCCGCGCTTTTGAAATCTCGGGAGGCATCCAGGCTTTGGACGATAAAGGCTACGACCAGCGTCTCAACAACACTCTCCAGGAGGACCCAAATCTAATCGCCCTGGTCCTCTGGCCCGTTGACGGAACACTCCACCGCGCTTTTCAGCCCAACGTGATCAAGCTCGAAGAAGTTGACGCCAGAGTCAGCGAGGTGCTGGCAAAGATGAGCGGGCGCGGGCTCGTCGTCAGTCGCCCGCAGATCATCCGTTCCGGACAGGAAATGGCGCTCACGATTGCTGAGCCGGTGCTGGGCGGTGCGAATAATCAGGAAGTGGTCGCCGCAGTCGTTGCGATTGTGTCGTTTCAGGAAGTCTTCGACGCGGTTCAGCAACCGACGTCCAAGAGCGAGCGCGAGCTGTTGAACGCGGGCTTGCCGGTGGTTTTTGTGGTCGATCAGAATGGTCGCGCAGTCGCACATCCGGAAGCGAGCGTCGCGTTTTCTGAAAAAGCGATGACCGATCTGAAGGTCGTGCAGGACTGGCAGGAGTCGGGCGCGCAAGTGCAGTCGGCTCTCGCGCCGTTTTCAGCGACGCGCGACGGCCGCACCGTCGAGATGCTCGGTTCATACGCCACCGCCGAACTCGATAAAAACTCACGTCTGGGCGTGATCGCCATTCAGGACGAAGCCGCGGCGCTCGCGTCAGTCTCCGACATGCGCTGGCAAGTGGTCTCGATCAGTTTTGTCGCAGCTTTGTTGACGCTTTTAATCGGTATCTTCTTCGCCAGGAAGTTGACTCTTCCCGTCCAGGAGCTTGCCGGCGGTGCGCATCGTATTGCCTCGGGCGACTTTTCGAAGCGCATCGAGGTGACGAGCCGCACCGAGCTGGGCGATCTCGGCAATTCCTTCAACCTCATGACCGACCAGATCGAGCGGTTCATCGGCGACTTGCAGAAGTCTGCGCAGGAGAACCGCGAGCTTTTCATCGGCACTGTCAAAGCCCTCGCCGCCGCGATCGACGGCAAAGACCCGTACACACGTGGTCACTCCGAGCGTGTCTCGCGTTTCTCGATGGCGATTGCGCAGCGGCTCGGCCTCTCAGACGAAGAAGTTGAAAAGATTCGAATCAGCGCGTTGCTGCACGACGTCGGCAAGATCTCGATCGACGACAAGATTCTCAAGAAACCCGCGGCGCTGACGGATGAAGAGTATGAGATCATGAAGGGCCACCCGCAGAAGGGCTACAAGATCATGTCGCAGATTCCGGCGATGAAGGAGTTTCTGCCAGGCATGTACATGCACCACGAGATGGTGAACGGCATGGGTTATCCGCAGGGATTGAAGGGCGACGAGATTCCGTTGATGGGTAAGATTGTTGCCGTTGCCGACACCTTTGACGCGATGACGACCGACCGTCCCTATCAGAAGGCAATGAAGTTTGAAGACGCGCTCGCCCGCATCGAGACTTTTGTCGGCACGCGCTACGATCCCGCCGTTGTCGCCGCGTTTTCGAATGCGTGCAAAGAAGGCCAGATCAAACCCGGACAAGTTAAGCTCCGAAAGCCCGCAAAGCCGTCAAGCAGTCCACAGATTGCGCCGATTACGCAGAGTGCTGAACCGGTGTCTGTGTAATCCGTGTAATCTGTGGTTATAATCCACGGCACACATGGGACTTTTTTGGAGAAGAAAAAAGGATGAGTTTGTCTCACTCCGTCTAAACGAACCTGCTGAAGCACAACCGGAGGCGCCTGCTCCGCCACCGCCGCCCGTTCAGCCACCAGCCGAGACAGTTAAAGAAGAACCAATACCGTCGAGATCTACGTTTACGGCGTCGGTTCTCGGGCTCGATCGTTCGATCGAAGAGCTGCAAGCGCAGGAAGCCGCACTCGAACAGGAGTTCTCGGCGCGGTTCCGTCGAGCGGTCGCAGCCACGCGCGACTCGTTGTCTGAAAGGCTCGACACGGTGTTTGCCGGTCGCAAGCAGATCGACGAAGAGTTGCTGGACCAACTCGAGGAAGTTCTGATCGCGGCTGATATCGGTGTGCAGACGACGCTGGAGATACTCGAAACAGTGCGTCGCGGTATCGCGCGAAAGCAGATTAACGATCTCGACGCATTGAAGCTGGCGATCAAGACGGAGTTGTTGAATATTCTGCAAGCGTCTGAGCGGCAGGGCGTGGCTTCCGAGTTGAGTGTTCCGGAAGGCGTGTCGCCGTACGTGATGATGATCGTCGGTGTTAACGGTGTCGGGAAGACGACGACGATCGGCAAGCTGGCGCAACGAATCAAGGCTGAGGGGAATGACGTTCTGATTTGCGCGGCGGATACGTTCCGCGCGGCGGCGTCGGATCAGCTTGCGATCTGGGCCGAGCGGACGGGTGTGCCGCTGATTCAGCAAAAGCAGGGAACTGATCCCGCGGCGGTGCTTTTCGATTCGCTCAAGGCGGCGAAGGCGCGTGGCTCGGAAGTTCTCATCGTCGACACCGCAGGGCGATTGCACAACAAATCGAATTTGATGGCCGAGCTCGAGAAGATGAAACGCGTAGCGGGACGCGAAGTCGAGGGCGCGCCGCACGAAACGCTACTCGTCGTCGATGCTGTGACTGGACAAAATGGACTCGAGCAGGCGCGACAGTTTTTGAAAGTCGCGGGCGTGACGGGGATCGTTTTGACGAAGCTCGATGGAACGGCGAAAGGTGGGATCGCGGTCGCCATCGCCAAGGAATTGAACCTGCCGATTCGTTATGCGGGCATTGGTGAGAAGGTGGATGATCTCGTGGTGTTCGACCCGCAGCAGTATGTGAATGGCTTATTCGGGAATTAAGCGGATTTTTATGCAGATGATGATGGCTGAACCAACGGTCTGGACGGACACGGATCGACGCATGATGACGCGTGCGCTCGATCTGGCCGCGAAGGGTGTCGGACTGGTGAGTCCGGGGCCGCTGGTTGGTTGTGTGGTGGTTAGCTCGGCAGGGGAGCTTGTTGGTGAAGGGTTTTACGTCTTCGAAGAAATCAAACATGCGGAGACGATCGCGCTCGATATCGCCGGCGAAAAGGCGCGTGGTGGTACGGCATACGTCTCGCTCGAGCCGCACGCGCATTATGGCCGCACTGCGCCGTGTACGGACGCACTGATCGCCGCGGGCATCAAGCGTGTCGTCGCGCCGATCGAGGATCTGAATCCGAAGGTTTCCGGGAAAGGTTTTGGTCACTTGCGGGCGGCGGGTTTGACGGTCGAGACAGGGTTGCTGAGTGACGAAGCTGCGCAGGTCAACGAGGCTTATTTGCATTACATGTCGGCTGCGCGGCCATTCGTGCATTTGAAACTGGCGGTCTCGCTTGATGGAAAGATCGCGACTCGAACGGGAGATTCGCGTTGGATTACGGGTCCGGAAGCACGCGCCCGCGCGCACGAGCTACGGCACCAGTACGATGCGATTCTTGTTGGGGCCGGAACGGCGACGACTGACGATCCGCTGTTGAGCGATCGATCGGGATTACCACGACGACGTCCGCTGGTTCGTGTTGTGCTCGATCAAAAGGTGCGACTGTCTCCCGAATCACGATTAGCCACGACCACCTCCGAAGCGCCCGTGATCGTGTTTGGGGATCTGGAGTCGCCGGGCACCGCAGCACTGCGCACACAAGGCGTCGAGATCGAAAAGGATCGTGATCTTTGCAGCGTATTGCGTGAGCTTGGTAGCCGTTCGCTTCAGAGTGTGTTGGTCGAAGGCGGCTCGACGATCGCAGGAGAATTTCTCGACGCCGGCCTTGTCAACAAAGTCACGTTCTTCATCGCGCCGAAGATCATCGGTGGCGTTGATGCGCCGAGCGCGATTGGGGGCACAGGTGTTGAGGCCATGGCTGAAGCCCTCGAGCTCGAAAAAGTGACTGTGGCCCAACGCGGGAAAGACATCGAAGTAACAGGCTACCCGCGCAAAGGATCTCCGACGGATGAAGGATGAAGGTGGCGAGCCTTATCCCTCCAAGCGCCTGGGCCAACACTTCCTCCGTGACCAGCGCACCATTCATCGCATAATCGACGCACTCAACCCCAAAGCCGGCGAAACCATCATCGAGATCGGACCAGGCACGGGCGCACTCACGGCTGTTCTTGTCGAACGCGCCGGCCGTTTGATCGCAGTTGAATTCGACAACAAGCTCGCGCCGCTGTTGCAGGAACGTTTCGGTAGTTTCGGGAACTTCAAACTCGTGATGGCTGACGCGTTGACGGTGGATTTCTGCAAAGAGATCCTGCCCGCACATTCTGCGCGACTCGTAGCAAATCTTCCTTACAACATCTCAACAGCGATCCTGCAAAGACTCATCACGCAGCGTGCCTGCATTGAAGAGATGATATTGATGCTACAGCGCGAGGTTGTCGAGCGAGTGCTCGCGCCCGCGGGAACGTCGGATCGCGGATTCATTTCAGTGCTCGTCGAGGCTTACTGCGAAGCTGAGAAATTGTTTGACGTCGCACCGAGCGCGTTTCGGCCGCCGCCAAAAGTCTGGAGTAGCGTGATGCGGTTGAAATTTAGGACGCGGATTAACGCGGAAAAAATGGATGAGGGCTTGTTGTGGGAGATCGTGAGTGCCGGTTTTGCGCAGAAGAGGAAGACGATACTCAATAACCTTCGGCATGCTTCGGGCCGGTTACAGGAAAGCCTGAAGCGGAACGGCGGGGCGAGTATTGTTTTGTGCAAGGCTGGTATTGATCTGAAACGTAGAGCCGAAACTCTGACCGTTGAAGAGTGGCAAAGAATCACGCAGGCTCAACTATAACTTTGATCCCATTCTTCGGCCGTAGTGATAAAACCGGTAACACCTCGACCTTGTGTTCCGGATCGAGCTTGAATCTGAATCGCTGCCCGATCGTCGCGAGCAACATCACGACTTCCATCATCGCGAAATAGTTTCCAATACACTGCCGCGGGCCGGCGCCGAAAGGGAAATAGGCATACTTCGGTGCCGGATCACCGTTGGTCCATCTTTCGGGTTTGAATGCATCCGGCTCGTCGAAATAGCGCGGGTCGCGATGCGTCACCCACTGAAACGCAAAAAGCTGCGTCCCTTTCGGCACGCGATAACCGCCGATCTCGGTCTCTTCAATCGCTTCTCTGCCAACCGCATACGCGGGAGGGTATAGCCGCATCGTTTCCTTTGCGATCATCTCCGTGTATTTCAGTTTCGGCAGGTCTGCGACATCCGGCGCTCTTCCGCCCAGCACTTCGGCAAGCTCAGCGTGAAACTTCTGTTCAGCCTCAGGATGCGTTGCCAGCAGATACCAACTCCACGACAACGAGAGCGCTGTCGTCTCATGCCCGGCGAGGAACAACGTCATCACTTCATCACGCAGTTGCTGATCGCTCATCTGGCTGCCGTCATCGTCCTGCGCCTGAAGCAGCATCGACAGCAGATCGCCTTCGTCATAACCACTCGCGCGACGTTCCGCGATGATTCGATAAACAATGCGGTCGATTTCACTGACGGCGTTGAAATACCGGCGATGACCCGGCGTTGGCAGACGATTGTCGAGAATCCATTTCAGCGTCGCTTGCGATGCGAACGGCTTCACGAGACTCGTCAGGATCGCGCCGACATGATCCGCGTCGTTCGAAACGTCTGAATTAAATAGCGTCTTGACGACGACTTCGAGTGTGAGCCGGTTCATGTCGCGCGCGATATCACGATGTTCGCCACTTTTCCATCCGGCTATCGCACGCTCCGCGTACTGGACCATCACCTCGCCGTACGAGCTGATCCTCTGCCGGTGAAATGCGGGTTGCGCGAGACGCCTTTGACGCCGCCAGAAATCACCTTCACTCGTCACCAGACCATTGCCAACGAGCCGATAAAAGAATGGCGAGCGCAACGATCGAGCTTTGCGATAGCTCTTGGCGTTCGTCACCAAAAGCGACTCGATGTCGCCGGGGTTGTAAAGAAAGTAAGCGTTAATCCAGAGAAATCGTGTGAGAACAACATCGCCGTAATCGCGGCAACGTGTGACGAATTCGAGCGTGTCGCGATTGAAGTCGCGCATCACGCCCATGATCAATGAACCCTTCGGACCCGGCGGAATCGGTCCACGCGCGCCGGTACGCTTCTTAGCTGGAATTGCTTCTGCGTTATTCATTCTTGATCTTCAACAAGTCTGTATAAATGCCGGGCTCGCTGTCGGGAATAATAATCGCACCGACCGTCTTCTGATAAAAGCGCACCGGACCCGCCGCGCCGATGACGGCGTAGACGTATCCCATTTCACGCAGCGACCAAAGGCAAGGGAGCAGCAGCGCCTTTCCGATTCCTTTGCCGCGCGCGGATTGCAACACTCCGGTTGGCCCAAAGAACGCGCGCCGCGTGCATTCGTAAGCCGCGAAGCCGACAAGCTCGCGATCGATCGTCGCGATGTAAACCGAGACTGGTTGTCGTGCAAAACCAACGGAGATCTCGTCAGCCCAAGTCGGTGCAAAGTTTTCCGCAACAAACCTGCGCACGGGCGACAACTCAAAAGGCTGCGCACGGCGCACGATGAAACCTTCTGTGGCTTCGACTGGCGGTAACTTCAAAAGGTTTACGAGCAGATCAGGCATTTTTAGATCTCTCTGTGCAACCCTGTGTCCTCTGTGTAGCAAGTTCGCAGAATCTTGTTTTTCTGAGACAAGCACATCACCGCCGTTCTAACCCTGAAAGTGTTCGCCAACCGCCAAACCCTTTCAGGGTTAGCAACGAAATAAATTGGCTAACCCAGGGTTCTCGTTCCTCGAACCCTGGGCTGTAATTAGCGAACGCCTCCGGCGTAGTGGGGAGACACTTTGGTTGCGGCTCTGCTGCGCGGTGTCTCGGTGGTTTGTATAGCGGAAAATCACCACAGAGACACCGAGAACTCAGAGGTTGCACAGAGAAGCGGTTCAAAATCTTGTCACTATCTTCTTTCGCCTTTTCATAGCTTAGCGGCTAGTAGGCGCCTGGCCCGGTGTCCACTCGGGACGGAACTCTGAATTTGCGAGCCACTGAATCGGCTTCACGAGCGAGTTGATCGAGCGCGTCATAAACGGAAAATCGATCTTCGAGACGTCATCAGTCACGCGATGATAGTCGGTGTGCAAGCCGAAGCTCGAGACCGTGTGCGCAATCACACCGCGTAAAGCGAGTGGAAAGTTATCGGAGCGTTGGAAGAAACGCTGCTCCGGATGCGGATCCGCGACGAGTGCGGCTCCCTGTTTCGCCAGCTCTGGTCCAAGGTTGGAACGCTCGAAGCCCGTTAACCAGAGCGTGCCCGCTGCGACTTTCGGATCGGGCCGGCCGAGCATTTCAAACTGCAAATCCGCGACTATTTGTGTGAGTGGAACGGGTGGATTGTCGATGAAGTGTCTTGAACCGAGACCGCGACGCTCTTCGCTACCAAAACACACGAAGTAGATCGTGCGGCGTGGTTTTTTGCCTGATGAAAGTGCGCGGGCGAGCTCCAGCACGGCGACACTACCCGATCCATCGTCGTCAGCGCCGTTGAAGATCTTGTCGTCGCCGGGCGCCGCGTCGTTCAAGCCGAGGTGGTCCAGGTGTGCGCTGAGCATGATCGCTTCGCGTGGATCGGTGCCGCGCAGGACGCCGATGACGTTCCAGGTTGCGCCTGATGCTGCGGTTTGGACCGGCACGCGCTGGACGAAGCTCTTGTTGCCGGCGCTGTCGGTGTCGCCGCCCGGCTCGAGACCAAACTGTTGAAACTGCGAGCCGATGTATTCAGCGGCGATCCGTTCGAAGATCGTGCCACTGCCGCGACCTTGCATCGCGTCGCTCGCGAGAAAGCCGAGCTCAGCGCGGATGTCCTGTTCGCGGATCGATTGCGCGTTGATGGGGGCGGCGATTGCCAGAAAGATAACTAGCGTGAAAATGACTCGGGGTGTGTTCATAGTCACGCTAGTATCCTGGACGCCGCGGAAAAAGAACAAGTCAGGAAGAGGGGCTTGCCCCCGCTGCTGCTTGGACTGGATGAGCGGGGGCAAGCCCTCTTCCTGACTTGTTCTTTTCTTCGATCTACAAGATCAATACCGAGTCGCCGAATTCGTGAGTCTTGTAGTCGTGGGCGATCAATTCATCTGTTGCGCGTTTGAGGGTGGAGTCTTCGAGGAATGCGCGCAGAAGTTCGTAATGACTCGTGCCGGGTTCGTGTGTACCGGAGACGATGGCGTCCACTACACGCAATCGCGTTGTTGGACCGATCTTGCCTTTCGCAACGCCTGCACCAGTGTGTAAGTGTCCATCAGCAGTCGCCGCTGCTTCGAGTGCGCGAACCACAGTTGTGCCGACGGCGATTATTCGACCACTGCGCTTGCGTGTGATCTCAAGGGCGTTCGCAGTGGCTTCTGGAATGTGAAACGGCTCGTCGAATGGCAAGAGATGATCGAGATCTTCGTCGCCAGTTGATGAAATGCCCGCAGCATGGGTGACCGTCGCGAACGTTGCCTGCTGTTCGCGGATGTCGTTGAGCACGTGCCAATCGAGAATGAAGCTCGCCGATGGCGGCTCGAAAGCGACAGGCGGCCCTGCGATTCGCGTCCAGACATCCCACAATTCCAGCGACGTCTGCATGTGTGAATACTGAATCGGCTTGCCGTGAGTCGCCAGCCCCGACCAGATCTGATCCGGGGTGCCGTCGAAGAGAAGGGAAGCGAGTCGTGGATGGCCGAGCCGCGCTTCCACGGTTGCGCGCAATGGACCAAGCACAAGCGTATCGCCGGGATGCAATGTTGGCGGCTGCGGTCGATCTTCGGTGCGCAGGTGAAAGTCTCCTTCGCCGAACACGATCGCGCTGAAACTCTTGACGTCCATCGGGTCCAGTGAACGCCGTCCTGCAAGGCGCACCTCGACGGCTTTTCCAGTCTCCTGGTGTAATCCGATTAAACTGGAGGGTAATGTCGCGGCATCGTTTGCAATAACGAGATCGTTTGGTCGCAGAAACTCGACAAACGCAGTGCGCGGAACGTGAATCAAGTTACGTTGCGAATCGACGACGAGAAGCTTTGCGTCCATCGGACGCTGTACTGCTGTATTAGCGGCTAACATGACTTTCCACCATCATCCCTGCTGCTATAGCCTCCAAAAACTCATGCGCGGATTGTTCAGGACGCTTGAGTGTCGCGGGGTCTGCATCGGGTATCGCAGCCGCGTGCATCGGCGTATCCATGTCACCCGGATCGAGTGAAAGAAACCGAACACCTTCCGCCGCGTGCTCTTCGTTCCAAATGCGACTCATGTGATGAAGCGCTGCCTTGCTCGAACCGTACGAGCCCCAGCCGGGGTACGGGTTCACTGCCGCATCACTCGAGACGTTGAGCACGACCGCGCCGCGACCTTCACGCGCTGAAGCAGCGAGCGCGCCCATCAATGCTTTCGTTAGCCGGAATGGACCGAAGACATTCGTCGCAAACACGTGCTCGAGATCCTCACACTCAGTGTCCGAGAGCATTGGTAATGGAGTTGGTCCAAGTTCGGAAGCGTTGTTAATCAGGACGTCGAGCCCGCCAAGCTCGCCTGTTATTTGAATCGCGATCGGGTAGATGTCTTCCTTAACGGAAACATCGCCGACAATACCGTGCGCGCCCGGATTCTCGCGCGCGACCTGTTCGACGCGTTTGCGGGTACGTGCCACAAACGCGACGCGCGCGCCTCTGTTGCCGAGCTCTTGAACAAGGGCGAGTCCGAGTCCGGACGTGCCACCCGTAATTGCGACTCTTAAACCTGAAAAAGGATCTGTCATGGCCGATACCACTTTCTAAAGCCCCTCCTTTATTAAGTCGGGAATGTAGCACTGAGTATTGACTTTGTAAAGAGAATTCTTTAGAAATAGTTGGCATGAGTGCTGGAGTGCAGGCGCCGGGCGAGCGGAAGACTCGTCGCGCCATTACAAAACTGCTGAAAACCGAGGGACCTATCGATTCGGCGCAGCTCGCGCAGCGGCTCGGGCTGACGGCGATGGCGGTCCGGCAGCATCTCTACGCGTTGCAGCGCGAAGGGCTCGTGACTTCGGAAGAACGGCCCGTGCCGATCGGCAGGCCAGCGAAGTTCTGGCGCCTCACACGTGAAGCCGATCACCTGTTCCCAGAAGCTTATGCAGAGCTGAGTGTGGCGTTGATCGATTCGGTCAAGGATGCGTTTGGAGACGAGGGGCTCGAGCGTGTGTTGACGTCGCGGTGTGCACGCCAACGAGTCGATTACGGCAAACGCATCAGGCCGCACGATTCACTCGATCGAAAGCTTGCCGAACTCGCGAAAGTCCGGACTGAAGAAGGCTACATGGCCGAGGTCAGGAGGGAAGACGACGGAAGTTTTCTACTGGTCGAGAATCATTGCCCGATCTGCGCGGCGGCAAATGCTTGTCAAGGATTCTGTTCGACTGAGCTTGATCTGTTCCGATCAGTCCTCGGACCAGGAGTGACTGTCGAACGCGCCGAACACATCATCAAGGGCGATCAAAGGTGTGTGTATAAGGTGAGAGCGGGGGCAAGCCGCCATTCCTGACTTGTTCCTCACTCGAGCGCC
>DATFDT010000341.1:0-34350 GCA_035251975.1 Pyrinomonadaceae bacterium | reverse complement strand
GAGGGCCGCCCCTACAGTTGATATCAAGTTGGTGGACTACAACTGTAGGGGCGGCCCTCCGTGGCCGCCCGTGCCTTGAATCAACGGACCGGATTGCTGAGAATTTCTGCCAAAGCGTGCAAACGACGCGAATCCGCCGCAGTCTTCGCAGTGCCTGCGCTCGTTTCCAACGAAGCCACGAAATCTTTCAGGTTTCCCCGCCCGGCGTGGTTCGTTTGTGTGCTCTCGGCACTCTGAATCGCCTGCCGCACCGCTGCGATTTGATCTGCCGGCAACGCTTTCGAGCGCTCCAGTTGATCAAGGTATGCCTTCGCGACGACAAACGTTCGCGGCCACTCGATCTTCTGCTGGTTCTGCACGTTCAACTCCGAGACTTTAACCGACTTCGCAGCATTGATTTCGTTCTGCGTAAGGAACTTCGTCGGCGTCAGCTCGAAAACGTCCAAACCGCGTGCAATTTCGGAACCGTAGATGTGGCCGTTGTACCAGTAAGCCGACCAATCGCCACCGAGGATGAGCATGTTGGGATTGATTGGACCACGATCGAAGTAGCCAATCTCCATCGGATGCTCCGCGTCGGTGAAGTCCACGAGCGAGATGCCGCCCTGATACCACGCTTGCACTAAAATGTCGCGACCGGGAATGGGAACGAGCGACCCGTTATGGGCCACACAGTTTTCACTGTCTCCCTGCGCTGCGGACATTTTGTAGTAGCTCGCAAATGTCAGCTTGTTATCGTTCAGGTGAAAAATCGAATCCGCGCCCCACTTGATCGGATCGTTCGGACGGCAACGTGCGCCGAGTCCACCACCCCACTCATCTGTAAACACAATCTTCTTGCCGTCATTCGAAAACGACGCCGAGTGCCAGTATGCATAGTTTGGATCGTTCACTGCGTCGAGTCGCTTCGGATTCGCGGGATCTTTGATGTCGATCAGGATACCGTTTCCAGAGCAGGCGCCGGCAGCGAGACCGATTGCTGAGTAGGCCGTGATGTCGTGACACTGGTTACTAGCCTGAGGTTTTTGTTCCTCCTCTTTTCCATGCGAGCCGCCGTTACTCAAAGCATTCAGCTTACCCGTAGCCGGATCCATGAACAGTCGAGGACTCGAAACGATCTTCGCATCCTGCGGCGAAGCGAGCGGCACCTTGATCACATCGATGCGAAACAGCGCGGTGTTCGGATCCTTCTCCGGCTCCTCACCCGAGCAACCTGCCAGCTCTTCGTTTTGACGGACGAAAGACGTTCCCGAAACGTAGATGTAGACGTTGTTCTTGTCGTTCGGATCGGTAACGAGTGTGTGCGTGTGTGAGCCGCGACAAGTTTGGACAGCAGCGACTTGCTTCGGATTCTTGATATCGGTGATGTCAAAGATTCGCACGCCGCGGAAGCGATCCTTTTCCGCTGGCGGAGGCGCCGGCTTCTCGTCCTTCTCAGGTTCCTTCGCCGGAGCTGGCGCAGGTGGGAATCCCTGAGTGCCGCAGTCCAAACGGCCGTTTGCCATTTCCACCGACATGAAGAGAAGGTTTTTGTAGACTGACACATCGTTCTGTCCGCCGGGACAGATCATCGTTGTCAACAAACTCGCCTTCGCCGGATTGGAGATGTCGTAGATACTGAGACCGTAAAAGTTTCCCTGAAACAGGTGATTGCCCTGGAATGCAATATCCGAGTTGGCGAAAGATAGCTGAGCGATAACTAACTGCACTCCTTTGGGTACCTTTGCGAGCTGCGCCGGATTGCCCATTTGGCCCAGTATCTTTTGCACCTTTGGATCATCGGGATTATCGGAGCCGAGTTGAAACGCAGCGGGCTTTTTAACGAGCAACAGATGCTTCATGCCCATTGCTGCTTCACCCGCGTTGAAGAATCCCGGCGAGAGTTTTGCGCGTGGATCATTCGTATCGGCGCCCGTCATACCTGCTGGTAGTGGTCCAGCCGGTTCAGGAGCAAACGGGTTCTCCTGTTCTTGCTTCTTCGAAGCTTTCTCGTCAGGCTTGGTGGCCTGCTGCGATGAGGGTGACGGCGTTGGCGTTTGCGCGCGTGTCCGCGCTACTAAAAATGAGGACAAGGCAACGGCAAAAATTAATAAGCAGAAAGTAATAACACGTAATCGATTCATTGTTTCTCCTCTTCGGGTTTTACTCCCAACATAGTTTGCATAATTCTAATCTCGGCGCGCTGGCCGCTATCGACGTCGGTCGCGAAGTTGAAC
This sequence comes from Pyrinomonadaceae bacterium, assembly GCA_035251975.1. GTDB lineage: Bacteria > Acidobacteriota > Blastocatellia > Pyrinomonadales > Pyrinomonadaceae > PSRF01. Next base: position 32,134 of record DATFDT010000341.1, on the reverse strand, counting down.
AACTCAGCGTCCTGTCCCGCGCCCGCCGTATCAAACAAATCTTTCACCATTGTCAGTGCACCCTTGTGGTGTTGAATCATTCCTTCAAGAAACAGGCGGTCAAAGTCCGCGTCGTTTGCTTTTCTTAACGCTTCCATCTGCGTCGGCGTCAACATGCCGGGCATCAACATGGAATGACTCGGCATATCCATGCCTGGCATGTGGTGCATGGGCGGCGCAACCGGCTCTCCACGAGTTGCGAGCCACCGTTTCATAAACTTTATTTCGTCCGCTTGCGACCGGCTAATGCGCGCGCCCAGCGTGTGCAACTCTTTGTTCTTCGTGTGTGAATCAATGAGCGCCGTCATTTCGACTGCCTGCGCATGATGCATGATCATGTGCTGCATAAACTGTGTGTCAGTCGGCGAGCTGGGCGGCAACGTGGGTCTGGTCGTGGGTGGCAGTGTCTTCGTCGGCTGACCCGGCGCCCCGGGCTGAACCACTACCGGCGTTTGTTGTGCCGAGACCTGTAGCGAAAACAAACAGATGACAATAAATAGAAAGGGCTTCATCGGACCTAGATCTTCAAGCATGTAGGCCCTCACATTACCATAAACCGCCAAAAACTGCTGTTCAGCAGCAGCTCAACACTTTCAATTATGGTCTTGCTTATTTCGAGCATTTCGGCCAACCGATGACGGTGAAGGCGAGCGAGCTTGCGCAGACGTTTGCTAGATCATTGCGCACTTGAGACGCCGAGTTCTGCTTGCTTATCATCAATGCGTCGCTGGCATTCTTTCAGATGATCTTCGATTATCAGGTCTTCTCGATTTAATTCAGCCGCTTTTTCTAGTAAGGGCAAAGCCTCCTTGAACATATTCTGTTTGAAATAAATCCAGCCCAGCGTATCTTGGAAGCTGCCCTCTTCCGGAGTTAGATCAGTAGCCCGTTTGGCCCATTTCATTATCGTCGGCCAGTCGGGCTCTGCCGTATGCATATGAATCCAAGCCAACGAGTTATACGCCTTATCGAATTTGTCATCGAGCTCGATCACTTTTTTAAGATCGCGAACTGCCCGGTTTAATGCTTCAATATCTCGAATGTCAGCCCCATAAAGCGCGAGGGAAGTATAAATCAGGCTACGTTCGAAATAAGCCTCAGTGCCCGTAAATAGTTCAAGAAATCGATTCTCTGTTTCTTCAATTCCTTCCGTCTGCCCCGCCTTTTCCAGAATTAAAGACTTGAGGCAGTTTGCCATGTTGAGCGTGGAATCAAATTTTATGGCTTTGTCGACCTGCAAGAGCGCCTCTGTATATTCTCCCAGGTAATATAGACTGATGGCTAACTGAGATAAGCTGTAGCCAGATTCCGGACGCAGTTCGACTGCCCGCCGGAAATATTTAATCGCCTCTTTGTCTGCCTGATCAGGCATCTGACGCAACAACAACGCCTTTTCCATGACGATCCAGTCAGCCTCTGGTTCCCGCTCTAGCGCTTTATCAATAAATTCGGCAGCCTGTTGCAGTCTTTCTACCTGTCTCAGCACTTTTCCTTTATAAGCGAGGGCGAATGAATCTTCGGGTGATAACTGAAGTGTTCTGTCAAACGCCTCCAGAGCGCTCCGATAGTTGGTCAAACTCAGGTGCGTCGCCCCCAGCGCACCCCAGGCCCAGCCATCTTCAGGATCGGCCTCCACCGCTTTCTTTAGGTGGTCGAGTGCATCCTTAAACTCCGCCAGGGCTCGCAGAGTTTCTCCTAGTCTGGCTAGCACCCACTGATACTCGGGCTCGAGATTAAGGGCCTGCTTGAAAGTCGTTTTTGCTTCTTTGTATTTACCTGAAGCCCGCAATGCCTCTCCTAAATCAGCGTAGACCTCGGCGTTCTCGACATCTTGTGCAGCATAGAGATCAACTGCTAATTGGAGACTATTCACTGCTTCTTGATAGCGGTGCAGATTAATAAGAGTGGCTCCACGCAAATGACAAGCACGCGCATTATCAGGTTCGAGTTCAAGTGCACGCTCGAGTTCGGGAAGAGCCTGAACCGGTCGGTTCAAATCGAAAAGAACTGCTCCTCGCATCCGACGCAGGTCCGCCTCGGAATAGACTTTTAATAGTTGCGCCACGGAATAAAACGCTTCGTCTTCACCAGGCGCCAGCTTAAGCGCTTGTTCCAGGGTGGACGCCGCTTCTTCATAGAGTTCTTCGTTCGCTAAAAGCATGCCCAAGCGCATTTTCGCCCAACGATTGGCGGGCTCGAGGTCAGTGGCACGTCTGTAGGCCTTTATGGCTTCCTCTTCGTTTTCTAGCGCCTCCAGTACGTGACCACGCTCGGTGTGAAACTCGGCTTGTGCCTCATCCAGCCTTAAAGACTGGTCCAGCAGTGCCAACGACTCCTGGTATTCCTTTAAACGCCACTTGATAGCGCCCTTGATCCCCAAAGCTTCGGCTGACTCAGGCATGAGCTCCAGAGCCTTGTCGATTTTCTTCAACGCTTCTTGCAGGTCTGCCATGAGAAAGCTGGCCCGGGCACTGATGATGTATATATCCGGATCTGAGGGCAGCAAACGGGCTGCCTCATTCAAGATCAGCAGCGCTTCATCATAGTGACCTTCACCTATTCGAGCCCGGGCCAGGTGCAGGTGCGCATCTGCATTAGACACGTCGAGCTCAACGGCCTCTTGAGCCAGCCGAGCCGTTTCTTCGTATTGTTTCTTCTGCAAGAGCAATGAGGCTGCTTTGGTTAGTTCGGCTGCGGCATCAGTATTCCTTCCTGACATCTTCAAGGTCACTGCGAGCTCATGCAATGCCCCGTAGTTATCAGGCTGCAATTCAGTGATGTGGCGAAACGCTGCTTCACTTTCCTCAAGTTTCCCGCTTTGGCGCAGAGCGACTCCCGCGAGGTTTAATATGTCCGGCTCATCTGGCTGTAACTTCAGTGCCTTGTCGAGGGCTGCTATAGCTTTTTCATTCTGGCCTTCTGATAAGTAGGCTTCGCCAAGGCCGTGATATACGGAGGCGCGCTGATTGTCGAGTTCTTCGGCGCGCAGAAATGCCTCTACGCTCTCGACATCTTTGCCTTGCTTCAAACGCGACCAGCCGAGGTATTCATGGGCGTCGGCATTTTTGGGAGAGTGGATAGTGATATATCGAAACAAGGTTTCAGCATTCGCGTATTTCTGATTCTTATAAAGACTGAGTGCCATGTTGCTTATAAGTGGTCCGCGAAAGAAACTCGACACAAGATTCTGAAACCTGGAAAACAATCCAGCAGGTTTCGGTTGCTCGGTGGTTGCGGCAATAACTTTTAATAATTCCTCTTCCACATCCGGGAGAATCTCGGCATTAACTCGGACGGCATTTTCAAACGCTTTTTTGGCATCCGACTCTTTGCCGGCAGCACTATAAGTTTTCCCTAGCACGAGATAAGTTCTGGCGCGCGGCAACCCAGTCTCGGGTTCAGCCAGAGCTTTGAGTAGGGCTTCGCTCGCCTCGTCATAGCGTTTAGCCTCGAAGAGAGTCGTGCCGAGCTCGGTGTAAAGAGCCTCGATTGATTTTGCTGACTCCATAACTTATCTCCCTGGTGAATGTTGATGGGCCAGATTGGGCGCCTGATGCGAAGCTGGGCGCTTCGAGAGAGTTAACGAACTGGCGCACTTGATTCAGCAGACCTGGAGCCGGGAGCCAAATTGGAACTCGCATCAGCCGGTCGCTTTAAGCTCGCCTCGATCTGCTTGCGTGCTTGACGTTCTATTCGAGAACATTGATTTGGTTTGCGCACGCGACCATACCAGGCCGCGTTGAGAATTATGGGCAGCGAAGTTGCCTCTGTGCTGTTATTGTCCTCGATAAATGCCTGTCCCCAAGCCGCTGCTGCCGTCCAACTTTGTGGGCTAAATCCGTCTTTCGAGTATGTTCCTTCCAGTGTTGTATAAAGTAAGTCAGCCCACACATTGTACGGTTTGCCGTATTCGAATTTTGCCGGGAAGTTTGGGTCCGTGAGCCGGATTGTCTTTTCCCACAACTCTTTTAGTAGTTTTATTTCGGGTTCGTAGGGCCCGCTGCCGTGACGATCCATCTTCGCTGACTCGTTCATCTTCTTCAGCACTCCCAACACGATACCCATGCGTTGAGATTCAAGCGACTGAGGATCAGAAGCCGTTATGGGATTCAGCCGCAAACAGACGCGCGCATAACCGTAGGCTGGTCCGAGAAAGTACGTAGCAAACGCATCTGCGAACAACTCCTTCAGTAAGGCTTCAAGCTGCTCTAGCTTGTCCTTTAACATCTCTGAAATGTCGACCCCAGCCAAACGAGATCGCCGCAGATCGAGGATGTCCACTTCAAGATTCTTTATGTCACCGTCGAGGATATCGGAATTATCAAGAATCCCGATCTTGATTAGGTCTTCCACGTTAGCGACCTGGATGAGCTGTTGGATACGCTTTGGCTCGTTCTTTAGGAGTTCGGCTAAACCTTCAACCCATGTTTCACCGGCTATCCATCTCCCAAACTCATAAGCCGTAAATGGGAGACTCCAGAGGTCCCACTCGGGAAATGGAAGACGTATGATCTGCGTGGTCTGGGCTACATTATCCGGGAGCCGATCCTCTCCCATAATAGCCACCGACCCCCAGTTGGCCCCCTGTTTCAGATGTTGATCTACCAGTGTTTCCGCTATGTCGCAGATTTGTTCCTCCAAACCCCATTTGCGAACCGCGATGCCACCTATGTAGTCGAGACATTGCGTAAAGACTCGTTGAGCTTCTTTCTTAATCTGGTGAAAACTCTCCCATCCGTATTCCATCTGCTCCGGCGTAACGTCGGCGCGCTGGATGACAGATTTGATCTGTTCTAATCTCTGTTTTTTGGGATAGACAACTTTTTTGAATTTACCCGAAAGCCGGATATCGTTAAGGTACCGTGTCTCCTGGTTTTGAAGTAAGGTGGTCATGCGCTCGATGTTATTTTCGAGCGCCGTTATCTGGGCCACCAATATGTTCTCTAGCGGGTTCTCTAGCTGCTCTGCCATTATCATTGCTCCTCGCGAATGGGAGGTGCCGCTGCGACCTTCACGCTCGCGTCAACGCCAGCTCAAAGTTTAGCCGAATGATCTTTGCGATCCGGACCACGTCACCCGGGTAACGCACGCGGCAAGCCCAGGCTATATTTAGTAGGTTGCGAAGACTTTCCTGATTCAGAGTATTGTCGCTCTCGAGCAACCGCCCGGCTGCGTCATTAGCGCGATTCCAGTCGGTGGCTTGATACTGTGCTCCCAAACGGTAGTACTTATTTAAAAACCTGTAAAACTTCGACGCCAGTGTTTTAGCCTTGAGCTTGTGAAATCGCTCGACCGGCCCGGGTTGAACACCGGCGCTCTCAACTGCTCGAGGCCACCACTCCTGGAACCGATTGAGGACACTCTCAAACGGATCGTTAGCATACTTATCGAGCTTCTGCTGCTGGTTCATTTCCCTGAGGACTTGCAGAATAAATTCCACCCTCTCTGCATGGGAAGGATGGTAACCCCGCGCGAGATAAGCTTCGGCAGGGTTGAGATGTAGCAGTAGCACATTGTAAACGAAGGCCGGACCCTGACAGTAGACCGCGAAGCCGTCAGCAAAGAATTCTTCGAGATGCCGCGTTCGTTTGCTGACGTAGTCTTTCAAAGCTTCCTCTGTCAACTTCTCCCGCTCAGGATGTTCCTTGCCGGCATTAACCAATTCTTCCGCCAACTCATCTTTGAAAGCCGGAGTGGCCGCAAAGATAATATGTCCGAATTCATGAGCCAGCAGCGGTAGATTCCAGATGTCCCAATCAGGGAAGCGATGATGAACGATGTCAGAGGCGAGACTGAATAGTGGGTTCGTCCCAAGGACGACGCGCGACGCCCAATTCACACCTGTCATTCCGGAGTAGTCGCCCAGCAACGCTTCGGCCATAGTACAGATGCCACGATCGATATTTTGCTTGCGCATTAACACACCGCCCAAAAAATCGAGAGTCTCCCGTTGCAGCGCCTGCATTTCGTTGCCGTCCGCTTGTTGTATGACTTGCGCCAATACGGCGGTGGGCGGTGGATTTGTTTTTAGCAGTCTTTGTAATCCCTTCAAACGATAGTCCCGCTCACTGATTAAGCGGTAAAACCGGCCAGCGACAACGTTACGATCGGAACGTTCAACATAGTCCGAGTTGAACAGATCTTTGAATCGATTGAGATCTTGTTCAATCTCGTAGAACCGGCTGGTGAGTAGTCTGGTAGTCTCTTCTTTAATTTCAACTGGTTGTGCCTGCATCCCTTGCAAGGAAGCGCCATTGAGAAGCCGCGCGCAATCACGTGACAGACTTGCAGTGCGATCCGGATAACGCGGCCGGCACCACCAGGCGCCATGAATTTTCGCTTCTAAAGACACTTGGGCTGCGACCTCACCGCCATCTTGTAGAACAGGGACAACTGAATTTAGACCTTCCCGCCAATGTTTGGCAGTTTCAGGCAGTACAAAACCGAAGTTCAGCTCCAGGATCTCGTAAATCGATTGGCGCCATCCCGCCAGATCGAGATTCAGATCCTGATACTGTTTCAAAACACCGGAGGCATCTAAGGCTCGCTCCCAAACCGTTTCCGAAAGTCTCAATTCCGGATCGTAAATGCCATCCGTATGCTGATCGGGCTTGGTCTTGTCGCTCATCCGTTTCAAAACGTCAAAAACGATCGCTGCCCGGCGGGCGTCGGAAGGCAGAAAACGGCTACGGGCGTTTCCAGCACTCGCGCGTTCTCCTTCAATAAAAGGATCAGTCGGATTCAAAACCAGAAACACCAGCGCATGCGCGTAGGCTGGTCCAATCAAATACGTGGCCAGCGCGTCGGCGATCAAATGCCAGAGATGCACCTTCTGCCTGGCGCAATAGAGATCGAGAGCTGGACCATACTGCTCGCGCTGATCCAAAGCTCTGCGAAGCTCCGGTAGCAAGTTTTTTGTTTTTTCCGGTGACGGTGCAATCTCGTGATTTACCACGCTGATTTGCTCGGCGATAAAAGCATCAAACTCCTTCACGTCACCATGCTTTGCCACCCAATAACCATAGTCGTGGGCCACGAGCGGAAGATGCCAGATGTCCCAATGTGGAATGGGCATGTGGACAATGTCGTCTCCCGCATCTTTCGCGACAACAAATGCCTCCTGCCAATCGTGAACCGAAGGACTAAACACCACGGCGCGCAGTTCGCTGCCGCCTGTTCTTCGAGAGAATTCACCGGCCAGGAACAGAGCCCTGTCTGCCATCCCCTGATCGAGTGTTGCCTGGCGAATGCCCAGGCCACCAAGAAAGCCCTGGGCTGCCTCCATAACACGCTGGGTTTGTAATTGCAGTTTCGTAAGAGATTCCCAGGCTTGCGTATGAGCCTGTTTGTCTACTAGTTCTTCTATCTTTGCCAAATCGTGCCTGAGCAGATTGATGTGTCGACTAAACAGACCTGTCGTCCGTCGCTGATCCGCCGCTCCCACCGACTCAAGGCTCTGAAGCAAGTAATTGAGCTCGACGTTGTAACTATCGAGCCGATTCCTCAGCAGGATCGAATTGTCATTCTCAGCCGGCACATTTTACTCCCAGGCCAGATGCATCCACTTTGAACGTGGATGGTTGAATCAGACCAATACTCGTTCCGAAATCTGCAGCACTCCGTAGACAAGATTAGTTCCTCCTGCATCGGCGAAGTCCATACCAGCCAATATGGAGTAGGCCATCGCCACAACATAGAAGGTTCCAAAGAAGGGAAGCGTCGTAGCTTCGGGTGTAAAGAAATTAACGAGACGTTTCGCTACAGCCACTCCACCGACGATATGGTTCAAGAGTGTCATCTGATCTGCAAATCTGTTTCGCAGTTGGACCAACTCTTTTGCGGCTTCGCCTATCTCGGCCACAGCCGCTGAGGTCTGATCGAGCTTTTGCCGCACAAGCTCTTTCGTCCTGGTCGCCGCATAGCTAAATTCCAGGAGTTCCTCGAGTGGTCTGGTAGGATCGTTCATGTACTCGCGAACCCTTCTGGCCAGAGTACGGATTGTTTCCACTTCCTTACCGATATTGAGCAGGTCCGAAATCTTCTCCAGCGCCTGGACAACAATGGCGATGCCTTTAGCGGCGAGTTTACTGACGTGAGGTATGTTCGCCGCTAATTGGCCCACTGAGCCCAACCCCGCCAATAGTCTTTCAAGATCAAGTCCTTTAATACTTTCAAACGTTGTCAGTACCACTTCCTTACTCTTGGCGACGAGCAACGTAAAGACCTCTGTGACCTGCTCCTCGTATTGTTTTTTCACCACTACTGCGTCGTTGGAAGCCGGCAGTGGTGCGGTTTCCGGCGCTTCGTCGATACCGAATCGTGCAGTTGAAATGGGAGTCTCAACACTTCGACCGAGCGGCAGGACCACCACGTTTATGACGTTGTTGAGTTGTTCGGAATTCGCATCGAGTTCTGCACTGGCTGCGGCCTCAGGGTGTTCGGCAACGTGGGCAACATTCAGGATTGTGTTTCCGACGTTGAGGTCCATAAGCGCGCCAGCCAGAAGATCAGCCGCAACTCTTTCTTGTTTAAACACGGCCTCAGGGGAGCGAATTGCAATTTCATCAAGTCCTCGTCGCTGATATGTCTCGGTGTGCCCGAGGTAATTATCGGCAGCGCCGGTAACAAGCTCGGTTGTAAAGTTGATATCTTCCGGATCACCTCCGGAGATGGCGGCCTTTAGCATGTCTACAGCGCCGGCTACTCCTTTGGCGCTATTGACGAAACCGGTTGTGGCTTCTCGATAATTAGTCATGTTTGCCTCCAATCAGCCGTTCTGTTTCGAAGTCTGCCTCAAAAAGACATAGCGCCTCCGGAAAGGGAAACAACTCCGGCACTTCATCTCACCCTGTTTGATTGCGTGGAGACGATTGAAAGACAACCTACTATGTGATTGAGGCTTGATTTAGCAAGCGTGCCGGGTAGCAAGCCGTGAGAACTCAGCCCCTTCTGTTCGCGGAGAAGTTTTCCGTATTAAGCGAGCAAAGTCAATAGTCAAGCTGCTGGTGTAAAATCTCAGTGCAAGATAAACGATACCAATGCAAAAGATAAATTCGGTCAACGCTTTAGTTGCGCTGTTTGGCAGCGGCCATCCATGACGATGGCGAGGCATAACCCGTTCTCGTGTGATACCTTAATCTCGCATTTTACGCGTTGCTCAACAGATCCCTTCTATTACTGTCGACATCTGAAAGGAGTAACCCTCATGCGTAAACTTTCCGTTAGCATTCGATGCCTGTTTATTACTCTCGCACTGGCGATTTCGGTCGCAGCACAGCAGCCGTTTAATAAGAGTGAGTTTGAAAGGAGAAGGGCCAGGCTGTTTGAGAAGATTGGCGATGGCGTCGCCGTGATCTTTGCTGCTAAGGGACAGCACTATCCGGTTAAGTTTCGACAGTCTCCCGATTTTTATTATCTGACGGGTATCGAAGAGGCGGGGGCGGTGCTGGTGATGGTTGGACCAAACAAGAGCTCGATCTTGTTTGCGCCGCGACGCGCGCCGGAAATGATTCGCGCTGAAGGTCCAGGCATATGGCAGGTTGAGAAAAGAGAAGAGATCTACGGGCTGACACGAGTGCAGCCGATCGAAGAGTTTCTACCGTCGCTCCAATTTCTTGGTTTACGCGGCAAGAAGCTCTACATGCTCTCGGGTTCGCAAGGGAATGTTCAAAACGCGCGCGAGGAGCTCGATTTCTATGAGTCGCTGGAAATGACGCACTCAGTTCTTGGCGGAGTGACGGAATCAAAAAAGACAATCAGTGTGATTCAGCAAGTGCTTCCTCATCTCATGTTCCAGTCGTTGAATCCGTTCCTCGATGACATGCGCTGGATCAAGACGCCTTACGAGATCGAGTTGATCAAGAAGAGCTCCGAGATCGGCGCCGAAGGCGTGAAAGAGGCGATGAAGGGAACTCGTCCCGGAATGTACGAGTATGAGCTCGAGGCTTCCGCTCGCTACGTTTACGTCAAGCGTGGCGCGCGCGGCGATGCTTTCAGACCGATCGTTGCTTCTGGTCCAAACACGATCATCCTGCATTACTCTGCAAACAATCGCCAGATGATGGACGGCGAGATCGTCTACATGGACTATGGCGCCGACTATGAATACTACACCTCCGATGTCACGCGTACGTGGCCGGTCTCGGGTCGCTTCACCCCTGAGCAGGAGAAAATGTATCGCTGCATCCTCGAAGCGCGAGATGCGATCATTGCCGCGATGAAACCTGGCGTGACGCTCAATCAGTTAAAAGACGTCGCTGAGGAAGTTTATAAGAAGCACGGATTCGGTAAAGAGTTTCTCGCAGTCGGACGCTACATCGGACACACGATCGGGATCTCAGTTCATGATGTTGACCCAGACCGGAATCGTCCACTCGCCGCAGGTGTGGTTTATAACGTCGAGCCGTTACTCGAAATTCCGGACAAGAAGATTCATATGCGACTCGAAGACACGGTGTTGGTTACACCGACCGGCGCAGTGAACATGACCGCAGGCGCACCCGCGGGGCTCGACGAAATTTACGCGCTGATCCGGCAGAAAGCGGTCAGTATCAATCAGTGACTGAATCTGTTAGTCTGCTGCAACGATGACAAAATCGGAGAAGACCCAGGCACGAACTGGAGGCGAAACTGCGCCCGAGCGATTCCTGGATCGTCATCTCGGTAATGCCGTTCATCTCTTTCTCACCTTCCTCGCGGTTTTGATCCTCGTTGCAGCCGCGATTGCGACGGTTGAGATCATCATTCGTGATGTCCCGATGCTGTGGCGCCAGGTAAATGAGTATGACGCTTTACATCAAATCATTCAGGATGTGTTGCTGGTAGCGATTGCGGCTGAGCTGGCGTTGCTCCTTCTCTTTCATCGAACGAGCGCCGCTGTTGAAGTGCTCATCTTCGTCATCGCGCGCAAGATGGTCATCTCGGGAATCTCCGGCCTCGATTTGCTGACCGGCGTCGCCGCGCTAGCGGGTTTAGTAGTCCTCCGTTTCTACTTCATCAAGCCAAAAGAGAGTCCAGCGAAAGAGTAACCTACTCATCTCGCAGTGATGCCCCCCCTTGAAAAAGTTAAGAATGCTCGCGAATCGTCGCGGTGATTTCTCATCTGCATGTAATTAAAGTCACACCGCAAAAGTACGCTTTCAGACATTACACAATCGCAACAACACCGCGCCAAAAGCACTAGAACAAAAAGCATTGCTATTTCACCTGCGTGGGCGTATTGTTCTCCAACTTTCCGTCAAAGCGTCGTGGCCATTTATCCCAACTCACATGGCCAGCTTTGAGTACTCCCCGATAACTACATAACAACGCTGCCCAGATTTGAATCTGGGGTACGTGTCACTTTGTTTGTTCGTTACCTAAAGGAGGCCAAATTTTGTTTAGAGTTCTACTACTCAGCGCTTCACTGCTACTAGCACAAACCGGACCTGGAATCGCGATGTCGTTATCGACGCCGCTGCGAATGATGCGGCCGTTTCCGGCACTGCTCGCGATGATGGGAGTTATGCCAGTGCCAACAGACTTCACGCCCGCGACTTCAGGAGACTTCGCCACCGCTATCACAAACTCAGCCGGCGGCGACACGATCACACTCACTGCGGGTCAAACATATACTGGTCCATTCACACTCAAGAGCGGACTCACTTCAACCGTGACCATTCGCTCATCGGGATACGCATCACTGCCTGCCGACGGACAGCGTGTAACCAGCAGCGATCGCTCAAACATGGCGATCGTCGTTTGCGGGAGTTTCAACAATCAACAGTGCTTCTCAACTACCGGGAACGATGCCGACAACTGGCGCATTACGGGTCTCGACATGCGCCAGGCAAATGGCGTCATCAACGATCCGGGAATGGTCCAATTCGGAGATTCAGCAGAAACCACCGCGGCGAATACTCCAAATAACATCGAACTCGATCACAACTGGATCGAAGCGTCGCAGCCGGGTGCAGTGCGTGGCGTCTACGTCAACGGCCGCAATATCGATATTCACGATAACTACATCAGTGGATTTCGAAGGAGCGGGATTGAATCACAGGCAATCCTGCTGGTTGGCGGACCTGGACCATACACGATCGACAACAACTACATGATGTCCATGGGCGAGATATTTTTAGCCGGTGGCACGGGCACGGGTATTCTTCCCGGAGATCTCACGTTCACGCGTAATTATCTGGAGTCGCCGCAGAAGTACAACCCCTGGAACCCTTCGGCTTTCGATACAAACGACGTTGATTCAAGTACGAATCTCGGTTGCTCATTGTCGTCGAGTGGAACGACAGTGACGTGCAGCAGTCACGGGCAGGGAAATACTGACATCCGAGTGATAAAGCTGACCTCGGGTCCACAGTCCGGCGAGACTCGCACAGTCTACGGCGCGCCTGATGCAAATACACTGACGATCGAAACGCCGTTCAGCGCGAACCAGAGCGGTGTTTCAGCGACGATCTACACTCCCTGGACCGGTTACAAGAATAACTTCGAGATCAAGTATCTCGCGGGAACCACAAACCTGATCGAAGGGAATGTTTTTGATGGCGCATGGCTCATGGGGCAGGATGGCGCCGGTCTCGTGCTCACGGTTCGCACCCAACAGGGAGCGGTAACCAATGCCACGATCAAGAACACGACGATTCAATACAACTGGTTCCGTCGCTTCAACCAATTCTTGAGACTGCTGTCTCCCGATGACGAGGGTGGCGGCGGTGTAGCCATGGAAGATGTCGTGATCAAGCACAACCTGATCGAGCCTGCTTACCAATTCTCGGGCGGCGGACTTCAGTCAGGTGGTCCAAGCGATACGATTAGATGGGCTGTGTTCAATGGCGTGTCGTCGACAACGCACGCGACGGATCTGTGGCTGCAGCACAACACGACCTACTCAGCCAAAAACATGGCGACGATCATGTTGTTTGACGGCAATACCAGCGGCGACTGGATCAACTTCAAAGCCGAAAACAACCTCTTCGCACTCGACAATACGTTTGGAGGTTTCTTCGCCAGCGGCGGCGCGACCGGAACCACGGCACTCGATGCGTGGTGTAACGGCGCCGGAAACTACAGCGCGGTTAACAACACGTTTCAGAACCAGAGTACGAGTGGTTATCCCACCGGAACGTTTTCCGAAACGAGCGCTGCTAATTTCGGCTTCAACAGCGTCGCAAATCTCGACTTCAAGCTGACCAGTGGTTTGTATCGCGCAGGCCAGACGCGCCAGGCATCTGACGGCACCGATCGCGGAGCCGATATCGACACGCTCTCGGCGAAGATTGGCGCCGACAGTAATGCGTATGCGACGGCGACGATCAATGCCATTACTGGAAACTGGCTCGGTACCCCGCCAACAGTTTTGGTGAAGGCCGGTTCTTTCCAAGGTTCTGGCAGCACGGGAAACCAGTCGATCACGGGTGTCGGATTCCAGCCGAAGGTCGTGTTGTTCCGTTACAACATGGCGACGTCAACTGGTTCAGCGGCAGATTCAGTCATCGGTTTTGGTGTCGGGATCTCGTCGAGCGACCGCAGAACGTCGGGTGACTATTCGAACAACAACGTCAGCACTTCGTCACACGCAGCGTGGAACCAGGATACGTATGTCATCTACACGCCCAGTGGAAGCTCGAAGGCTGACTTCGTGTCGATGGATTCGGACGGTTTCACGATCAACTGGGTGACCTCAGGCAGTATGCTGGTTGAATACCTGGCGCTCGGCGGATCCGGACTCACGAACTACAAGACCGGTGTCGCCGCCGCAAAGACAAGCACCGGAAACCAGGCATACACAGGCGTCGGTTTTCAACCGACCGCACTGCTCGTATGGGCCGGTAAGTTCTCGACTTCGCCGCTCGATCAATCCACAAACGGCAACGGACTGTTTGGCTTTGCGACCAGTTCGAGTGCCCGCGGAATGGTGGCATGGCGCAACGTGAACGGCAGCAATCCACAACAAGCTAAACACCGGCAATCAACACAGCGAATCCTGAGCACGACGACCACGTTCACGGAAGCTGATTTTGTCTCGTTCGATTCGGATGGCTTTACGTTCAACTATCCCACGGCCGGAGGTAGTGCAGACGTCTTTTACTACCTGGCGCTGCGTGGACCACAGTTCAAAGTGAGTTCATTCAATCAGGCTACGTCGACCGGAAATCAATCGATCACGGGGGCCGGATTCACGCCGAAAGCATCGATTATGATCTCAGCTAATGATGTGTCGGCAAACAACGACGCGGCACAGGCGCATGCTCGAGCCAGCTTTGGTTGGGCCACCGGAACGAGTAACCGGTCGAGTTTCTGGATCGGGGAAACGGACAACGTTAGTCCAACTGTTGCGAGGCGAAATATCGATACTACGAAGTTGATAAAGATGATGACGGAGAGCTCTTCACCAACGGTGAACGCCGCCGCCGATCACGTCAGCTTCGATTCAGATGGGCAAACAATCAACTGGACCACGGCCGATGCTACGGCACGACAGATCATCGTGCTATGGATCGGTTGACGAATTTGATCGTAGAGATCAACTGTAGGGGTGGCCCTCTGTGGCCACCCGTTCGTTTACATAAGAAATGGGCGGCCACAGAGGGCCGCCCCTACAGTTGTTAGTTCAAGTTCAAAAACCCTGGCTCAATCGTTACTGCGGGTTAATTTAAACGCCTCGACGAAGCGGCGCACTTTGTTGGGATCTTCTGCCAGGATCGCACTCAAGATAGGAACGCGCTGCTTCGGATAGGCGATTGCCAAACGATCGACAATCGATCCGAGCGTTGGGTTAACGGGGTGATACCGGTATTTCGACTTGTCTTTGTTTGTTTCGATGAGTCCGATTGCTTCGAGTGATGCGAGTTGTTCCTGAGCCGTGTCGTCTTCGAAGCCAAGCTCATTTGCAACTTCCGCAAGCGTGAACGGCCGCGATTGCTCGCGGTGCAACAAAAGCAAAACCTCCAACTTAGGAACGGTTTGAATTTGCTCTCTGATGAAGGTCTTAACGCCTTCGGGGATCGGTTGTTTGACCATTATGTTCACAAGAGCACCCTACAGACTTGAGGCGCCTTGGCGGCGCCTCAACTGTTCCGGGCTGATGTGACTTTCATGTTGACCTCGCCCAGCTCGAAAAGAGTTGTCAACAGTCACATCAAAGTTGGTTAATCGTAACGAGAGTACATTCTCCAGTGCATCAGTCTTAACACCTACCGGCGTGAGTGTTTTCACCTATCGCTGTGGCCGCTCAAAAACGTAACGCGCGATCTCAACTCGATTGCTGAAGCCTTTCTTGTCGAGTATGTGACTGATATGGTTCTCGACAGTTCGCACGCTGATCTCGAGCTCTGCGGCTATTTCCTTGTTACTCAATCCACGCGAAACAGCCACAGCGACTCTGTTCTCAGCATCAGTCAGCGTTTCGTCTTGAAGACTCAGCGGCGCGTCCTCGGTATTCTCGGAGCTAACCAGTCGCGCAATATGAGAGTGAGTTCGTTCCACGCGCTGGAGAATCGCGTTCACGACTGCAATCAATTCCTCAGGTTCGAAAGGCTTCGTCAGGTAAGCGTCAACGCCTACGCGAAAGCCTTCGATACGATCTGCCGTTTCGTCTTTCGCTGTGAGAAACACGATCGGCACAAGTGCTGTTCTCGGAGAACCGCGTAATTGTCTGGCGAGTTTGTAACCATCCATTCCGGGCATTCTGATGTCGCTGATGATCAGATCCGGGACCGAATTGGCCAATTGCATTAGCGCCTCGTGGCCGCTGCGCGCTGTGCTCACTTCGTAGTCTTCAGCCTTGAGACACGCAGCGACGGCGCGCAGGAGGTTTGGCTCATCGTCAACTACTAACAAACGCTTTGACATCCGCTTCCTCCTTACTCTTTGCGCTATCGTCGATCCATCGAGGCAGGGACATCGTAAACGTTGTCCCTCCGTCTGGTTTGCTTTCGACCGTCAGCTCCCCGTCCTGTTGCGCGACAATGTGTTGCGCGAGGTAGAGACCCAGACCTACTCCCGGCGCTGCGGTTCCATCGTCTACGTCTGACTCAGCACGGTAAAACTTTTCGAAGATATGTGACTGGTCAGTTTCGGAAATCCCTTTCCCGGTATCGCTGACGCTGATCGCCAGCAGATCACCGCTTTCCCGTGCGGAAACAGTAATAAGCCCGCCTGCCGGCGTGTACTTGATAGCGTTATCGATCAAGTTGCGAATCACTCTTCGTAGTGCTTCGAAGTCGCCGCTGAGAGCCGGTGTGCGCACGGGCACGTCGGTTTTTAAGTTAAGGCCGAGCGATTCCGCGCGATGTCTCTCGACTTCAACGCAGGAACGTATCAGCTCGCGCGCATCGACGCGCGTTTTGCGGAGCTTGTAAGCTCGCGATTCGATGCGCGACAGGTCGAGCAGATTTCCAACGAAGTCTATTTGCCGATCGCACTCAATCGCAATCGTCTTCGCGTAGTCGAGCTTTTCTTCTTCAGTAAGATCGGTTCGCTGTAGCAGGTGCGCGAGCAGTTTAATCGTCGTCAAAGGCGTCTTTAGCTCGTGCGAAACATTGCTCACGAATTCTGACTTCAGTCGATCGAGCTCCTTCAATCGTTCTTCACGCTCGGCGATTTGCGTCGCCATCGTGTTGAAGGCTATTCCGAGATCGCCAATCTCACCACCACCAAGTAGCGGTGCTCGGGCTGTTAGATCACCACCGCCGAGACGCTGCGACGTTGCACGTAGTCGACGTACCGGCCGCACAATACTTCGCTCGATCACGAGCGCTGCGGCCATCGCGAGCAGCAGCGCAATCAAGCCCGTGACGCCGTAACGAATCAAACGCCGGCGGGCGGGTTCGTATAGAGTCGAGCTCGGGATGCCGATCAAGGCGACGAGTCCGGTTTCACGGACATGAGCCATGCCGTACACGCGCTTTATCCCGTCGATCGGGCTCGTCAGCTCGACAACGCTAGTTCTTTGGTTTGGGAGTATTGAAGATAGTGGCGCCCAGCTTACATCTGCTTCCGACGGCGCTCCGGAACCAATACGTCGATAAAGAACACGGCCATCGGAATCGAGCACAGAAATCACGACCTGCTCTGAGAGCTCGATGCCATCAAACAGTCTATTGATCGCAGCGCCGTCGATTCGCACGATCACGGCGCCGCCCTTTTCGATGGGAACCGCTATGATCACAATTGGCCGCGCTTCGTCGATTGTGCGATCCGTCACGACGGCCCACGAGTTTCGCTCACGCATCTCTGAAACGAGGTAGTCTGTGAGCGCGTTGGGCAAGACTTCGCGGCGTGAAGGCTGCGAGATGAGCGTAGTTCCAGCGGCATTAGTAATACGTAAGTCGAGCCAGAATGGTCGTGTATGAAGAACGTTTGCGAGGTATTCACGAATGGTGGGAGTGTGCGTGTCTTTATCACCAGCGAGAGCGGCAATAGCATCCAGCGCCTTTTTTTGATCGACAAGCCAACGTTCGAGAGCGACAGAGGCAAGGTCGACCTGTTGCTTAACGGAGTCGTTCAATTGAGAGCGACTCAGGCGCCACATATTTCTGAGATCGAGCAAGCCGACGACAACCAGCGGCACAGCGATGCCGGCGGCGAGAAGCAACAATTTGCCGCGAATACCCACGTTCTAAATTTAGCCACAAAAAGGCACAAAAAGCACAAAATGAAAGCCAGTGAGACTTCCGACCTGAACTCTACACTTTCATTTTGTGCTTTTTGTGCCTTTTTGTGGCTACATCTTCTGCATCGTTATCGTGACGATCGGTTTGTCACCTGCGGTCCGGTTGTAGGAAACCCAGTAGCCCGCGTCGCGATAGCGATTTAGTTGATACATCGATCCGTCCGGTTTGGCTTCGATCGATGTTCCGAGCACTGCTTCAGGCGCCGGTGCACCATTCTTATCACCGAAATAATCAATCGAGATCGCAGTCACTTTGCCTTTGTCGTCATAATAGATCTGCGCCGACTCATTTTCTGAAAAAGTCAGAAGATCCTGGCCGTCGCCTTTCTTAATGCCGTTGACTTTGGACCGCACCTCGTCAGCAGCCATGCCGATCTTGATCCCGCGGTAATCGGCGTACACCGGTACATTCGACGCTGCCGTGCTGCTCGCCTTGGAATTCACTGCAACTTCCTGCTGCTGGGCAGTCTGTGCGTTCGTAACAGAACAGACGACGAGAATGGCAGGAACGAGTAGGAATGTTGAACGAATAAATCTGCTTTCCATCTTTTACACCCCTCCACGTGCATATTATGTCGATCCAGTTTTCGGGGCATCGGTGCCAACACTCAGACCTAATAGGTGTTTTTACCTAATGCAGAGTGTGTTTATACGGATTCACGACGGTCGTACTTCAGATTACGATTGCTGTGGTTGTCGTAGCGCGTCAGGTGGAGATGGCGAGCTCCGGCAGTCGAGTACTTCTTCTTTTGACTGGACAAGAAAGGAAGAACAATGGGAGCGGTAGGGCAACATGCCCCCAGTAAGAGCAACGTCTTAAGTCCGGAAGTCTCGGCACTTGCGATTCCCTGGAAGCGTGTTGCCCTATTCGCGACGATCGGCCTGGGCTTTTTCCTGCTCGGATTCGTGCCGATGTGGTTCAAAACGAGCGCGGCAATCGAGCAGCGCGATGCGGCCCAGCGTGCCGTGCGCCTGGCCCAACTCCACAACACGCTCGCCACTGCCGTGATTGACGTGCAGCGCGGCCAATTCGAACCGGCCCGCCAATTAACCAGCGATTTCTACACAAATTTACGTCGCCAAATCGATAGCGACAGCGGGTCTCTGTTCAATCCCGCGCAACGCGAGGAACTCGTCTCTTTACTCTCCGAGCGTGACGAGTTGATAACTCTACTCGCACGCAGCGACCCCGCTTCGATGGAGCGCCTCTATCGCATCTACGCTACATACAGCCGAATCACAAACAACAGTAAATAGACCATAGAGGCACAGAACAGCTTTTGTGTTTTTGTGCCTCTTTGTGGCCATCAATCGAACTACCCTGCGGGCACCGCGCCAGAAAACTAGGGCCTGTTCGAATTGCCGTTCATGTTGCCACCTCCACTCTTCGCACCTGGAAGCGCCTCTGCCAACTTCAAGTGTTCCTGAAGCGTTGGCAACGTTTTAGTGGCGAAGGCTTTGAGATCCGGATCAGTACCCCGCGTGCTCTGTTTCTCAAACTCGGAAACATCCTTGCGGTGATCGCTGACCATCATCTTGCCGTACTCACGATCGAAGTCCGCGCCCGACATTCCCGACATCTTCGTCACGTGCTCGCGATCCTTTGCGTCGAGTTCCGCCGGCAACGTGATCCCTTTGCTCGACGCCAGCGACATCAATTCTGAGTTCGCTTTCGAATGGTCGTCGACCATGCGCTGACCAAACTGTTTCACCGCATCGCTCATGCCTTGTTGCGCTGCAACACGACCAAGCTCGACTTCCATCATTCCGCCCATTGCTGCGTCCATGATGAAGTTGCGATCCTGTGAAGTCATGTTGGCCATGCCGGCCTGTTCGCCGGTGGCGTTACTGTTTCCGCGCATATTCCGATTGGCGGATCTGTTCGCGTTCGACTTGTTGCTGTTGCTGTTCTGGTTGGAATTCTGTTCCTGCCCGCTGATTCCGGCTTTACTGGTGATAGCCCAGCACCCGCCAGCGAGAATGACGGCCAGAGCCCAAACGTGTGCAGATTTGATTAACTGCTTGTTACTCATCTTACCCTCCTTGTTATGGCGGAACCCTCCGCCGCTTGAATTTCAAACTTCTAACCCACAGAGCTACGACCACGAACCCGCAGGCCCATCAACCTCGCGGGGAACGTTCCGAAGTCTTCAACTTCCCACGTGTTACCGTCGCGCAAACGCACGCGCGCTGCTGGTATCAACATGCCCTCGTTCTCTCCACGACCGATGTACATCTCGGCATAGCCAAATGGGTAGTCCACCGAGCGCGCTCCACGACGTAGCTCGCCGAACCTCAAATTTCGTTGATAAATAACGGTTATCTTCGTGCGGCCATTTCCCTGATCGTTGACCAGTATTGCGTTGGCGGCCACGCCCACACCCGATCCGATCTGAATTCGTCCGGCCTCTGTGCGCGACAATGTTCGCAAGAGCTCGTCCTGCTTACCGGCCTGCAACGCTGAGTTGAACTGACTAACTTCGTCGGCAGTTGTGATTCGATTGATGATTAATGTGAATGGCTGTGATAAGCCGGGTCTTCGGCCAGAGATGAAATAAACCGTTCCCGTAATCGTGCGACCGGCCAACCCCTCTCCCTGCGCACGTGTCTTTGTCCCCGGATCCGCGACCACGATCCCCAAAAGCAGCAGCATTACAATCAGCATCACCAGCGTTCTTTTTTTCATACGTTCCCTCGATAGACAGAATTTCAACAGAACGCCTCATAACGTTCCGTGAATGAGTGGGAGAATCAAGTTTTTCAGGGGAATTGTAAGCGTACCAGTGAATGACTGACCAGATCGGTTCGATGGCGTACCATGAATCGGCTCAGCTGTGCGTAACCATGATGACATAGCCGTCGGGGTCGATAATCTCGAACTCACCGCGCGGTGCGTAGAAGGGTGTGGTGATTTGGCCGGGGCTGAGACCAGCCTCAATTAACGACGTCCGCGCCGCGGCTACGTCTTCCGTGTAAATATAAAAGAGAACGGTGTGTTTACCGGCGATCGGCTCGTTCGTAGCCGAGAGCATCAACTGCGCGTCGCCTGACCGGAGCCACGCCCACGACGGCTTCGTCTCACCGTCACCGGCGAACGTGTTACCAACCTCGAAACCGAGATGATGATAAAACGCAATCGAACGCTCGACGTCCGCAACCGATGCCATTGGAACCAGGCTCTGAGTCTTCATGCGAGCTACCAAACCAACACCCATTTCGGATCATTGCCTCTGCTAATGCAGCCGCGCAACACAACCTCACCACGGTCCTCTCGAGCCGCGTCTTCTGACGAAGGTGCGCCCACGATCAGTGGGACAAAGCGCGGCGGGCCGGGAACG
Source organism: Pyrinomonadaceae bacterium (assembly GCA_035251975.1). GTDB lineage: Bacteria > Acidobacteriota > Blastocatellia > Pyrinomonadales > Pyrinomonadaceae > PSRF01. The sequence continues at coordinate 11,089 of DATFDT010000341.1, read as the reverse complement.
TTTCGACTCGTGATATCGATCGGTAAAAAGGTCGCTACCAAAAAAGCTACAAATACCCACCTCAGTAAAGTTGTTTTTGAAGTGAATACAAACCGGATATAGCAACCAGCGAGCACAAGCAATAGGATAGTGCCACTCGCTCTAAACGACTCCTCCAAAATCAGCAGGCAAGCAACCAGCAGCACTGGACCAAGTAGCAATTTGAAGATTTTAGATCGCATGAGCCAAGTCTCGCTTTTGTGTTTATGTGCCTTTTTGTGGCTAAAATCACTCGCCTATGATCTTGACCAGCACGCGCTTTCGACGCCCGCCGTCAAACTCACCATAAAAGATCTGTTCCCACGGCCCAAAGTCCAACTGACCGCGCGTGATCGCGACGACAACCTCGCGGCCCATCACCTGTCGCTTGATGTGTGCATCGGCGTTGTCTTCGCCGGTCTTGTTATGGTGATACTGGCTGATGGGTTCGTGTGGTGCGAGTTGTTGGAGCCACTTTTCATAATCGTGATGAAGACCGGGTTCGTCGTCGTTAATGAAAACAGACGCCGTTATGTGCATCGCGTTCACCAACACCAAACCCTCCTGAACGCCGCTGTCTCGCAAACATTCCTCAACCTGCGGCGTGATGTTGATAAACGCGCGCCGGCCCGGCACGTTGAACCATAGTTCTTTTCGATAACTCTTCATTTGTTTCACTTGGCTGGAAACGAAATGGCCCGGCGTTGACTAGCTTTGCACAAAAAGTCCTTGTTCTGGGATTTCTCTGTGCAACCTCTGTGTCCTCAGTGTCTCTGTGGTGTGGTTTTACTTGGAATTCATCAACCACAGAGACACAGAGGACACAGAGGTTGCACAGAGAGGAGCGCGATCGAGACTTTTTGTGCAAAGCCGCGTTGACTCATGAAAACTTAGACTCCGGTGTGGACACGGTGTTCCGTCTACGTTCGGCTAGCCGAAAAACGGCCATGGGCCACCGCTCCTAAGATAGGAGCGCATGACGCGACCTGTAAAGTACCGTTCATCACCGCGACGATGGAGTCATTTTCCCGTCTTACTTCAGTGCTCATGTCATATGCGGAGTCTGTGAAATTTGCGGTACCGATGTAAACTCAGCCTGATGAAGTAAGCTCTTCATTTTGCTTCAGTTTGGTTGAAACGAACTGGCGCGTGTTTCAAGGCCGATTTTCATATTCCAAAACAACGATGAAGTCAAAGCTTGAAGATGATATAGACGCCTTGTTCAAACTGCCACTGGCGGAGTTTACGGGGGAGCGCAATGCGCTGGCTGTGCGGCTGAAAAAGGAAGGCCGACGAAACGACGCGGACCGCGTAAAGCTACTTGGCAAGCCTTCCGTCTCCGCATGGGCCGTGAACCAGCTTTACTGGGACCATCGCGCGGCCTTTGACCAGTTAATGGCGAGCGGTAAACGCTTGCGACCGGCTCAGAAGTTGCGCCTCGCCGGCAAGGTTGCGAGCGTGCGCGATTCGCTCGACGCACGACGCGAAGCGCTGGTCCACTTGTCAGATCTCGCGGCGGAATTGTTGCGCGATGCTGGTAGTAATCCGTCGCTTGATACGTTGCGTCGCGTGACGACGACGCTCGAAGCGATGTCAGCCCACGCACTGCATTCTGATGGTCCTATTCCCGGGCGCCTGACGCAAGATCTCGATCCGCCGAGTTTCGATTCACTCGCGTCGTTGATGTCAGGAGTTACCGAAGAGATTGATGAGCCGGCCCCGCCCGCGCGAAAGTCGACGACAAATGCGAATGTACGCCGGCTCGAAGAAGCTCGTCGGGCGAAGATCGCCGGCGCGAAAGTCACATTGCAGGACGCGAAGAAGTCTTTGAGTGAAGCGCGTGCGCGGGTGCAGAGTCTTGAATCCGCACAGAAAAAGGCGAACTCAGAGGCGAAGGAAGCAGAGAAGATTTTGGAGAAGGCAACTGCCGCGTTGAAAGATGCCACTCTGCGCGCCAAAAGTGTGGCAACGGAAGTTGTTGAAGCGACCAAGACGGTTGAAGTCGCGAAGCGTGCGATTGAACAAGCAACGAAAGAGTTGGAGTCATTGCTTCGACAATCGCCAGTGTAATAGTGTCTGGAAAATCAATCAGGAAGGGGATCAGGCAATGGATGAACTAATCAAACGCATAACCGAGAAGACTGGAATCTCAGAAGATCAGGCACGGTCTGCCGTGAACACGGTAGCGGGGTTTCTCAAAGAGAAGTTACCGGCTCCGCTCGCCGGGCAGGTCGACAACGTGCTGAGTGGCGCGGGCGGCATGACTGACAAACTCGGCGACGCCGCGGCAAAGGTTGGAAACATATTCGGCGGATCTTAAAGAAGTCTGCCACGGATTCACACGGATGAACACGGCTCGATCTGTGTTTATCCGTGTAATCCGTGGCCTATTGAATGATCTACTGCACCCAGTCCTTTGCGGAAACGAATGATTGCTCGTCGTAGATAAGCACGATCGTGCCGATTGATAGTTGTTGGCTGATTTGTTTTGCCGCCCACATCGGAATCCGAACGCAGCCATGACTCTGCGGTGAGTGGGGAACTTCAGGGTTGCCGTGGATGGCCAGACCGTCGCTGAAGTAATTGGGATAATAAAGTAATCCAAGAGGCGACTTTCTCCAGCCTTCAAGCTTGTTGTAGATCTTGAACCGGCCTCTCGGTGTGTAAGCCAGGCCGCTCATGCGTTTTTCTTTGTAGTGCTTGCCACTGCCTGTTGAGACCGGAAGGATTGTCGTCACTTCACCATCGTCATTAGTCAACAAGAGCACTTGTCGATCGAGGTCGACTTCGACGTGCTTGTAGCCTGCGTCTTTCGGCCGTGGCGCAGTCGCGTTGCGGATCGCCTCGAACTCAGTGCGATTGAGACGCCCGGTGATCTTCCGTCCTTCCCATTTCTGAAATGTAATCAGAGCTTGTTGCCCGGTTCCATATCCCATTTCGGACAGTCGACTCTGTGCTTCCTTGAGTTCCGCGCGTTTAAGCGGACCTCCGTCACGTTTCTTAGTTTTTGTGTTTGCGAATGCGTTCGTTGACGCTAGCAGGATGAGGAGAATGATGCCTACTGCGGCTTTTCTAGCGATGCGCATAAAACCACCTCCAAGTAATACGCGAAATATTTAGCCACAAAAGCACAAACTATTTCTTCATGTTTTTGTGCTTTTTGTGCCTTTTTGTGGCTAATCTCGCTTTTGATGGAAGGTTTCCGGTATCAGCCAGAATTGATCGACCCGACTTTTGAAGGCGCGTTGGTCGCGCAGGTGCGAGAGCTGCCGTTTCGAGAGTTTGAGTTTCACGGCTACAAAGGCAAGCGTAGAGTTGTATCGTTTGGCTGGAAGTACGAGTTCTCCGGCGGAGGTCAGCTTCACAAAGCAGATGAGATTCCCGAGTTTCTGCTCCCACTCAGATCGGTCGCTGCATCATTCGCTCAGTTGGAGCCAGACGCTTTCCAGCACGTGCTTGTGACGGAATATGGATCAGGCGCAGGCATCGGTTGGCATCGCGACAAGGCTGTGTTCGGACAGGTCGTCGGCGTCTCGCTGCTGGCGCCGTGCACACTGCGATTCAGGCGGAAGGTGAATACAAAGTGGGAGCGCGTTAATGTTTTTGCAGAGCCACGCTCGGCTTACCATCTCACCGGGCCTGCACGAGCCCAGTGGGAACACAGCATCCTGCGTGTGAATGAATTGCGTTATTCAATTACTTTTCGAACGATGCGGCCTACAACACCGAGCTCTTGAACGCTGCGTTTACTACATGTTCGCGGCGCGGGAAGTGAAGCAGCAGCCCGAGCGCCGCGATGATGAGGAGAACGAAATAGTAACGATCGTTCGTGAGGAAAAAATCCATCAGGCCGAGTAGCGCGGCGACTTCTGTGATCGCCCAGGTCACGATATATGCCTGCTGGACCATCACTGCATTCTGTTGTTCCATCGCCTTGCTTAACAATTTGCTTTTGATTACGAAGGCGACCAGTACCATGAACATCGCAACGCAGATGAATGTAAGCGAAAGGGAAGGATTCGGTTCGAGGTCTTCCCTTCGTCCCGCAACAACCGTGAACACATAGTACGAGCCAACGCTCAACAGAAGACAAAACCAGAGCGTCCGCATCGTACGAATTCTCAATTCGATGCTTGTTTGCGGATCGCTCTGATTTGCCGGGTTCATGTGTTTGTAGAACCTGCCTTCGCGTTTGAGCTCAAGGGACGATCCGTTTCGTCAGGTTTCTTCGTGAAGCCGGAAACGTCCCAACGACTCTCGACGTTCTTGAACAGTCGCATGCTTTGGAAGAAATTCCCCGCGCCACCGCCAGCCAGCCTGGTGCCTTCCTGGCCGGCGATCCTCGTTCCTTCCTGACCAGCGATCCTCGTTCCTTCCTGTCCGGCGATTCGTGTTCCTTCCTGACCAGCGATCCTCGTCCCTTCCTGGCCAGCGATTCTCGTCCCTTCCTGACCAGCGATCTTCGTACTCGCTGTTCCATTACCAGCCGCGACTGCTCTCGGACGCTCATCAAACGTCACTCCTGAGTAGTACCGGTATTTAGCTCCAGCCGGAACATCTTCCAGCGGCGCTTCAAACCGGCGAAGACTGACGTGGTACAGATACTTCTTCAAGAAATCGCTCCACGACAATCGTTCTCGCTTTACGTCTTTCGCAAACCACAGCGACTCGTAGTTCTTCCGCGACACTTCATACGCATCACGCGACCACGGAAAAAACACCGAGACACCATTCGAATACTGGTAACCGCCACCACTAAAGCCACCAAGAATCACCGCCTTCTGCAGTTCTTTCAAAACACCGCGGCACTCTTTCTGTACTCGTTTTAGTATGTCCGTATCTTCATCACCACCGAGCTCGTCAACGATCTGGCCACACTCGCGATCGAGCAGCTCACAGAAGTCGCCCAGATCGACATTCTGATCGTACATGTACGACTGGCACTTCCAATGCACGTGCAGAATCGCGCGTTCCATCTGCCGATAGATTCGACTCTTCGGATCTTTGAAGCACTCAATCAGCGCTTCGGCCAGCTCGTCAAACGTATCAGCAAGATTATCGAAGCGACCCAGATCCCACGCCGCCATGTCGACCGACACGCCGCCGACGGTGTACGAGTCCTGGCTGTGAATAAATTCCTTCACAAACATCTCCGCCACACTGCGCGTGTCGAGATTGCGACATTGTTCGCGACCTAAAGATCCAAGGATCTTCGCGTAAGTCCAACCCGCGCTCGGAACGCTGCCCTCAGACGCAATCATCGTCTTCGCGACGAGGTTGAATTGATACCCAACCTCGAGCATTCCCATGACGCAGCTATCGAAACCGAGTAGATCGAGCTTCTGACCGAGCAACTCGTTTTCAACCTTCTGATCGTCTTCGAGCCAGTTATTAGCCTCAGCGAGCTCCTGCAAATTCTTCTTGTTGCTGACGATCCCCTGAAGCATGTCGTAGAAGTCTGTCATCTTCATCGACTTACCTGAGGTTTCGTCTTTGAATAAACCGATGTCCTGAAACCCGAGCGAGTGCCCGGAAAAAATCAGCGCATACTTCTGCGCGCGGCGTCCGAAAGTTATCTCGCCGTTGTTCTCGACCTCGACTTTGTTGACGCACCAGTCGACAAAGTTAAGTATCGAGCGCGGGTTCGCAGCGTTCTCGTTTTCCTTCTTCGGAACGTGATAGGTCTTGTTCGGAACTTTGTATGACCGGACGTAGCGAGCTTTTCCGGGGTCGGAGAAGTCGCAGTAAAGGGTCGGTATCGCGGGCGAGTTGCCGTCGTAGTAAACGAAAAGGTTCGGGCTATCGGCGCCTGACGCCGCCACGCTTTTTATCTGCTCCATGGCGTATGCCATGTCCACGGCAAGGTTGTTGTCACCCGCCATGTAGATCATGATGGTCCACTCTTTTTGATTCATCTGGGCGTCTCCTTTCACTGATCGCACAGGGAGAGGCTGGGAGTTTGTGGAACAGCTACTTCTAAAGGGTTACGCGTAAAACATGTCCCAATAGGTCCTTTAAAGCTCCTATTTTGATTTCTCTGTGCAACCTCTGTGTTCTCTGTGTCACTGTGGTGAGTTATTGCTGTCAATTAGTTAACCACCGAGACACAGAGAACACAGAGGTTGCACAGAGAAGATCGATCTCATCGGAAGCCTTTGATTAGGACGATGTCTCTCGTCGCCGAAACGCGGTATGCCGCAATCTTGCCATCACGCGAGATGGAAAAACTGTTCACGAAATCGGATTTAAAGTTAGTTAACTGCTTCGGAGCGCCGCCGTCAAGCGGTATGCTCCAGATGTTGAAAATTCCCGAACTATTATCGATATAAGCGACCGAACGTCCGTCAGGCAGCCACGCAAACGCCAGCGGCTGAACTGAGCCTGGCAGATCGATCGTCTTGACCGGGTCACCACCTTCGACCGGAATGATCGACAGCTTCGGCTGATTGTTTGCCTGTTCGTCAGCATAGAAGTAAGCGATCGACTTCCCGTCAGGCGAGATCGACGGTAGTTGAGACGGACGATTGGTCAACTGTACTGGCGCTCCGCCGTCGATGCCGACCTTCCAGATCGCCGGTGTTCCCGATCTTTGCGACACAAAAATCACTGAGCCATCTCCAGAACAAACCGGATTCGAATCGACGTAGTTGCCGTCAGTAAGTTGTTTCAGGTTGTTGCCGTCAAGATCGACACGCCAGATGTTCCGCCCGCCGCCCGAGCGATTCGATTGAAAGACCACATAACGACCCTCAACCGAAACTGCCGGCTCGTGATCGATGAAAGCGTCCGTAGTCAACTGCTTAGCGTCTGAGCCATCGGCATTCGACATCCAAATGTCCCAGTTTTCTCCCGTGCGACTCGCGTAAACAACTTTTCCATCAGGCGTCCATGACACTGTGTCTGCGAGATTCGTTTTCACGATCTGGCGCGCGCGACTCTCGTCTTCATTCGGCGCGAGGATCCAGATGCTGCTCGCATTCACTTGCTGGATCGTGCCGATGGTGCCTGAATCAGCCGTGAGCCCGACGCTATTTTCTCCATAGCCGTTCAAGTCGTTTGTGATTCGCCGCGCCGGACCGTTGGGGTAGGGAAGAAGCCACACCTGTGTTCCGATCGACGAGAACTCAGGCTGCGCCGTTATGATCAAGCCACTTCCGTCAGACAACCAAAGCACTCGACCGACGCTCGCCCACTTCTCGGCGCCGATCGGTTCTGGATTTCCGCCTTCGACCGGAACTTTCACAACACTCGAGTAGCCCGGGCCGGTTCCGTTGAACATGCCGGCAGCGATCAGTTTTCCGTCAGGCGACCATGACGGGCCTGCAATGGAGAAGCCGTTCGGCTGTTTGGCGACGGCGATCGTCTTCGGCTCTGTGCTGCCGTCTGTGTGAGCAATCATCAACGACATGTCGTTCTGATTCCGGCGCACGAAAGCGAACTGCGATCCGTCGCGCGAGAACCCGACCGGGCTGTAAACGCGATCGAGGATTTTTGCGGGCGTGCCACCGAGCACGGGAATGCGATACAGCGTCGGTACGAACTTGTTCTTTTCGAGCCCCGCAACGTAGTAGATCATCTCGCCGTCAGGCGAAAACGTCGTGCCGAAGTAGGCGCCATTCTCAGGCGGGATGATTCGCACGAGACTACTTGTCGAGATCTGCCGGATCCACAAGCTCGCTTGCTGTTTGGAATCGTTGGCAGCGCAGACGACGTACTTGCCGTCAGGCGAGATCGAGACCTGGCCGTTGATGTCTTCGCCGTTGATCTTCCCGCCGGTTGTCAGCGCCGTCATTTTTGCGGGGCCGATCTCTTTTGGGCGCGAGAACAATTTGTAAAAGCCAAAGCCCACCGCGCTGATGATGATCAAACCAAGCACGAGCGCCCCAATGGAGAGTTTTGTGTTCCGGCGCGTTTGGATAGAAATCGTTTGCGTGTCTGCAATAGAGCCCGATCGCGTTCGTGCAGGTTCACGCAAGGTGGTCTGTTTTGAGTTACGTGAGATAGTCGGCGCGATTGACGAGTAAGAGCGGCTGAAGTCTGACATCGATCCGCCTGACTCGAGTCGCTGCTTTAATCGTCGCAGCTTGCCGAGCATCTCTCGCGACGTTTGCGTGCGTTCTTCGCGATCTTTCGTGAGCGCCTCGGCGATGATGTATTCCAAAGGCTCGGGAACGTCGGGCGCAAAGTCACTTACCGGCTGCGGCTCGTGATCCGTAATCGCGACGATGATATGACTCTTTGAAGCGCCATCGAACGGCGCGCGCATCGTCACCATTTCATAAAGCACGACGCCGAGGCTCCAGATATCCGAGCGAGCATCGACGTCGCGTCCGGCGGCCTGTTCCGGCGACATGTAGGTGACGGTGCCGAGCATCGTGCCCGGCTCAGTTATCGCGAGGGCGACTGTTGTTTCCTCCGGTCCTGATGACAATTCTCCGCGTTCCGTCAGCTTCGCGAGGCCGAAGTCGAGCAGCTTCACGAGGCCGTCCTTGCGAACCATGATGTTGTCAGGCTTGATGTCGCGATGGACGATGCCCGCGGCATGTGCGGCAACGAGTGCGGAAGCGATCTGGATCGCGAGATCGAGTATCTCGATCAGCTTCATATCGCGTCGCACGTAGTGCCGCAGAGTGACACCTTCGACGAACTCCGTAGCGATGAAAGTCAGACCTTCGGCGCGGCCGATCTCGTAGACAGTGAGAATATTTGGATGATTGAGAGCTGACGCGGCCTTCGCTTCGAGAATGAAACGATTCAGCCGGCTTTGATGAGCGGCGAGCTCCGCGTACAGAAACTTCAGAGCGACAGGGCGATCCAGCTCGGTGTCCTGCGCCCGGTACACCTGACCCATTCCGCCCGCACCGATTTTACTGATGATGCGATAATGGGAAAGCGTAGCTCCGGGGGAAAATTCGGCCACTGGAGACTTTTTACGTTAGTGCGACGCAGAGCGCAAGTACCGAAAAAGTCATTTGACAGGATTAGAGGATTAGCAAGATTTCATGTATATCCTGCTAATCCTGTAATCCTGTCAAAAACCCACTTCTGCTAAGGAGAAACAATGAAACTGGTGATCTATATCGTCATAGGAGTTGTCGGCGGAGTGTTGGTGCTGGTGGGAGTCATGGCGCTGATCGGTTCGATGTTGCCGAAAGCACACGTCGCTTCACGGTCGATCCTCCTGCATCGTTCTCCGCAGGACATCTACGCTACGGTGCGCGACTTCGGCTCGGCGCCGAAATGGCGTGCGGATGTGAAACGAATCGACGTTGAAACGCCAGCTTACTTTCGTGAGGAAGGAAAACACGGAACCGTCAACTATGAACTGGTCGAAGATGTTCCTGCGCAACGAATGGTGACACGGATCCGCGATACGGATCTCGGCTATTCAGGCCAGTGGACCTACTCGTTCACACCGGAGAACGGCGGGACGCGCGTGACGATTCGCGAAGACGGTGAAGTCTCGAACGTGCTCTTCCGTTTCATGTCGCGCTACATCTTCGGACAGACGTCGACGATCGACGCGTATCTCGCGTCGCTCGCACGGCACTTCGGCGAAAACGCGACGCCCGGGGAGGTAGTAGGGTATTAGTGTGTTGCAGCGGATCCACGCAACATCGGTTAAAGCGGGGCCAAGCCCCTCTTCCTGACTTGTTCTATTCTCGATTGCGCAAATAGTTTAATGGAAACTTAATTCAAAAAATAGAACAAGTCAGAAGAGGGGCTTGCCCCCGCTGGTTGAAAAGTAACCAGCCACACACTAATACCCCACACGCCCCGGATTAAAACTTTACTTAATTGCACTACCCGTCATAAGATTGCTCGACTCAGTTTAGCCGCGGATTACATCGATAAATACGGAGATCGAGATGTCAGCAGCCGCACACCCCGCGCGGATTGGCTCCGCCGACTATGGTTTTTACGACAAGTTGAATACCGTTTGGCACAAGCGTGCGTTGAATGTTTTTACGTTCATTGTCCTCGCGCACTGGGCCGAGCATCTGACGCAGGCTTACCAGATTTACGTGCTTGGCTGGCCGCGGCCACGCGCCGGCGGCGTTCTCGGTCTGTTCTTTCCGTGGCTCGTGAGCTCCGAAGTGCTGCACTATGGTTACGCGATCGTGATGCTCGTTGGTATTTGGATGCTGAGGAAAGGCTTCACCGGAACCTCGCGTAAGTGGTGGACGATCGCGCTGGTGATCCAGTTCTGGCATCACATCGAGCATGCGGTTTTACAGTGGCAGGCGCTGACGCATCATTACTGGTTTGGCTCCCCGGTGCCGATCAGTTTTCTGCAAGCGTTCTTTCCGAAGTTTCGAGTCGAGATCCATCTCTTCTACAACGCGGTGGTGTTTATGCCGATGGTGATCGCGATGTACTACCACCTGTTTCCACCAAGCGGAGAAAAGGTTGCGGCGTGTAGCTGCGCTTTGCATCGAGATGCGGTGCCGGCAGTCGCTGCTTAGCTGTTAATGCCACGAAAAGGCACAAAAGGCACAAATAGGATCAGTCTTTTGTGCCTTTTGTGCCTTTTCGTGGCTGGTTGTAGAAGTGAGCCGCCACCCGAAGTCTTTGTCGCGCATCAAGTCTTGCCACAACTTCCGCGCGTGGGCCAGGTAGAGATCAGGTTGCGCGTAACAGATGCTTCACGAAAGCCATTAACGAGAGCTCGGATCAAGCTTGAAGGAAACATGTCGCATGCCGGAATGTCGCCGGAATTTGCTGACACGACAGAAGTCGCCCCCGGCGAGTACCGGGCAAACATGAATCTCTCGATGGCCGGAGATTGGGTAGTGCTCGTTCACCTGACTTTGCCCGACGGTTCGAAGTTGGAGCGCCAGTTTGAAATGACTGTGCTTAACGCCGAAGGCGTTGGCTAATTTCAGCCCAGGGTTCGAGTCTTCGAGAACCCTGGGTAAACTCATAAACATTTGTTCTAACCCTGAAAGGGTTTGGCGGTTGGCGAACCCTTTCAGGGTTAATAATTTTTTGTATTCAACCCCAGGGTTCTCGAAGACCCGAACCCTGGGCTGAAATTAGCCAACGCCTTCGGCGTTAAGCACAGTCATTT
>DATFDT010000340.1:0-28861 GCA_035251975.1 Pyrinomonadaceae bacterium | reverse complement strand
TTGATAGCGCATTGATGTAGGACGGGTGGCCACGGAGTGCCACCCCTACAGTTGAGTGGTACGGACCCCGATCCAAGTTCGACTACATGTCCAGGCAGGGTTCCAATAACTCTCTTTAGGAGGCGGAATCATGAAAGTGCTGGTCCTTTGTGCTGCTGTTTTACTATCCCTGATCGCAGCGCCAGCGTTGGCTCAAACAACAGTTTCGACCATCGAAGGTACGATCAAAGACGCGCAAGGCAGTGTCGTGTCCGGAGCGCAGGTCGTCGTCAAATCAGCCGCGCTCGGAATCGAGCGAACTGCAACCAGCGATGCCAACGGTTTTTATCGCATCACTGCATTGCCGGCAGGGAACTACTCTCTGGCGATTACGCATACGGGATTCGCGACGCGTAACTTTGACGACGTGGAGTTGACCGTTAACCGGACCTTGACGCTCGACATTCCACTCGAGGTCGGCGCAGTGCAGGGACAAGTTGACGTAGTCGGCTATGCGCAACTGTTGAATCCCACTTCGTCTGCTACGGGCGCGACCGTCACGCCGCAACAGATCAGGGAAATGCCGACGAACGGTCGCAACTACCTCGACCTGATGCAATTGGTGCCCGGCGTAGTCGTCAACAGGCAGGCGAATACAGGCAGCGACAACTCCACACCCGTCCTCGGTGAGCGCGCGGGCAACAACAACTTTCTGATCGACGGTCAGCCGAACAAAGATACAGTCACCGGCGGCGCCGCTTCGCAGTTCAATCAGGAAACGATCGCTGAGTTTCAGGTTTTGACTGCGGGTTTTAGAGCAGAGTTTGGGCAGGCATCGGGCGCTATAGTCAACGTCATTACCCGCAGCGGGACTAATGATTATCATGGCTTGGCGTCCATATTCTTTCGCAACAACGTCTTCGACTCATCAAATTCACTCGATCCCGCACAAGACGAAGCGCCTTTTTTACAACGCTGGGACTACAGTCTCGCAGTTGGTGGTCCAATCGTAAAAGATAAGGTTTTCTTCTTCGGCTCGGCTGAAAGAATCCGCGAGAATCGCACCTTGAACTTCGTGTTTCCGACGGGCACGCCGCAGATTGCCAAAGATTTCGAAGAGCAGTTTGACAATCCATCCCGCATCTTTGACACGCGCGGCTTCTTAAAATTCGATGAACAACTCGGAAGGCATAGTCTGAGCCAGTCAGTGAGCTATACCAATGGAAACGTGCGCGAGTTTTTGCCGCTTTCAAACGCGACCGACTTGCCTTCGAGAAGAAACGACACCGGCGCGCGACACCTGTTGTTAGCGTTCAGCGATACGGTGCTGCTGGGCGATACAGGCAATCCGTGGGTCTTGACTCTACGCGGCGGATATCGCGGCGATACGAGTGAAACTCGGCCCGCGCATCCTGAGGCGGGGGTCGGCACCACCTTCCAGATGTTCAGTGACTTCAACACGGGCGCTCTGTTCGGAAACCTCGGTTCGTTCTCTTTCGGCAACAACACGACGCGCACAGCGTTGGACCAGAAATTCACGTCTCTTTCGGCACAGGCTAACAAGCTGGTGGGCGAGCACAATCTCAAGTTTGGTTGGAACTTCTTGCGGACGAAGGCAGATGGTATAGAGTCACGGATATTGAACCTTCAGCTCTTTGCTACAGTTCCGGACTTCACGAATTTCGGACCATTCAATGCCGGCTTTTTCACAGTCACGACCGCCGGTGGCCTGACACCCGCAGCCGATGAGATTCACCTGAGCAACAATTACAACGCGCTGTTTTTCCAGGACGATTGGAAATTTCATCCTAAGCTCACGTTGAATTTTGGTCTGCGCTGGGACTACGACTCAGAATTCGTTACCAAAGAAAACTTTTCACCTCGAGTCGGTTTCGCGTGGTCGGCAGCACCCAACACGATTATTCGCGGGCACTACGGACTCTTCTACGATCAGTTTCGACTAGGGCTGGTTCGTGACGTGCCGGCGTTTGGCGGCGCGGACCGGCGCGTGGTCCAACCGTTTTCTTATCCGAGAGGGTTTTATGGTGTTCCCACGCTCGCGCCCGCAGCTATCAACGCCTCGCTGTTCCCGGGCGGACTTTGCGTCTCGCCGAATCTGACGGATGCACAGATCGCGGCGGGTAATGTGGCGTGCCCGTTTTCGCCCGGACTCTTCATCGGAATTGACAGGTTGAATCACGTAGTAGCGCCGGGCCATGCACTAATCCCGGCTAACGCGGTGATCAACCTGAGCAACATACAAGGTCTGTCTGGTCTGACTCCCGATCAATATTTACTGCAAGCTGCCACGGCTGTTGGTAAAGCGCCGGGCTTCTTTTTCTGGGGACCGTTTGGCGCCCTCTCGCATGCAGCCATACCGGCGCAACTGTTCCCGACCGATATCGATCGCTCGTTTGAAACGCCGTTCACGGAAAGTCTGAGTATCGGTCTGCAGCAGGAGATCAAGAACGTCGTGATCGAGGTCGACTATTACCACCGCAATATCAAGAACTTGCTTGGTGTTCGTGAGGCTAATATCGCGTTCTCTTCGAGGGCTTCGAGCCGGTCATTTTTGCCGCCCTTCACGGCTGGTCCAATCCAGACGTTTGGTCCATGGTATGAGGGAGAATACGACGGCTTGATCGTTAGTTTCACGCGACGTTTTAGTCGACGCTTCACGTTGAGTGGCAATTACGCTTTTGCCGATGAGACTGATAACCAGCTCGGAATCACTACGCTCCCTTCGGATAGTTTCGTCGGCATAGCTCCGCTTGTAACTGAGACGGGAACGGGGCGGACGAACGCGAACGGCTCGTTCACGCGTGCGAATGGAAGATTCGTCGCACAGGCCGGCACTTTTGTTAACGGGCCGGATCTCGACAAAGGTCCATCGGATCTTTCGGTCGCGCACACGTTTCAAATCAATGGCTTAGTCGAGCTGCCGTGGCAGTTTCAGCTCAGTGGGATTTTCCGAGCGCAGAGCGGGTTTCACTATAGCCGGCAGCCGCTGGCACTCGAAGATGCGGATGGAGACGGGACGTTCAATGCGATCGATCACGGCCCGGGACGAAATGCGTTTACGAGCCCGGCGTTTGTCAATCTGGATCTGCGCGTCGCGAAGAGATTCAATATCACGGAGCGTGTGAAGGTCCAGGCGCTGTTTGAGCTCTTCAATGTATTCAATCGTCAAAATCCCGCTGCCATTCAGGTGCAACAGAATATCGTCAACAGCCCGTTCGGATCGTTGCGGCAAGTGTTACCCGGACGCGAAGGGCAAGTCGGATTGAGATTTGAGTTCTAACCATTAGCGGCTTTCTCTGCGTAGCCTCTGTGTTCTCTGTGTCTCTGTGGTTATCTTTTCTAAGACATAGTGAACCACAGAGACACAGAGAACACAGAGGTTGCACAGAGAAAAATGAGATTGACACTAGCGTTTTTTCTGTTGCTCTACGTGTCGGGCAGCGGCTTCGCTCAGGGCACGCGACTGCTTCGACATCCGACAGTTAGCCGTGATTCGGTCGCGTTCGAGTATGCGGGCGATTTGTGGATCGTAGCGCGTAGTGGTGGCGCAGCGCGGCGTTTGACGTCGACGCCTTCACTCGAGATCGACCCTTACTTCTCGCCGGACGGTTCACAGATCGCTTTTAGTGCGACCGTGGCCGGCAACACGGATGTTTATGTCATGTCGTCAACCGGAGGTGATCCGCGGCGGTTGACTTATCATCCGGGACTCGATCGAGTTCGTGGTTGGAAGCCTGACGGCAAGAGCATTGTCTTTGCATCCAACCGGACGAGTGCTCCACAACAATCTTACTTCCAGCTTTGGTCCATCAGCGTCGATGGCGGACTGCCCGAGATGTTGCCGCTGCCGCGCGCTTTCTCAGGCGCATATTCACCGGACGGCAGTCGTTTGGCGTATGAAGAGTTCTCCACGGCATTTATACCGGAATGGTACGAGGCGAGTATGTGGCGCCATTACCGCGGCGGCCGCACGCACCCTGTTTCAGTGATCTCGCTTGCCGATCATTCCGTACAAAAACTTCCCTGGACCAACAGTAACGACGCTTCCCCCGCGTGGGTCGGCAACACGATCTACTTCCTTTCCGATCGCAATCACACGGTAAACCTGTTTGCCTATCGAGTTGATACAAAACAACTGGCACAGATCACGCACCATGAAGATTTCGACGTGATGACTGTTTCAGCGAGCAATGATGCAGTGGTCTACGAGCAGGCGGGCTACATCTATCTCGTCGACGCCAAATCAGGAAAGGCGAATCGTCTCAATATCGAAGTCACTGGAGATCTTCCCTGGGCGCGCCCGCAGTTCAAAAAAGTTGCGAGCATGATCCGCAACGCAACGCTCTCTCCGACTGGCACTCGCGCGGCTTTTGAGGCGCGCGGAGAGATCTTTACGGTGCCGTCAGAAAAAGGTGATTTCCGAAACCTTACACAAAGCGCGGGGGCCCACGATCGCAGTCCCGTTTGGGCGCCGGACGGATCGCAAGTAGCCTGGCTGTCTGATGCGAGTGGTGAATACCAGTTGATGATTGGCGATCCGCAGGGCGTCACGCCAGCGCGGACGATTGCGTTGCCAGTCAATGCCTTCTTCGATCGACTAACGTGGTCGCCCGACGGCGCGCATATCCTGCTCGAAGACAACCACGATAGTCTCTGGACCATTGATGTCGCGAACGGTAGCGCCACAAAGATCGACACCGACTCTTATCCCGATCCGATAAGGCAATTCAACGCAACGTGGTCACCGGATTCGAAATGGATCACCTACTCAAAGAATCTCGCCAGTCATTTGCGAGCGATCTTTGTTTATTCGTGGGTCGATAAGAAGTCGTACCAGATTACCGACGGTCTCGCCGACTCTATCTCGCCAACGTTCGATGCCGGTGGCAAGTATCTCTACTTCATGGCGAGTACCAACTACGGCCCGAGCACCGGCTGGTTGGAAATGAGCTCTCTCGATCGGCCTGTGCGTCGCGCGATTTATCTCGTGGTGCTGAATGCAACTGATCCGTCACCGTTGCTACCAGAGACTGGCGACGAACCGCGACCGCCAGATCCTGCAGCACCAAAGCCGGATCCAAAGCCGGTAGTTCGTATCGATCTAAACGGCATCAATCAGCGTGTTCTTGCAGTAAATATTCCGGCGGGTGATTACGGCAATCTGACGAGCGGCGCCGCGGGCACATTCTTCTACACCGAACCTTTTGTTCCCGGCACACCAGGCACGTTGCGCTTGCAGCGATACCAGCTAAAGGATCGCGCGGCTGCGCCCTTTCTGGAGGGAAGCATTCGCTCGTATTCAGTTTCAGCGGACAAGAAGAAGCTTCTGTACCAGGCGGGCGATGGTGCGAATCGTTGGGGAGTTGTCGCGACGGAACGACCGGCGAAGGTTGGCGACGGTCCGTTGAATGTGGCTCAACTGGAGATGCGAGTTGATCCACGCGCGGAGTGGGCGCAGATCTATCGCGAAACGTGGCGCATTCAGCGCGAGTATTTCTACGATCCGCAAATGCATGGCGCGGATTGGCAGGCAGTTTATGAGAAATACAAACCGCTGCTGAGTTTTATTGGTCATCGCGCAGACCTCGGTTACTTGATCGCGATGATCGGCGGCGAGCTCACAGTCGGTCATTCGTATCTTTTAGGAACGGGCGATGTTCCCAGCGAAGATGCGGTCTCAGTTGGTTTACTCGGAGCTGATTTTGCGATTGAGAATGGGCGTTACCGGATCAAGCGAATCTATACCGGTGAGAATTGGAATCCGGATTTGCGCGCGCCGCTGAGTGCGCCTGGAATTCAGGTCAGTGAAGGCGACTATTTACTCGAAGTCAATGGTCGTGCGCTGGCGCCGCCGGCAAATCCGTACAGCTTGTTTGAAGGCACTGCAAACCGTCAGACGCTGATTCGCATAAGCAAGACGCCGAGTGCGGAAGGCTCTCGTCTGGTTACAGTCGTGCCGGTAGCGAGTGAAGATACGTTGCGCACGCGAGCATGGATCGAGAACAACCGTCGCCTCGTTGATAAACTTTCGAATGGCAAACTGGCGTACGTTTGGTTACCCAACACCACGACTGCCGGTTACGCGTACTTTACGCGCTACTATTACGCGCAGCAGGATAAAGACGGCGCGATCATCGACGAACGCTACAATCACGGCGGCATGGTTGCTGACTACATCGTCAACGAGATCGATCGAAAGTTGATGGGCTACTTCGCGTTGCGTGACGGCACGCCGACGACCTCGCCGATCGCCGGCATTTATGGTCCTAAGGTGATGCTCATTAACGAATCGGCCGGATCGGGCGGCGATGCGCTGCCTTACATGTTTCGGTTACGCAAAGTTGGGCCATTGGTTGGAACCAGAACCTGGGGTGGGTTGGTTGGCACGCTCGGCGTTCCGTCCACGATTGATGGCGGTGGAATCACTGCGCCGACCCTTGCTTTCTACAACTTGAAAGGTGAATGGGACGTCGAGAACATCGGTGTCGCGCCGGATATCGAAGTGGAGTACACACCTGCTGAAGTGAATAAAGGACGCGATCCGCAGTTAGAGAGAGCCGTGCAGGAAGCGTTAAAATTGCTCGAACAGAATCCTGTGCGACGAGTTCCACGACCGGCGCCGATCAATCGCGTCTCAAGGGGGAAATAAGAAATGCCGAAGATTTGGTTTTCTCTGCGTAACCTCAGTGTTCTCTGTGTCTCTGTGGTGTCCTTTTTTCAGATCCCACTAACCACAGAGACACAGAGAACACAGAGATTGCACAGAGAATATTTCCGGTTTGCATTGCTGGCGCTATTGTTCCTCATCGTCTCCGGTACTAGCAGCGCGCAGTACAAACCTGCTGACTACACGCGCACCGAAGCAATGATCCCGATGCGCGACGGCGTGCGTCTTTACACGACAATCGATGCTCCCGCACGCGCGACGGAGAAACTCCCAATCCTGCTGCTGCGCACGCCCTACGGTCTCGGTGATACAAAACCCGATCAGTTAGCAACCGCCCTCTCAGAATTGTCCGAAGGTGGCTACATCTTCGTTCGCCAGGACATTCGCGGCCGCTTTAAGTCTGAAGGCGAATTCGTAATGCTACGCCAGCCGCGCGATCCCGCGGACAAGAAAGCGATTGACGAAAGCAGCGACACGTCCGACACGATCACGTGGCTACTCGACAAAGTTCCGAATCACAACGGCCGCGTCGGCATCGCCGGCACGAGTTACGGCGCATGGTTATCGGTGATGGCCATGCTCGATCCGCATCCGGCACTCAAGGCTGTCGTACAGCAAGCGTCACCGGCAGACATGTGGCTTGGTGACGACTTTCATCACAACGGCGCATTCCGTCTGAGCTACGGTCTTGAGTACTCGTACATGATGGAGTCGTCGAAAGAGATTTCCAACGTACTGACGATCATCGATGAATTCGATTCTTACGAGTGGTATCTCAAGCTTGGTCCACTCTCGAATGCAGATGCAAAATATTTCAAGGGCAAGCTGCCGACCTGGACCAACTTTGTCACTCAGCCGGACTACAATGCGTTCTGGAAACGTCAGGCGTTTGCTCCGTGGCTGAACAAGGTGACGGTGCCGATTTTGAACGTCGCCGGCTGGTGGGATCAGGAAGACTTTTATGGTCCAATCAAGATTTACGAGCTGCTCGAGCGCCACGACACGGCCAAACAGAACTTTCTGGTCGTTGGTCCATGGAATCACGGCGGCTGGTCGAGAGGAGACGGCAGCAAGCTCGGCCGCATCGACTTTGGCAGCCCCACCGCAGCTTATTATCGTAAAAACATCCTCGCTCCATTCTTTGCTTACTATTTAAAAGGACAAGCAGCCGGTGAACGCCCGGAAGCACTGACGTTCAGAACAGGCGCCAACGAGTGGGTGCAACACAGCGAATGGCCGCCGAAACAAAATGTCAGCGAACAGCGATTGTATCTGCAGGCCGATCGTAAGTTATCGTTTGAAGCACCACCAGAAAAAGGTGGAGACGCTTTTGATTCGTACGTCTCCGATCCGGCCAATCCCGTACCATATCGACAGCGCCCGATCCAGGTGCGTGTGGGTTGGCCCGTTTGGTTGGTTGAAGATCAGCGCTTCGTCGATCATCGACCTGATGTTCTTTCGTGGGAGAGCGAGACGCTAACAGAGGACGTCACTGTCTCCGGGAAAGTCATTGCCAACATCTTTGCGTCGACATCGGGCACTGACAGCGATTGGATCGTCAAAGTGATTGACGTCTATCCGGAGAAGTACGAACCGGATGCAACGATGGGCGGATACCAGCTCATGATCGCCGGCGATGTGTTTCGCGCGCGATATCTGAAAGGCTTTGAAAAGCCCGAAGCGCTGACGGCAAACTCCATCTACCAGTACCAGATCGGATTTCCGGCGAACGATCACACGTTCAAGCGTGGCCACCGGATCATGGTCCAGGTTCAGAGCACATGGTTCCCGGTAATCGATCGAAATCCGCAGACCTTCGTTCCCAACATCTTCATCGCGAAAGAGAGTGACTTTCAGCCAGCCACGCAGAAAATATTTCGATCGGGACGCCATGCGTCATACATCTCTCTACCAATCGAGAAGAAGTGAAGTTCGATGCAAACTGCTACGGTGACAATCCAGCCGATCGATGACGTCGCAAACATGCGCGCGGTGGAGGAGTTACAGAAAGAAGTTTGGGGTATTCCCGATATTGAAGTGGTGCCGCTGACGCAGCTTGTGGCGGCGAAAGAAGCTGGCGGCACGCTGATCGGCGCGTTCGACGGCGAGACGTTGGCCGGTTTTGTCTATGGTTTCCCGAGCTTCGAGTATGGTCAGGCGGCCCATCATTCACACATGCTGGCGGTCAAGACTTCTTATCGAAATCTTGATCTGGGACGCAGGCTCAAGCTGGCCCAGCGTGAACATGTGATGGCCCAGGGCATCGCAGTGATGACGTGGACCTTCGATCCGTTGCAGAGCCTGAATGCACATTTCAATTTCACGAAGCTGGGCGTCGTGGCCGATCGATACCTGCCCGACTTTTATGGTGCGGAGGCGGCGAGTTTTCTTCATCAAACCGGAACTGATCGTTTGTGGGTTTCGTGGTGGCTCACGTCGGACCGAGTGAAGAAAACGATCAGCGGCGATCGCGGGCCGGAATCTTTCGCACCTGACGATGTTTCAATCGAGATACCGGGCGACATCAATTCGTTGCAGCAGCAACAACCTCGCGAAGCTTCGAAGTGGCGTGAAGAAACGCGCACGGCGTTCACTGAAGCGATCCGGGCAGGCTACAAAGTTGTGAGCTTCGTCCGCGAAAAAGATCGAGGAAGATATCTCCTCCGCAAAGGCGATTTAAAAGTCTTGTAAATCCTGAAAATCCTGGAATCTTGTCTAAGTCTTTCACATGATTACAGGATTTGCAGGATTCACAAGATTCTCATCAAACTATGAAAACCACTCGACGTGACTTACTTAAAAGTATTGCGCTTGCATCGGCGGCGCCAATGCTCAATCGCGGGCGCTTCCGATTATTCGCTAATGCGGCGACGGAGTACTCCACGCGCGCCATCGATCTGATCGGAAGAGCGACAGTCATCGACATGCTTGCCGTGTTGACGCTCGACTTCAACAAACAAGCAAAGTGGTTCAATGATCCGGAGACGTTCAAGCCGGCAGATGTGCAGCCTTACATAGATTCCTCGATCAACGTCTTTCACCAGTCAGTCGGACTCGGCGGTCCTAATGCGTACGACAGTGCGCTGCAATACTTCGCCCGCTGGAACGGTTTTATCGCCAACGATACTGACCATTTCATGCGCATCGATAGCACGGCGGATCTCAAACGCGTAAAGAAGTCCGGAAAGGTCGGCATCATGCTCGGTCTTCAGAACTCCGAACATTTTCGACGACCAGAGGACGTGGATTTCTTTCGTGGCCTGGGCCAACGCGTGTCGCAGCTTACCTACAACACACGAAATCTCATCGGTAACGGTTCTACTGAGCGCCGCGACGAAGGTATCTCGGACTTTGGTGTTTCGATTATCGAGCGCATGAACAAGGTGGGAATGGCTGTTGATGTTTCGCACTGCGGCGACCGCACGACTCTCGATGCATTCGAGATCTCGAAGAAGCCCGTGCTGATTACACATTCAAACTGTCGCGCGCTTGTCCCCGGTCATCCGCGTCTGAAGACTGACGAGGCGATCAAGAAAGTTGGCGACGCCGGCAGCGTCATCGGGATTACGGGTGTGCGCATGTTTGTGAAGGGTGATGAGCCGACGACGGTTGAGCATGTTATCGATCATTTCGATCACGTCAGAAAATTGATCGGATCCGAGCATCTGGGAGTTGGTAGTGACATGGATCTCTACGGCTACGACGCCATGCCGCCGGAGCTCAATAAACAACTACGCGCTGGTTACAAGGGAAGCTATGCCTTCCGCGAAAAGATCGACATCGAAGGTTTGAATCACCCGAAACGAATGTTTGATCTCACGGAGGGTTTGGTGCGACGGAAGTACAGCGATTCAGACATTGAAGGCATTCTTGGCGGCAACTTTGAACGCGTGCTTGCGCAGATTTGGACAGCGTAACTTCTGTTCTCTGCGCAACCTCTGCGTTCTCTGCGCCTCTGCGGTTAACCAGTTATCTCACCGCAGAGACGCAGAGAACGCAGAGGTTACGCAGAGAAGTAGAAAAGGAGTATGAGTCGTGAGAACAACAATCGCGTTACTGACGATTGCTTTGGTTTTTGCGTTGTGCGTGATGGGCCAGGCTCCCATTCAGCCCAAACCTGTTACCGAGGATAAATCGCCGCTGCCACCATCAGCTAACGGCGCGCACGAAATGACGGCGGCTGACGTCGAATCATTTCTGGATGGCATCGTTCCGCTTCAGCTCAAGCGCAACGACATCGCCGGAGCTACCGTTGCTGTCGTGAAAGATGGAAAGCTGCTCTTCGCGAAGGGCTACGGTTACGCCGATGTGAAAAATAAGAAACCCGTCTCAGCAGATGAGACACTGTTTCGCCCCGGCTCAATCTCGAAGCTTTTCACCTGGACCGCGATCATGCAACTCTACGAACAGGGAAAGCTCGACCTCGATCGCGACATCAACGACTACCTCGATTACAAAATTCCCAACGCGTTTGGCAAGCCCATCACGTTGAAAAACGTAATGACGCACACGCCGGGATTCGAGGAGCAGATTAAAGACTTATTCGACACGAGACCGATCGCTCCCAATCTCGGAGAGTATTTAAAGACTCACATACCGGCGCGTATTTATCCGCCCGGAACTGTTCCTGCTTACTCAAACTACGCCACCGCAGTTGCCGGCTACATCGTCGAGCGCGTGTCGGGCCGTCCGTTCGAGCAGTACGTTGCCGACAACATCATGCGGCCGTTGAAGATGACGCATTCGACGTTCAGCCAGCCGCTTCCGCAAGAGCTCGCGCCGTTGATGTCTAGTGGTTACCGGCTGGGATCTGACAATGCGGAGTCGTTTGAAATCGTCAATCCATTTCCGGCCGGAAGTTTGAGTAGCAGCGCCGCCGATATGGCCCAATTCATGATTGCTCACTTGCAGGACGGGCAGT
The DNA here is from genome assembly GCA_035251975.1 of Pyrinomonadaceae bacterium. Lineage (GTDB taxonomy): Bacteria > Acidobacteriota > Blastocatellia > Pyrinomonadales > Pyrinomonadaceae > PSRF01. The sequence goes on along the minus strand of DATFDT010000340.1, from coordinate 17,273 downwards.
TAGCTGATGCGAGAATACTCAAACCCGAGACCGCGCGTTTGATGCATTCACGGCTCTTTGCGCTTGATGATGCCGCCAACGCGATGTGTTACGGGTTTTACGAAGAGTCGCGCAACAATCAACGCATCATCGGACACGGTGGCGACACGGTGTTCTTTCACAGCGATCTGCATTTGGTCCTCGATCAAAAAGTAGGCTTTTTTGTTTCCTATAACAGTGCGGGGAACAGCTCTGGCCTGGGCGATTCGCCGAGGGCAACCCTTTGGGAAGCATTTCTCGATCGCTACTATCCTTACACTGTGCCTGCAACGAGTTCGGCGAGCGCTAAAGACGATGCGAAGGCCGTAGCGGGAACGTACATTTTGAGCAGGCGCAGTGAGAATTCGTTTTTGAAAGTTGCTTCGGTGCTCCAGCAGTTCGTGGTTTCTCCGGTGGGAGATGGAGACATCGAAGTGCCGCAACTCACCGGACCAAACGGCAAGCCAAAGCGCTGGCAAGGCGTTGGTCCAATGACGTTCCTCGAGCGCGATGGGTCAGACAAACTGATCTTTAAGCCGGATCAGAATGGCCAGATGCTGCTGGTATTGCCGTACCCGTTCTTTGTGGGCCAGCGGATCGGAACGTTGCAAAATGGCAAGCTGATTTCGATCGTGCTGGGTGCGTCGCTGGTGTTTATGCTGGCTACGCTGCTTCTTTGGCCGATTGCGTGGTTTGTGAGGAGACATTTCGGGGTGAGACTGGAGTTGACTCCGAAGGAGCGATTGCTGCGCGTTCTGGTGCGGATTGTTTTTGCGCTCGATCTGATTTTCATCGCAGCCTTGTTTGGACTCGTAACCTATGGCCTGACGCATCTGGAGGTCTTCAGCGATCGCGGCACGATGAAGTTTTGGCTTATTCAAACCGTAGGCATAGTCGGAGCTGCGGGGACACTGATCGTGCTCTTTAATGCAGTGTTCACGTGGATCAACAGACGCGGTTTTTGGGTGAAGCTACAGGCGGCAGTGATGTTGTTAGCGTGTGTGGGCGTGCTGTGGTTCGCATTCGCCGGGAACCTGCTGCGCTTCACGTCTAATTATTGAAGAACAGCGGGGGCAAGCCCCTCTTCCTGACTTGTTCATTTCAAGAAGACGTAAAAGGATTACAAACCTGAAAAAAGAACAAGTCAGGAAGAGGGGCTTGCCCCCGCTGCTTCGGTATTACTGTGCTTTGAGGTTTACGAGCACCGGGTTACTTGTTTGTCCGTGCAGCGAGATTCTTATCTTGACGTCGCCTGGAACGATCTGGTCGGTCAATTTTAAATTCACTTGTGTGAGCCAGGGGAAGTTTGGCGCCGGAGTCACGAACTCCACGGTAAGTGGCCTGGCGGTTCCCGTTGAGTCTTCCGCAGTAGCAGTAATTGCAGACGCTGGTTCGCCGTTTGCCAATTTCAACCCGATCGCAAACACAGCCAGTCGCGTACGGTGATCTGAGCTGAAATTACGTTCGGTAATGATCGGAAGCGTCTCTGCAACAAATGTAACGGAATCAAGTGCGACAGCTCGTGTTGAATTTGTTTGGTTGAGAAGGAGAAGCGCGTCGTCATCAACGATCGTTGCCACTCCCTGAGCGTCGGCGATTGTTGCATTGACAGGAGTGCTCAGGTTCACGAAAAAGTTTTCAGTTCCTTCTACGGCTGTGTCGCCCTTGATGAAGACAGTCAGCGTTTGTGAAGTTTGCCCCGCTGGAATATTCAGAACGATCGAACCCCCTCCAAAGTCGACATTTTCTGCCGCGCTTCCCGCCTGTGTCGTAGCCGTGACAGTTACCGTCTGAGTGCTCGGAGCAGATAAGCTGATCGTGAACTCCCATCCGACCAGGGTACCAGGATCGTCACGTTCAGGCACCGTAATGTCATTAATACTCAGGCTGGGTGTTCCCTGAGCGAAAGTGATTCCGGCGGTTACAAACAATAAGCAGATTAAACCTAAAAGTTGTTTTATGAGCATTCTGATATTTATGGGACCAGATCGAGTTTCAATCTGGTCCCGATAGAATAAAGTTTCGATACAGACTATTGACGCCTGAATCGACGTCTTACAGCGCCAGCGGCTCCCAACAACCCAGTGCCGAGTAGCACCATGCTCGCAGGTTCCGGAACAGCAGTACCTGTTACGGTACCTTGAAGAGTCGTGGTCCCCGTTCCCGCTCCTCCACCAACACCAGTTACCGGTAACGCGATTGTGTAAGTTGGATTTAGAGTGTAAGTGAAACCGTTAATTGTTATTGATGTTGTTGAAAAGCTCAGGGTCGCTATACCCGTGTTGAAGCCCAGTGATCCGGCAAGGGTTCCCACGAGACTACCCGTTCCGGCCGGCGATACCTGAAAAATATTCAACGTGAAATTTCCTGCGATTGCCGGACCCATGAGATTCGCGGGTACGGTCGTGGTAACGACGATATCACCAAAGCTGGTACCTGCCGGCGTGTTAACCGGATTGGTGGTGCCATTGAAAGTGATCGTCGTCGTCCCATTAACACTCGCGAAGTTGACAACGTTAGTACCACTGATACTGAAGACACCAGTAGTACTAAAGGTTACGGGATCGGCTTGAGCCGCGGCTGCCGTAAACGCCAAAATTCCGGCGCATAACAGTGGCATCAAGACTTTTCTAAAGTTAATGTTCATCTTTCCCTCGTCCGTTAGGAGTCCTGAAGATCAGGCTCCGAAGTAAACAACCCGGCACTCCTTGCTATTTTTGACAGCGCCTCATCAAACAAACCTCAGCTCAAAGGGCACTTAGAACCGAGGTTCAGCCCCTCCTTGCTTGTGTTGCGAGCGGAGTCTGAGTATCTGACGGGACGACACAGTCAAACAGACAGAGCACTGCCGTACCCGAAATTAGAACAAACGTATACACTCAGAACTTTTGCCGCTTTCGTTATCGGGGATGACCGCGCCGCACGGAGGTCATAACGAACGCCTGACCCACAAGCTTTTTGGGAGAAAATCGTCCAGTTGGGGAAAGTTGCCAGACGAAATTTGTGTGGCAGACTTTAATAGTGAGTCTTGTCAAATTTGTGTTTAATGTTTTTTATTGCAGTCATGTTGTTGATCTCTATCAGTTCGGTAGCGTACGTAAGCGAAGGGCCAATTCCAACCAGGGCAGTGGGCGGGTTTGAGAGCTAGTTCTGTTGGCGACGCAGTGCCCAGATCGCTGCTGCAAACGCAATTGCGGTACTGGCTAACACCACGGCGAGATGTCCCCAAAATCGTGCTGAAGAAGTTCCGGCCAATGCTGATCTCAGAGCTTCGACGAAGTAGTATGTCGGAACAAAATGTAGTGCTCGCTCCAGCATGGCGGGCAGGCGAAGGAAAGGGAAGCTTGGCGCGAGCAACACAAACAGGACGAGGCCGGCCCACGTGTTCACTTGCATTGTGTTTTCAAAGAGCGCGCCCATGAACAAACCGACTGCTACAACGAAGACTACTCCAATGAGGATAGTCAACAGCGTCAGTGGCCAGTTGCCGACCAGCTTGTAATTGACTGCTAACAAGATTCCCGCAAACAAGACACTGTAGACCACACCGGTCAGAGCCTTACCCGCAATTATCTCTGCCAAACTCGCAGGCGACGTTAACAGGAAATCCAGCGTGCGCTTTTCTTTCTCTTCCACCAGTAACAACGGCACGACCAGCGCGCCGGCCATCGCGAAGGTAAGTAACAAGAGCATCGGCAGCATCATTTGATTGACGTTCAATGCCGGAGTTTCAGCGCTTGCTTCTTTGTTGACGTCGATCCAGGTCAGATGGGCTGGAAGGCGCTCTTTCACCGAAGCTAAAAACTGCCGCTCCACGAGCTGTCGAAACATGGCTTGTTCGATGTTGTTCTGCTTGTTGTTGACGTAAACGAGAAGCTGGGGTTGTTTTCCTGCGGCGATATCGGCGTCGAAGTTTGCGGGTATGACGAGTCCGCCAACCGCTTTCGATTTCTCCAGGTCGTTTGCGACACTTTCAGCCGAAGCCGCCGTGATCACTTTCATGTGCGGCATCGCGCGCAGTTCAGAAGCCAGGCGTGAGCCGCCCGGATCATGGACCATCACGTTGAAGTTCAGGTTACTGATGCCCGGCAGCAGGATACGAAGAAGAATGGCTACGAAAACGGGCGTCAGTAACGCGCCGAGAAGATAGCGGTTCCTGATTGCGTCGACGATGTCCTTCTGCGCGAAGGCTGAGACAACTCTCGAGTTCATTTTGCTTTGCCCTAAAAGTCAGAAATCACTATTGCGTTAACTATAGGGGTGGCCCTCCGTGGCCACCCGTCTTTGACATCGCATTGGTGATGAACGAGTGGCCACGGAGGGCCACCCCTACAGTTAACGCAATAGTGACCCGGCCCAAGCTCGACTGTTCATTCAGACAATTTCCTCCCTGTCATGTGAATGAATACTTCTTCGAGCGTGGCTTCGGCTGAATGCAGCGTTCGAATCTGGCCGGAGGTTACCAGTCGCTTTATTTTCTCGCCGGAGTCTTGATCGTCCAGAGAGATGGTCAGGCGTTCGCCATCATTGAGTCTCACCTGTAAAGACTTCTGTCCATGGGCCAGCTTCAGATTATCGGGTGTATCCAATGCGACGATCTTTCCGGCGCTGATGAAAGCTACGCGATTGCAAAGCTGGTCTGCTTCCTCCATGTAGTGAGTAGTGAGGAAGACCGTTATTCCCTCGCGCGAAAGATCCAGTACCAGACGACGAATGTCACGCCCGACGATCGGGTCCAGTCCTCTGGTCGGCTCGTCAAGAAAAATGATCTTTGGACGGTGAAGCAGCGAACGCGCAATCAGCAGTCGCTGCTTCATGCCGTTGGAATACTGCTGAATTTTGTCATTAGCGCGATCGAGTAGTCCGACCTGGTCCAGCGCTTCGTCAATGCGTCTTGTATCGGCACCGTAAAGCCGCGCCGCAAAGGTGAGGTTCTCGCTGGCGGACATACGCTCGTAGAGATTTTGATGCTCGGAAACAACACCGATGAGCGGTTTAAGGCGGCGCTGTTCCGCGATCACGTCACAACCGGCGACTCGCGCGTGTCCTGAGGTGGGCCGCAACTGCCCCGTCAACATCCGTATTGAAGTTGTCTTACCGGCACCGTTATGGCCCAGGAAGCCGAATATCTCACCGGCCTCCACGGTGAAAGAGACGTCATCAACAGCGCGCCGGCTGTTAAAAGTGCGGGAAAGTCCCTCAACCTCGATTGCGTTCGCCATAGTCTCTAGCTCAGTGTGCTGCGAAAACGTGGTAGTAGTTACGCGGTGTCGGAGATTTTGTTGCACAATCGTTGACAGTGTTCGATGCACTAAAGTATTTTTACCGCAACGCAAATAAACAAATGACCGCAACGACTAAACAACCAGTCATCGCTCGCAAGAACGATCAGATGTGTGCTTGTTTGTGTTGTTGTATGCCGGCGATTGAGCGGACTGGCGTGTATGTAACATAGATTCATAGCAATCATTAGCATTCACCAGGGCCGCTCCTTTCGAGCGGCCTTTTTTTTGTGCCTGCAAAAAACACGAGGAGAAAAAACTATGAGCACTCTGGCCATTTATTACGAGCACCCCGACTGGTTTCGGCCACTGTTCGCCGAACTGGACCGCCGTAAATTTTCCTACGTCACACTCGATGCGACCGCCCACAACTATGACCCGGGCGAACACGAAACAAGCTACGACGTCGTGTTCAATCGCATGAGCCCATCGGCTTACCTGCGAGGGCACGGTCACGGAATCTTCTACACACTCCAATACTTAAATCATCTCGAGGAGCAGGGAACTCGAGTCATCAACGGGCAATCAGCCTTCGCTGTGGAAATCTCGAAAGCACGACAGCTCTCTTTACTCGACTCACTCAATCTCGCCTATCCGCGCGCACGAGTTATCAATTCAACCTCACTCGCCGTCAAAGCTTCGGAAAGTCTCCGCTTTCCAATCGTGTTGAAAGCTAACATCGGCGGCAGCGGCGCGGGCATCACACGCTTTGATTCGCGCGAAGCGCTGGTCCAGGCCGTAGGGAATGGCCAACTCGATCTGGGTCTCGATCAGACTGGTCTGGTCCAGGAATTCATTCCGCCCCACGACGGCCACATCACGCGCGTTGAAACACTCGGCGGCAAGTATCTCTACGCGATCAAAGTTTTCACCACGGGTGACACTTTCAATCTATGTCCGGCTGATATCTGTCAGACCACTGACGGCGTTGAGCTAAAGCGCGTGGCTTGTCCCGTCGATGCGCCGCGATCCGGTCTGCGCGTGGAAGCATTTGAACCGCCGCGAGACGTGATCAAAGCAGTGGAACTGATCGTTCAGACGGCGCAGATCGACGTTGGCGGTGTTGAGTACATCATCGACGACCGTGACGGTTCGTTGCTCTATTACGACATCAACGCGCTTTCAAATTTTGTCGCGGATGCAACACGCGTGATCGGCTTCGATCCGCACGCAAGACTGGTCGATTTTCTGGAAGAGGAGGTTCGGCGATGCGCTACGGTTACTGGCTCCCGGTTTTCGGCGGTTGGCTGAGAAATGTAGAAGACGAAGGAATGGAAGCGAGCTGGAGTTATGTCAGCCGTCTGGCGCAACGCAGCGAGCAGATTGGCTACGACCTGACTCTGATCGCCGAGCTCAATCTCAACGATATCAAGGGCGTCCACGCGCCCTCGCTCGACGCGTGGTCCACTGCCGCGGCATTAGCAGCAGTTACTAATACGCTCGAGTTGATGGTTGCGGTGCGTCCGACTTTTCATCAGCCCGCGTTGTTAGCGAAGCAGGCGGCTAACATCGATCACATTGGCGGCAGCGGCAGGCTCTCGCTGAATGTCGTGTCTTCGTGGTGGAAGGATGAGGCGCGCAAATATGGCGTCGACTTTGAACAACATGACGATCGTTATGCGCGGACGCGTGAGTGGCTGGAGATCGTCGAGCGATTATGGGAGGTAGATCACTTTTCGTATTCAGGGAAATACTATCGAGTTGACGACGCGGTGTTACAACCCAAACCGCAAACGCGACCGCGGCCAACAATCTATGCGGGCGGCGAATCGGAGGCGGCGAAAGATCTGATCTCGCGCTGGTGTGATGCTTATGTGATGCACGGCGACGAGCCGTCGCGCGTGCGTGAGAAGATTCGGGATCTATCCGAGCGCAGAGAGCGGCTTGGTTTGGCGCCGATGAAGTTTGGTGTCACGGCGTATGCGATCGTGCGTGAGGACGAAGTTGAAGCGAAGCGTGAGCTGGAGCGGATCACGAATGTCAAACAATTCGCCGCCGGCTACGAGAACTATCAGCAATGGCTGGCGGGCACGAAGCTGGAGCAACAGGTCTCGCTCGAAGATTACAGCGTTTCGAATCGCGGACTGAAATCCGGTTTAGTCGGCACACCGGACCAGGTCGCAGAGCGCGTGGCTGAGTTTGAAGATGTTGGGGTGGATCTGTTGTTATTGCAGTGCAGCCCGCAGCTTGAAGAGATGGAGCGATTTGCCGAAACGGTGATCAGACCAAAGGCTTTAATTGTTGGTGTATGACCAGGATTCAACTCCCTCTGCTCGGTGGTGAACGCCCGGGCGGCCACGGAGGGCCGCCCCTACAGTTGTAGTCGACCGCACTACATCATTGGAGGCGCACGATGGGCAACAACTGTAGGGGTGGCCCTCCGTGGCCACCCGCGCGTTCACCACAGAGGATGCGCAGAGAAATTTTAAAATGAGCAAAGCAATTTTGGAGGTAATCGCTTGTTCTGTCGCCGACGCAATTGCGGCGCAGAAGGGTGGTGCAGGGCGTTTGGAAGTTGTCAGAGATCTGGACCGTGGTGGGCTTACACCTTCGTTCAAATTGGTCCGAGCAATAAACGAGGCGGTGGATCTACCGCTCCGAGTCATGGTTCGTGAGAGTGACGGCTTCGGAACTTCTGACCAAAAGGAAATTGAAAGACTTTGTGATGCTGCGTCGGAGTTCTCGAGCCTGGGTATTGATGGTCTCGTTTTGGGCTTTCTCGAAGGCCGTAAGATCGATCTTGAGCTCACGTCGCGGGTCCTGGCTTGCGCGCCCGGCTTGAAGGCGACATTCCACCATGCGTTTGAGTCTGCCGCCGATCAGCTACAGGCCGTGACTCAATTAAAGAGTTTGCCTCAGGTGGATCGAATTCTGAGCAGCGGCGGATCGGACGAATTGGAAAAGAGACGTGGACGCCTCGATGCCTACGAACGGGCGGCCGCGCCTGAAATCGTAATCATCGCCGGAGGTGGAATCGATCGAAACGCCATTGAAATACTCCGGCACACAACGTCGATTCGCGAGTTTCACGTCGGCCGCGCGGCACGTCAGAGATTTAATGTTGCCGGCCCTGTTCAGGCAGAACTTGTCCGTGAGTTAGTGCTCGCCACGCATACATAGGCAGCCCCACACCCGTACCAGAAAACACTCAGGATAGTTCGAACTACACCCGGGGTTGTCTCTGGCGCTCCAACCATGGGCTTGAATTAGCGAACGCCTTCGGCGTAGTTCACCAGGTTCTCAAGGGATCGAGTAGCGCGCGACAATTACTGTGATCATCGAGCCGCTCACCAATATTCAGCATCGCGATCAACTTTCCGACAGTAAAAGTTGTTGGATCGGGTCACTACAGGGAGCGGTAGCGAACTCGTCAGTTGGGTTCAATACCTTAATGTTCTTTGAATGACGTCGAGATCGCTTTTGCCGACTGGTCCAGCCACTCGTTCAACTCTTCTTGCGTGTGCCATTTGCCCTTCAGCATTACGCCGGCGCGGTTTTCGGTGGCGGAGATGTTGTCGAGCGGGTTGGCGTTTAGGAGTATGAGGTCGGCACGCTTTCCTTTCTCGATCGTGCCGGACTTGTCGATCGTGCCGAGGAACATTGATGGGTTTTTGGTTGCCGCCTCGAGAACCGCGTAGTTCGAAAGACCAGCGTCGCGCAGTGCCTTCAGCTCGTGATGCATACCGAAGCCGTATAGCCACAGAAACTCAGGCGTGTCAGACCCGGTCATGATCCGTCCGCCGGCGTCGTAGATTGCCTTGATCAGCTTGTCGCGCAGTTGGATCCAGCGAGTTCGCTTTTCCAAAGACACAGTGTTGATGAAGCGGTTCTTCTTGTAGAAATCGAGCCATTGCTGTTGCACCTTCGGCGGGTAGAAGCGAAAGTCAGGCTGCTTGCGAATCTCGTCTTCGGTTCGCAAACGTCCGAAAGTATTTTTCATGAAATGCTGCGTTGGATCTACGTATGGGTTCGACGCGACCGTCTTCCGCGCGACTTCTGCGATCTTGCTTTCATCAATGTAATCAAAGCTTTTCCAATTGTCCGGGTTGTATATATAAAGGTCAGACACGCTTCCCTTCATGGGCGCATCGTCACGAAGCAGTAGCTCCATGTATCCATCGAGGTGCTCGATCTGCTGTTTCGCCGTCCATGCGCGTTCGACGCCGACGAACCGGCTGTCTGCGTGACCGACAACACGGATGTTCTGCTTCGCGGCTTCGTCAACTGCCGCTTCGTAAACCTCCGGTTTGACGAACGTCGTCACTTTAATAAAGTCGTAACCCGCCGCTTTCGATTTGCGCACCGCCTCGCGCGCCTCTTCGGGCGTGTTGACGACGAAATTATTTCCTTGTTCGCGCCCTGTCAGGTGTGGGCTCGCGACGAAGAGCGTCGGGGCATCAATCTCGCCGTTAGCGGAGCGGCTGCGCAGAGACAGCAGCTCGGGAGTTCCGATCATAAACCGGACCGTCGTGACCCCGTTCGCCACCATCACGCGCAACTCATCCGGACCAATCGAATCGGGAAACTCATTGCTGTCTGATAGCAGGTGAGTGTGCATATCGACGAGACCGGGGATTAGATACTTTCCCGTACCATCGACACGCACTGCATCCTTCGGCAGCTTCACTTTCTTCTCGTCGCCGATCTCTGTAATCAATCCGTTCTTGATCACGACCGTCTGCTTCGCCAGCACCCGCTCACGATCCATCGGGATCACGCTGACATTCGTGAAAGCAACGGTTTGCGCTGAAACGGAAGTTACGAGCGCCGCAAAAATAAAAATTAGACCAGCAACGAGTCTCTTCATTTGAGCCTGGCCCTTCATGGCAAAAATTATGAGGCTTCCATCCTGTCATAATTACTCGCTTTTCTCCACATCTCAGCAACCTTAAGACGGCGCTATGAAATGGAAATTTAATTTTTCCCATTACGGATCGAAGGTTCGGAAAAACTTACTCGAAGGAGAACGCGGTCTTACGAATCCGGCAGAACCGCTGAAGTAGACATACGAGTGGTCGACAATATCGTCGATACGAGACCATAGACTCGAAAGGAGGATGGAATGAAGAAGGCAGGAGAATTAGTCATCAACAACAATGTGCCGGAGGTCGACGGCATACCGCTGGCGATCTATATCGCCGACGACTTCTTTCAGGGCGCGAGAAATCTTCTTCAAAGCATTGGCATCAGCGCCGGCGAAGGTGTTTGGGTGAAGGGAACTCGCGGGCAGGTTGGCGGGCAGACGGTGCTCTTCATGTCGCAGGTCAGCAAGTTTTTCCTGACTGTCGCAGCAGCAGGTAGTCTCGGAGGCGATCCACAACCTGCTACTGTCGACTTTAAATGCAAGCAATGCGGCTTCCTTAACACGGGCCTGCCGTATATCGACGTGAACCATCCGCCCTTCTGCCAGAACCCGCCACCACCGCACGCTTTGAAGGTGCTTTGAGGAAAACGATATGACTTTCGGTGCCATTTTCACACAAGTCCTGGGTTTCTTCGACCGACGGTTTCAGGTCACATATTTCCTTCCCAGCCTACTCTTCTGGGGCGTGCTCATCGTGATCTGGTACGCGGGTAAAGGAGATGTTTCTGCCGCTGCGCATCTTTGGACTGGCGAAGGAACGGTCTGGATCGTTCGTTTAATCGCGTTCTTCGCGTGGCTCGTGATCTTTTCGAACGTGTTGGCAAGCCAGTCGTCAGGACTTCTACGTCTCTATGAAGGCTATTGGAACTTTCCTGGCTCAGGACTGTTTCGGCGCATCGGCCAGCAATGGCACCAGCGCAAGCTCGCGCAATACGATGCCCAGAGCCGGCGCGATCCAAGACAATATCAATACATCTATTTCGGCTATCCGCTCCCGACCCAACCCGGACAGGTAATGCCAACACAGCTCGGAAATATTCTGAAGAACTCGGAACTATATTCGCTCGATCGCTACCAACTCGACGCCGTGGTGATGTGGCCACGCCTCTACAATCTTTTTCCTCCGTCATTCACCGAGGCAGTGATAGAGCTGCGAACCAGTGTTGACTTCATGCTGGTCATCTCATTTCTGTCGGCCGCTCTCGCATTCATTTCAGGGATTTACCTGGTCTTCGTCGGCGCCTCGCCTTACTTATTCCTGCTGTGTTTTGCGGGTGGTCTAATCGTCTCGTGGATCGCTTATCGAGGCGCGATCGGGAATGCGGTTTTGTACGCTCAACAGATCAAGGTGGCTTTCGATCTTTACCGCCACGAACTACTCAAACAGATGCGTGTGCCGTTGCCTAAAACGGCTGCCGCGGAAAGAGCGACGTGGTCCGCCGTAAAGGAGCATATATACAACAACAGTCTACCCAGATGGGTTTCCACAGACTAACGGAGAAGCCATGCCGAACAACAATACACCGCGAAACAAGCAAGCTCCGTCTGCTCAGGCTGCACCTCAACCTCCCACAACACCCACCGTTTCTACGAAGCCAGGGTTTCCCCCTTGGCTTTATGCCTTCTCAGTCCTCGGATTGTTAGCGATAGTCGGCGCTATTTATCTCTATGGACGGTATAACGAGCCTGACGATCCGAATTCACCGACCGAGTTGATTGTGGTCCAACTCAACGATGTCTATCGTCTTGACGCACTGCGGAACGGCAAACGTGGCGGACTGGCCCGCGTCGCAACTCTCCTGCGACAGTTGAAAACGCAGAACCCGAAAGTGCCGGTGATCGTGCTTCATGCCGGCGACTTCCTCGCCCCCTCGCTCGAAAGCGATCTATTCCACGGAACTCAGATGATCGATGCGCTCAATTATCTGGACACGATCGCCCCGGTATTTGTAGTGCCCGGAAACCACGAATTTGACTACAGCGACGATCCCGATCCGAAGAAGAACCAGGCGCAATATCTCACCGACGCGATCGATAAATCGCGGTTTCGTTGGGTTGCTTCGAACTTGGAGCGAAACAATCCCAGTCTACTCCCGGCTCTCCGAGACAATGTTGTCGAACACGTGCTGCAAAACTTCGGCAGGTTAAGAGTCGGCATCTTTGCGCTCACCATCGACAACTCACATCAGGGGAAGGACCGGTCCTATGGCCCAATCAGTGGCGATTATGTCGCTGCGGCAAGGCAACACATCCAACAACTGGAACAATCAGGCGCCGACATTATCTTCGGTCTTACGCATCTCGATATCGGTGACGATCGCGAACTTGCCAAACTGCGGCGCGAGCATCCTCGCTTTCGCTGGATAGCGGGCGGGCATGAACACTCGATCGATCGAGAGCCGGCTTCACCGGCGACTGCCCTGATCACAAAAGGCGACTCAAACGCGCGTATGATTTGGAAAGTCTCAGTGGTTCAGAAAGGTGGAATTGCTGACGTGTCGGAGGAGAGCGTCGTAGTCGATGAAAACATAAAAAGCGATCCGGGTTTCGAGCAGACAGTCGAGAATATCTATCGCGTTAAGATGAGACGTGAGCGACCGTATCTCGACACCGAGATCACCCCGCGCCCGGGACTTTGCTACAACGGAACCGAAGAGGCAGTTCGGAATGCAGAAAGCAATTGGGGCAGCTTTCTAGCCGACAACATGCGCAAGCCATACAAGAACGTTTCGGCTGATGTAGGCGTAATCAACGGCGGTTCGATACGCATAGACGACGAATTTTGCGAACGGGTTACGTTCGAGCATCTCGAGCGCACTTTTGCTTATCCGAGTCCGATCGTTTTTGTGGAGCTCACGGCGAAGGATCTTAAGGAACAGATTCTGGATGTCTCTGCAAAGAGCAAGACAGGTGACGGTAGCTTTCTCCAGGTGTCGGGCATTAGTTTCAGGCGGGAACGCACCAGCAATGGCAATGTTGTTGCAGATCTAAAGCTACAAACCGGAACAAAAGAGGTTCCGCTCGATGAGAAGAAGCCTTACATCGTAGCGGTGCCTCAGTTCCTTTTTGATTGTGGCGACGGCTACCGGTTTCGTGAGTATGTGATCAGGTACATCCCACCTGGGCCGGACCTCAGAGTTCTTACTTACAATGCGCTCGCCGCGCAAGCTCCAAAGCAGACTGCAGGCGCAAGGATCATCGACTTGCCTGCGTACGCGAAACCGATTACGCAGGGAGTGGGCGAGTGGAAGAATCTGAGCGACACCGAGCGACGTTGCCGTTAGCCCTCGTGAGCTTTGCACAAGAAGTCACGAAGGACCTCTCCTCTGTGCAACCTCTGTGTCCTCTGTGTTTCTGTGGTTGATGAATTCCGAGCAAAAGACACACACAGAGAACACAGATAGTTGCACAGAGAAACCAATATGTAGGGACTTTTTGTGCAAAGCCGATTAACGCAGTGGGTTTTATATACGGTAAGCGGTTGCTATTATTAGCTCCTCCACTGGCTACGGACGCTTATCGGAGGTCGCGATAATGAAACTAGCCTTAATCTGTTTCTCCGTCCTGACGAGTCTCTCATTGTCGTTTGGTGTGCAAGAGAAGTCACCGAGCGTATGTCGCGGGAAACCGCTTCCCATCATGATATTACCTGGTCCGAAAATGACGGCTTTCGCTGTGCCGCTTCGCTTCGGCGGGGAGAGGCCGCCGCCACTTCCGTGGGTTAACGGTTATCCCTCCAAGACCTCGTTTCGTTTGGTTATCAGGAATCGCGACGAATTCAGTGATTTCTGGAAAGGGCTCGGCGCTAACGTTCCGCCGGGCCAATGGATGCCGCCACTCCCCGAGATCGACTTCGCGAAAGAGATGATAATCGTTGCGGCAATGGGAGAGCGGCCATCATCGGGCTACACGATCATGATCGACGGCGTGTGCGAGGTCGATGGTCATGTCGAAGTGTTCGTTAGTAGTCAAGAAGGCGGCGCTTCGTGTGGCGGTGTGTTGCCAATGGTGACCGCTCCGGCTGATGCGGTTCGCATACCTAAAACCGATTTGCCTATTGTGTTTCGCGAAATTCAGATCCCTTGCGATTACTGGCAAAAACTATTGCAGGGCAGGAAACAGGAACTCAAAACCTGGAATGATTAGGGAGGCCACGGATAACACGGAAATAAATCCGGATTTCTATCCGTGTCATCAGTGGCTAAATTACTCTCGTTGAAACAACACTTCTGGATTACACAATATACTAAAGCCGCAGTAATCGCTCATTGCGTAGCGCTTTGAGAAACGCCGCGCAGTGCGACCTGGCCTTTGCGTGAGAAGTTGATCGATTCACCCAGAATGCGCGCGGCTTCCTGCGGCGCGTGAAATCCGGTTGAGTTCTCGGATTCGATAAAGTCGACATAGAACTGCGCACGACGTTGGAAGTCCATGGCCGTCGTCACTCCGGCATCAGTTCGGCCTGCGTCCTTCGCTGCCTTAATGTCTCCAATCAACTCCACGAGCGCGTCCATCGCCAGATTGCGAAGATTGTGCGTCCGCTGTTGAATCGTTTCCACTCTGGCCCGCAGCTCATCCTCAGACCATTTGTGACACGTCTGACACGCGCGATTGATGTTGAGCAACGGCGAGCGCACGTGATGATCGCTGATCTTCAATGCACCTTCGCGTTTGTAAGGCATGTGGCAGTCAGCACATACGACCCCCGAACGCGCGTGAATTCCCTGGTTCCACAGCTCAAACTCGGGATGCTGAGCCTTGAGCACAGGCGCACCCGTTTGCGCGTGCTCCCAGTCTTTGAACTTCTGCTCGTCATAAAAAGCGAGAATGTTTTCCACCAGAAGACCTTTGGCCCATGGATAGACCAGGCGTTTCTCCGGCCCGCTGAAGTGATACTCGTCATGACATTGCCCACAAACGTAAGCGCGCATCTCCTGTCGGGTCGCCTGCTTGTTCACATCGTAGTTCTGAATGCCCTGCGAAGCTTTCAACACGCGCATGCCCTCGATGAAGGCCGGACGCGTAACGCGCAACTGCATCGTTTGCGAATCATGACAATCGATACACGCAACCGGATGCGTCACAACCTTGCGCGCGTCGAAATACGGCATCTTGTTCAATGCTTCGAAGCCCTTGAAGATATCGCCGCCACCAAGTTGCTTGTAAGCCACATATGCCGAAGCGTGACAGTTGATGCAGGTGCCGGGCTGATGTGCAACTTTTTGTCGTTCGGTGAACGTTTGATCGTCGAGCATGTACGCGTGACCGCGTTCTTCTCGGAAGTCTTTCGAAAATGCATACCCAGCCCACATTATTTTCAATCGCGGGTCTTCTTCGAGTCGCGATTGGGCCACGATGGAACGAGGATCGGCCTGGGTCGGCGTGCGCGGCTCGGCTTCGCTGCCGCCGTAGCGCGTGCGCACCTGATCGGTTGTCTTTAAGTAATCGTCGTATTGAAGCGGAAAGTTCTTACCCCAAATACTCGGATCGATCGTGTCGTCGGTGAGTTCGACAACTCTGAAGAATGGATTGCGTGCTTCCTGCTTGCGCTGAAAAATATTCACGAGGAGCGCCAGTCCCAGAACAGTGGCGAGCACGACTAAGGCTACGAGCACTACCAATCGCAGCGAACGACGTTTCTTCTCTTCAGCCATTGATATCTCTCCGATTAATGCAAGTGACCAACTGAGTCGTGACAGCGAATACAACTTGTTTGCGCGTCTATAGCTTCCGGGTGCGGGCCTTCGATGGCTTGCACGATATCCTGATGACACTTGCGACAGGCTTCTTCAGTTACTTCACGACCTCGAGATGAAATGTGGATGTTGTCGTCAAACCAGCCGGTCGTGAAATAGTAGGAATGCCAAAAACCATTGCGCGCTTTTGTCGCGTACTTCGCGACCAGTCCGGGAGGCGTGTGGCAATCATTGCAAACCGCCACCGAGCGATGGCTCGACTTCAACCAACCGCTAAACTGATCCTGCATGACATGACAGTTCACACATGCTTCAGCGTTGTCGGTCATGTATGAATAACCGCGAGCGTACACGAAGGTGTAGGCGCCGACTCCGATCGCCAGGCCGAGGAATACACCCAGGATCACGCCGGGCATTAGCTGAGCCTTCGAGAACACGAAAAGTATTCTACTCTATGATTTAGGTTTTTGATTTTGAACAACTCTGTGCTGCCTCTGTGTTCTCTGTGTCTCCGTGGTAGAAACAACCACAGAGACACAGAGAACACAGAGGCAGCACAGAGAAGAGCAGGTCAGAAACGCCAGGTAGTTCCGGTATGGCAACGTTTGCAAACTGAAAAATCATCGCCGCCAAAAGCACGCTTGCCATCGTGACAACTCATACAACTCTGCGAGCGCGGCCGGGCGTGATGATTCAGTGGCTGGGGCGCGCTTACCTGTCTTTGTGGTGGCGCTCCCGCCCTGACCTGATGACATTCGTTGCAAGCTTCTTTCTGATGTTTGGCGTGACTAAAGCCAACACGGAAAGCTTGCGCGAATTCAGGAGTGCGCCGGTAGCCGCCTAATTGATGGCAGGTGCTGCACGAGGAGATGTCGCGTCCCTGCGATTGTGCACGTGGAGTATGGCAACGATAGCAAGTTGTGTGAGCATTGAAGCCAGCCGGGATCGACAACGCTACCCCTCGACGCGATGAGCGGTGACAGGTTGCGCAGCTAACACCTCCCATTGCTAAGTGTCGCCCATGGTCGAACTTCATGCGGAAGCTTTTTAGACGCGGGAAAGGTTTCACGGCGCCCGACTTAACGTCTGTGTGACAGATGGTGCATATCGGGCTGTCTGAATTTGAAAACTGCTGCGCGTGGCAGCCGGTGCAAGGCACGTGTCCCGATTTGCCCGGAAGCTGTGGCCGCGGCGAATTGCTCTCACGACGGTGGCAGAGAAGACACGGTAGACGCGCATGATTTCGGCTGCTATGCAGAAACTTCGAGTAGTCTAAACCCTCAGCCGGTTGGCTCTGTTGTTGCTGCTCGGCTGCAGTCGTCGTAGCTGCCGTTGTTATGCCTGATCGCAGAGCGTATCCAAGCGTGACGACAAACACTGCGCCTATCAACGCGAGTTGAAGTTTTCTCATTC
>DATFDT010000339.1:0-9541 GCA_035251975.1 Pyrinomonadaceae bacterium | reverse complement strand
GCGCGGTAGCGCCGGGTCAACTTCATCAATACAGCCCGTACCCACGTTTGACCCGGCGCTACCGCGCTCGGTTCTGTATCTCAACAATCCCCCGCTCCATTAACTTCTTGATCATCTTCAGACAGTCCGCTTCACGAAACGGGCAGATCGAGAGTATCGACTGAATGTCCCAAGAACCGTTGATGCGCGAAAGGACAAATCCTTCCTGCGGATCGATCTGCTGGGTCGTCAGATCAGACGGCGAGACACGCAAATGCGGCACGGATTTCGGACCGATCGTTCCACTCGCGTAAACACGTTTGACGAACTTCTCTTCAGCCGCCGGCAACAACGCCTGCGCTTCAGGATTGTTCGGTTGCTGCTCCAAAGCCTTCTGCACGATCTCCAGCGCGGCTTCGGGATCGTCTTCGAGTTTGCGCTCGGCAGACCAGACCATCTCGGTCACGCTCTCCGGCAAGTCTTCCACTTCCTTGACCGGCGGCGGAACGTCTTCCGGCAACTCACCAACGACGCGCGCAAGACCTTCGCTGATCAAGGTGTAAAGCTGTCCGTAAACATGAAACGCCGAGGCGTGCATGTGGTAACAGATCTCCGCAACCGACATCCGCTTCTCGACAAAGAACAAAACCTGCCGGTATTCCTTGCCCAGTTTCAACGAAGACGTCCAGCCTGCGTTGAGCTCGAGAATCGTTCTGTCCGTCGGCACCAGCGAGCGATAACGCGCAAACTCGTCGATGCGGTAAATGCCTTCCATGATCACGTTCGTCGGCTCGACTTCGATCAGCAACAGATCCTCGGGCGGCGGCTCGTCGTCATAAAATTCGAAGTCACCGTCAGTCCAAACAAAGAGATCGTAGATGGCGTCGAGCGTGCGAGTCTTCAGGATGTTGAGCACATCGTCTTCGGTTAAGAATCCCTGCTCGACGAGAACCTCGCCCAGTTTCGCGCCGGTCGTCCGCTGTATCTCGCGCGCGACTTTCAACTGGATCTCATCGACTTTTCCGTAATGGAGCAGTACCTGGCCGAGATACTCGCGCGGATCGTTCGACTTCGAGCCGACGATCATCCCGTTTTTGAAATAGATCTGTTTGGTGATCTTGCCTTGATCGAACTTCAGCGTGCCCGACTTGCGCGCTGTTGCCAGAAACTGCAACAGGTCAGTCAGGCTCATGCTTTTCAAAGTGCCTTGAATTGCCACGGAAGGATCAGCCCAGGAATGTTTTAGTCTTCAACCAGGTCTGCAGAAATCGCCGGAGCTTCTGGTCCAGCTTCTCTCGCGATTTGCAGCAGACGCGCCAGGTTCGTTGATTGCTCTTCGTTTAAGTCGACAAATTGAACGCCAAACCCTCTGCCATGTCGATGGTGTCGGACTTCGCCTTCGAGATAAAGCCAATCGCCGTCAGGTAGCAACACACGAAAGGCGACGATTTCGCCGGCCAGTACCTCGCCCACGGTATCGAGGTAACAGCCGCCTTCAGAAAGATCGGTGATTTGCGCGGAGTGTCTCTCCTCGCCACCATGCCAGACTGCATCGAGATTGACGCTTAGTCGGGGTTTAGAACGTCTATCATCCATGAGCTACATGCATCATAAAATATTTAGCCACAATTACACAGATAAAAAGACGATCAGTATTTTATCCGTGTAATCTGTGGCTAATTTTTATCGTTAACGCGAATGCGTAGTGCTTCGGGAATAATCTGGAACGTCGCCGGCAGTCTTCCAGGAAGTTCTCCGTCCACTTCCAGCGCGACTTCAGCGGCGCGATCCGCTGCGCGCACTGTGATCTTGCGCGCTAACGCATGACTCACTTCCGGCATCGAGAGATGCGAGCCTGTATAAACACGCGGCGCGCTCGTGAAGATTTTGAGCGCGCTCAAATCGCCCACGCTAACCACGTCAAACTTGCCGTCCGTCAGTTTTGCATCGGGAGCGATCTTCATCCCGCCGCCGAAGTAACGTGCGTTTGCGACACAAAGATTCGAGACGACGAGATGGTGCTCGTGGGAATCGTCGAGTTGGACCACGAGACGCACCGGCTCGTTGCGCATGGCAGTTTTTAGTAGAGCGGACGCAAAGGACGCGTGATCGGCTTTGACGCGCTCGATGACTTTCGTGCTCATGCCGCATGACGCGACGCCGACGAAATATCGTGTCGCATCCGTTCCGTTGTGATCGACGTATGAAACTCGACCGGCGTCGATCCGCGCAGTACGGCCGGTGCGAAGAATTTTCGCAGCGTCGCGAGTGCGCGAAGGAATCTCGAGTGTTCTTCTGAAATCGCCGCCAGTGCCGCTCGGCAGAATTCCGAGCTCTACGTCTTTTCCTGAAGACAAAATGCCGTTCGCGACTTCGGAGACAGTTCCATCCCCACCGCACGCAATGATGAACTTCGCGCCTTTACGCGCCGCTTCGTTCGCGAGCGCCGCCGCGTCACCACGATGTTTCGTGAACAAAACCCGGAATGCGCCGAACTGTGAGCGCAGGTCACTCGCAATCTGTGGCCACGCTTCACCAGTGCTTCCACCCGCCGATGATGGATTAACGATTACTACTGACATATTTTTTCCACAGATTCCGCAGATTGCTCAGATGTTCTGTGTAATCGGTGGATGGCTCTGTCTTGTTCGCCGAGCTGCGCGATTTTGTCCATCACTACATCTGCAATTTCTTTGTGTGTTCGCAGTCGATCCGGTTTCGCGAGATGCTCGCTCAAATCCAGCAGCTCGCCAAAATGGATTCGGATCACGTCTTCGCGGTTCCAGTTTCGCGCGACCTGCTTCGGCAGACTATTGCAAAGCCCCGCGATGAACACCGGAATCACCTGTGGTTTCGCTTCCATGATCAACTTTCCCACACCCGGCTGCGCGCGCAGGAAAGAATATGGATCGTCATCTTTGTTGCGTGTTCCTTCGGGATGAAAACCGATGATGTTGCCTGCACCTGAACGTGCGAGATCGCTGAGCACTTCGAACGAGAACTTATCAAACGCGCGCTTCTCCGGAAGCGGATGATCGCCGGTCGCGAAAAATGGCGGATACATGGACCACCAGCCCATGATCAGGTTTACAAAAAGCCCGAGCGGTGACTGGTAGAAGAATCTCCCGCGCACCGGAAAATAAAGTCGCTTGGGCCAGCGCGTTTTGTAAAACAGCACGGTGGAAACGGCGTACATGTCGAAAAACGAGCGATGATTCGCGACGAGCAGGAGGGGTCGATCGTGCGCGGCGGCCTCGACGTGTTCGAGACCGTAGACGTTCATGATGTTGTAAGTGGAGAGATGGATCCAGCCGGCGCCGAGTGTGCTTTGACACCAGGTCCAAAAACGCTTCCAGGCGCCGTGATTCATGCGCCGCACGAAGCGGAAAGCGAAACGTTCGAACGGGGTTAGGACCTCGATCTCTTCTCTGTGCAACCTCTGTGTCCTCCGTGTCTTTGTGGTGACTTTATCCATATCATTTATAACCACAGAGACATAGAGGTCACACAGAGATTACTCAATCGAGAAGTATTTAGCCTCCGGATGGTGGACAATAATAGCCGAAGTCGATTGTTCTGGCTCCAGTTGAAACTCCTCGCTCAGCTCGACGCCGATGCGCGACGGATCGAGCAAGGTGAAGAGCTTCTCCTGATCTTCGAGTCGCGGGCAGGCAGGATAACCGAAGCTGTAACGTGAGCCCTGGTATTCCTGCTTGAACAGTCGCGTCAGCTCAGGCGAATCTTGCCCAGCTATGCCGAGCTCTTCACGAATCCGTTTGTGCCAAAACTCTGCGAGTGCCTCTGCGCTCTCGACGCTCAAGCCGTGGAAGTAAAGGTAGTCCGAGTAATTGTCTGATTTGAACAGCTCGTGCGAGTACTCACTCGCTCGACGCCCGACAGTGACGAGATGAAACGCGACGACGTCCATCTTTCCGGAGTCTTTCGCAGCGAAGAAGTCTGCGAGACAGAGATGCTTGCCGGCCGGTTGTCGCGGAAACGTAAACCGCACCTCTTTACCTTCGTCGTAAACGATCAGATCGTTTCCTTCTGACTGGCACTGGTAATAACCGTAAACCAGCTTCGGATCGAGCAACTTTTCACGCACCGAACGCTCTTTCAATTCCTGGTAGATCGGGCGCACCTTCTGCCGGACGAGCGCCTGGTATTCTTCGAGCGGCATTCGGCCTTGTTTGAACTGCCACTGGCCCTTGAACAGAGCTGTCTCATTGATGAATGAGAACAAGTCCGCGAGTGAGATGTTTTCAACGACACGCGAGCCGTAGAATGGCGCGCTTGGAATCGGCACATCACGACTGACGTTGGACCGCACGGTATGTGTGGTATCACCGTTACCGTTCCTTTTTGGGCGCGCAATCTTACGAATACCGAGCTTGGCCTCTTCGCCGATCAGATCTTCGACATCTTCAGCGGTTTCCAAACCCGCCGCGTCTGCATGCTTTTTCACGTCGTCTGAATCAGTCTCACCAACCAACTGATCCATCGTGTGGAGACCGGCAAACGCATCGCGCGCGTAGTAGAGCCGTCCTTTGTAGACTGACTTCAGATCGTCCTCGACGTACTTGCGGGTCAATGCCGCGCCACCAAGCACGACCGGCGCCTTGATGCCACGCTCGTTCATCAGTTCGAGGTTCTCGCGCATGATCAACGTCGACTTCACGAGCAGACCACTCATGCCGATCGCATCCGCACCGTTTTCGTTGTACGCCTGCAAGATCGCCTCAATCGGCTGCTTGATGCCGAGGTTGAGAACCTTGTAGCCGTTATTCGTCAGGATGATGTCGACGAGGTTTTTGCCGATGTCGTGAACGTCGCCTTTAACCGTGGCGAGCACCATCGTTCCCTTCGCGGTCGCGCCGCCCTTCTTCTCCATGAACGGCTCAAGAAACCGCACCGCGGCTTTCATCGCTTCGGCTGACTGCAAGACGAACGGCAGTTGCATTTGCCCACTGCCGAAGAGATCGCCGACCACTTTCATACCTTCCAGGAGAATGTTGTTGATGATGTCGAGCGCGGGATACTTTTCGAGACCGAGTCGCAGCTCGTCTTCGAGTCCGATTTTCTCGCCGTCGATGATGTGGTTCTTGAGACGTTCCTCGACAGTCTCGCCTTTACTCGACTTCTTCGTCGCCTTCGCCTTCACGCCTTCGAAAAGCTTTGTAAACTCAGTCAGCGGATCGTAGACGCAAACGTCGCCTTCAAATCTTCGCTGGTCGTAGATCAGCTCGCGCGCGACTTTCAATTCCTGTTCGCCGATGCGATTCAGCGGCTCGATCTTGCTCGCATTCACGATCGCGGAGTCGAGTCCGGCTTCGACTGCGTCGTGTAGAAACACCGAGTTCAGCACGATTCGTGATGCCGGATTCAAACCGAATGAGATGTTCGAAACGCCCAGGATCGTGAAGGCGCCGGGCAGCTCGGCTTTGATTTGCCTGATCGCCTCGATCGTTTCGAGCGCGTTGCGGCGGTCTTCTTCGATACCGGTCGAGATCGGCAACGCAAGCGCATCGAAGAAGATGTCAGAAGCCGGCAAACCTAATTCCATCGTCGCCTGTTCATAAGCACGCTTAGCGATCTTGAACTTGCCTGCTCTCGTGCGCGCCATACCGTCTTCGTCGATCGTACCGATGACGACACTCGCGCCGTACGTCTTCGCGAGCTCGATCACTTTTACGAAGCGCGGCACACCGTCTTCGTAGTTGGTCGAGTTGAGGATGCACTTGCCGCCTGCGTGCTGGAGTCCGGCTTCCATCTTCTGCCACTCAGTCGAGTCGAACATCAAAGGAATCTTGACGTTCGTGACGAGACGGGATGCGAGCTCGTGCATGTCGGTTTCACCGTCGCGGCCGACGAAATCGACGTTGACGTCGAGAATGTGTGCGCCTTCGCGCTCCTGCTCCTTGCCGAGCGCGACGAGGCCGTCCCAGTCTTCGGCGTTCAGCAGATCGCGCATTTTCTTCGATCCGCTTGCGTTCACGCGTTCGCCGACAATCAGAAACGACGCATCCTGCACGTAAGGCTGTTGACTGTAGATCGACGAAGCCGCGGGTAGCGTCTTTGCATGACGCTCCTTCGGCGTGATCTGCTGCATCGCATCGACAACGAGACGCAGGTGTGCCGGTGTCGTTCCACAACAACCGCCGACGATGTTCGCGCCGAAGTCATTTGCAAAATGGACCAGTTGCGCCGTGAAACTTTCCGGCGTCTCGTCGTAGTGCATCTTGCCGTCGACGACGGAAGGCAGACCGGCATTTGGAAGTACAGAGACTGGCAACGGCGAGTTCTCGCAGATGTAGCGAATGCTCTCCGTCATGTGCTTTGGACCAGTGCCGCAGTTCATGCCGACGACGTCGATCGGAAAAGGAGCGAGCGCCGTCAGCGCCGCAGAGATCTCGGTGCCGTTGAGCATTGTCCCAAAAACTTCGATCGTGACTTGCGCGATTACAGGTACACGACGACGCGACTCTTTGAAGTGATTGAATATTGCGGCAAGCGCGGCTTTTGTTTGCAGGAGGTCCTGGCAGGTCTCGACGATCAGCAGATCGACGCCACCGTCGAGTAGTCCGCGAACCTGCACACCGTAAGCGTCACGCAGATCTTTGAATGAGATATGGCCGAGTGTTGGGAGTTTGCGCCCGGGTCCCATCGAGCCGGCCACCCAGCGCGGTTTGTCTTTCGTCGTGTAATCAGAAGCGACGCGTTTCGCGAGCTGTGCGGCGAGCACGTTCATGTCATACGCTTTGTCAGCGATGTCATACTCGGCGAAGTCTACGGGTGTGCCGTTGAATGAATTGGTCTCGACGACGTCGCAACCGATGTCGAGGAAGCCTGCGTGAACTTTCTCGACGGCGTCCGGTCTCGTGACGAGCAGGTTCTCGTTGCAGCCTTCGAAGCGTGGTCCACCGAAGTCGTCGAGCGTCAGGTTTTGGACCTGCAGGTTGGTGCCCATCGCGCCATCGAAGACGACGATACGTTCTTTCAGAGTTTCGAGAAGATTCGACATAGGCAATAACAAAGGCCCCGCGCCTAACAACGCGGAGCCTTCAAAAACTTAACTCGAGCTGTTTAGCGGATTATTTTATGTGGCCGCAAGTCGCTTTAACTCACCACGCCAAATTGTCAAGCTGTATTGAAACACATCTTGATGATCCTGTAAATCCTGGAATCCTGTTGAAAGCACTTACTCTGACCAAAGCTCGGTGAGGTTCAGCATGAACCCAGGCAGCAGAGGATCAGCAGAAACCGTTTCGGGATTATCTAAGATAACTACTTCCTGATTCGGCTCGTAGATATAAACTTGTCGCTTGAATGGATCGATCAACCAGCCCAGCGATGCGCCATTCTCCATGTATTCCACCATCTTGTTGCGCAACTCACTCAGGTGGTCACTAGGTGATTTAAGTTCCACCACGAAGTCCGGACACCAGGGACCAAAGCGCTTCTTTTGTTGGCTCGTGAGACTGTCCCATTTTTCCTGTTCGATCCACGAAGCGTCCGGTGACCGGATAGCACCGTTTGGCAGTGTGAACCCCCCGGTATTGCCAAAACAGACACCAATGCGAGACTGTCTGAACCACGCGTCGAGTTGACCTGTGAGGATGGCATTGAGTCTAGCAGTTTCTACGCCTGTAGGCGGCATAGCAATTAATTCTCCGGTTGAGGTGAGTTCAAGCCGCAATTTTCTGTACTTGCCACAGAGTTCTTCGAACTGTTCCGGCGTTACTCCCTGGGCGCCAATCAGCTCCGGCGGAATGTAAGCATCGTCGATTTGTGTGAGATTGTGAGCCATTCGAAATCTCCTAATCGTTGCGAGGATGCTAGCATCCTACTCGGCCCCAGACAACAGCTATTACTTGTCGAAAACGGCTATTGTTTGTCGAAAGCGGCTATTTTTGATTAACATCCTTCCATGCGACGCGCCATTTACCCCGGCTCCTTCGATCCAGTCACTAACGGTCACCTGGACATCATCGAGCGCGGCTGCAAACTCTTCGACGAGATCATCATCAGCATTCTCGTAAATCCCGAGAAGCAGCCTTTTTTCACTGTCGACGAACGGCGCGACATGCTCAGCAAAGTCGTCCAGGACATCTCGCGTGGACGTTGCGCCGTCCGTGTCGATTCCTTCACCGGACTACTTGTAAACTATGCCGTGGCCCAACAGGCAAACGTGATCGTTCGTGGTATACGCGCCATCTCCGATTACGAGTACGAACTACAAATGGCATTGATGAACCGCCGTCTCGAGCCCGGCATTGAAACCGTCTTCATGATGCCGGCAGAAACTTACTCCTACGTCAGCTCGCGCCTGGTCAAAGAAGTGTTTCAACTCGGCGGTACTGTCACCGGCCTCGTCCCACCGCTGATCGAAAGGCGAATGAAAGAAAAGTTGAACCGATGAAAACAATGCCCGTTATGTCATCCTTCCCTGTTTCCGAAAATGTCGCTCACATGCAGTCGTCAGCA
Source organism: Pyrinomonadaceae bacterium (assembly GCA_035251975.1). Lineage (GTDB taxonomy): Bacteria > Acidobacteriota > Blastocatellia > Pyrinomonadales > Pyrinomonadaceae > PSRF01. Next base: position 1,078 of record DATFDT010000339.1, on the reverse strand, counting down.
ACGATGGCAGCCATGGCGGCCGCGGAAGAGTTGCGAGCCTCGGGCGCTAACGTGTGCGACTTCGGCGCCGGCGAACCCGACTTCGACACGCCCGACAACATCAAGCAGGCAGCCGAACGGGCCATGCGCGCAGGCCGGACCAAGTACACCGCCAACGCAGGCATTCGCGAACTGCACCGCGCAATCATCGACTTCTATCAACGCGAGTTTGCCGTCGAGTATCAACCGGGCGAAGTGATGGCGACGGCCGGTGGCAAGCAGGCGATCTTCAATGCCGGCGTCACCTTATTGAATCCCGGTGACGAAGCACTGATTCCAAAACCTTACTGGGTGACTTTTCCGGAGATCGCAGTCTTCGCCGGCGCAAAACCGGTGTTCATCGAAACTGAAGAAACGAGTTTCGTCCTCACAGCCGATCAGGTCGAACATGCGATCACGCCAAAGACGAAGCTGCTGATTCTCAACTCGCCTTCGAATCCATCGGGACGCGTGCTGCCTCCGGCAGAGTTTCGCAAGATCATGGAGCTGACGAGCGAGCGTGGGATCTATGTCATCTCGGACGAGTGCTACCTACGGTTTGTATACCCGCCGGCAGAAGTTTTCAGTGCGGCGGGTCTTCCGGCAGAGCTGAGATCGCGCTTGTGTATCGCAGGATCGTTTTCGAAGACTTATGCGATGACGGGATGGCGCGTTGGATACGCGCTCGCACCCGCTGAGTGGATCAAGGCGATGTTGAAAGTTCAAGGCCACTCAACGTCGAATACCAACTCGATCGCGCAGTGGGCTGCGCTCGAGGCGCTTACAGGACCACAAGAGTCCGTCGGCATCATGCTCGCCGAATATACAAAGCGCCGCGCGTGGTTACTTAACGCACTGCGAGAGATTCCGGGGTTCAAGTGCAGCGAACCTGAAGGTGCGTTCTATGCTTTTCCTGACATCCGCGGTTGTTTGAAAAAGGATCTGAAGACCTCTGGAGACTTCGCCCAGAAACTCCTTGAAGAGGAACACACTGTCGTCACGGATGGAGCGGGATTCGGAGCGGAGGGATATATACGGATTTCTTACGCGACGTCGATGG
>DATFDT010000338.1:0-10072 GCA_035251975.1 Pyrinomonadaceae bacterium | reverse complement strand
CTGCGCCGTTGCGCCGCTGCGTGAGTATCTTTATGTTAGCCGTGACGCTTTCCGGTTGCTCTCGCGGTCCCACAGGTCCGCTTGCCTTCGTGACCAACGAACGCGACGGCACGATCACTGTCATCGATACGGGCGCCGACCGCGTTTACTCAACGATCAAAGTCGGCGGGCGACTGCGTGGCATACGACTCAATCCCGACCGTACGCGTGTCTGGGTCGCCATTAGCTATCCGTCCAATCAAACGCAGGGCGAGGACAAGATCGCGGAACTCGATCTCAAAGGAAACGTCATCGCGAAATACGAAGCGGGTACCGATCCAGAGAACTTCGTAGTCAACGATCACGCCACACGTCTCTACATCGCCAACGAAGATGCAGGCACCGCATCGATCACGGATGTCACAGCGAATCGCGTGATCGCGACCATGCCTGTCGGACTCGAACCAGAAGGCGCCGCGATCAGCCCCGATGGGCGCTGGGTTTACATCACCTCAGAATCAAGCAGCAGCGTCAGCGTTATCGATACGCAGAGTGGACAAGTTGTAAAGCAGTTTCTGGTGGGCGCACGCCCGCGCGAGGCTGCCTTTACGGCCGACAGCGCGCGGGCTTATGTGACTGCGGAAAACGGGAACGTCGTTTCGGTGGTTGATACCCGCGATCATTCGGTAGTTAAGACGATCAATCTGCCGGGGCAGTTGAAACCAAAGGGCGTCGTCGTTTCGCCGGATGGCAAACGAGTCTATGTTGCGACCGGACGGGGAAACAGCGTCGCCGTGATCGATGGCGAGCACCTCACTTTGCTCACCTTAATTCCCGTCGGCCAAAGGCCCTGGGGCATCGCGCTCACGCCGGATGGACGAAAGTTGTACACGGCGAACGGCTTATCAAATGATATCAGCGTCGTGGATACCGGCACGAATAAAGTCGTTGCGACTATCAAGGCCGGTGACGGTCCCTGGGGCATCGCCCTATAGAAGTCCCATCTACCGTAAATAAAGCCAATTATGGTATAAATTCCTTCCCCTTTTATCCCTACTGTACCGATATCCCCTGAAACTTTTGGCCGAAGTCTCTATTGCTTTGGAGGAAGCATTGGTGTCGAGACTAAATCGTCGTAATCTCCAGCCTCTCAAGGGTTTACAAAAGGAACGCACTGGGATCCCCGGCTTCGACGAAATAACTCGCGGCGGTTTGCCCGCGGGCCGGCCCACGCTCATTTGCGGCAGCGCCGGCGCCGGCAAAACACTTTTTGCCATGGAGTTTCTCGTCCGTGGCGCGACGCTCTTCAACGAGCCCGGCGTTTTCATTTCGTTCGAAGAGTCGGACGTAGAGCTGGCCACAAACGTCGCGTCGCTCGGCTTTGACCTGAACGAGCTAATCGCCGAGAAAAAACTCATACTCGATTACGTCTTCATCGAGCGCTCCGAGATCGAGGAAACCGGCGAATACGATCTCGAAGCTCTCTTTCTTAGACTCAACCACGCCATCGACTCGATCGGTGCGAAGCGCGTCGTACTCGACACGCTCGAAGCACTCTTCGCCGCTCTGCCCAACGAAGCAATCGTCCGCGCCGAGCTGCGTCGTCTCTTCCGCTGGCTAAAAGACAAAGGAGTGACGGCAGTTATCACAGGGGAGCGTGGCGAAGGCAAGCTCACGCGCTACGGTCTCGAAGAATACGTCGCTGACTGCGTCATACTTCTCGATCACCGCGTACAGAATCAGATCTCGACGCGCCGCATGCGCATCGTCAAATATCGCGGCACTTCGCACGGCACGAACGAGTATCCATTCTTCATCGACGACAAAGGCTTTTCAGTTCTTCCGATTACTTCACTGGGATTAATGCACAAAGCTCCTACCGAACACATCTCCACGGGAATCGAACGTCTCGACACCATGCTTGACGGTCAGGGCTTTTACCGTGGTAGCTCGATACTCGTGTCAGGAACAGCGGGAACCGGAAAGAGCACTATTGCAGCGCATTTTATCGCGGCGGCGTGCCAGCGTGGCGAGCGGGCGCTCTTCTTCGCATTTGAAGAGTCGCAGGAGCAGATCATTCGCAACATGCGTTCAGTCGGCGTCGATCTCGAAAAATTCGTGAAGAAGGGGTTATTGCAGTTTCACAATGCGAGGCCGTCGGCGTGGGGATTAGAAGTCCACCTTGCACTCGTCCACAAAGCGATTACTGAGTTTAACCCCGCAGTTGTCGTTGTAGATCCGATCACTAACTTCCTCGCAGTGGGCGATAGGATGGAAACTAAATCGATGCTCACGCGGCTCATCGATTTCTTTAAATCGAGACAAATCACTGGCCTGTTCACGAGTCTGACGTCGGCCGCGAGTGAGATCGAAGACTCGGAAGTCGACGTCTCGTCGCTGATGGATGCGTGGTTACTGGTGAAGACTATCGAGTCGAATGGAGAAAGAAATCGCGGGCTCTACATTCTGAAGGCGCGCGGCACCGCACATTCCAACCAGGTGCGCGAGTTTCTGCTAACCGATCACGGTATCGAGCTTGTCGACGCCTACATCGGTTCCGACGGAGTTTTGATGGGCTCAGCCCGTTCGAATCAGATCGCGCGCGAGACGGCGGCCGAAGTCGAACGGGGGCACATGTCCGCGCGCAAACAGCGCGAGTTGCGGCGTAAGCAGGAGCTTTATGAAGCACAACTACAAGCCTTGAAGAGCCAGTATGAAACTGAGCGTGACGCAATCCTCATGGATCTGGATGCTGAAGAGAAACGGCTCAGGGAAGCCGCAGACCAGCGACTCGAGATCGCCCGATTGCGAAAAGCTGATAGTCGCGGAATGAAAATTGATGAAAATGGCGCGAGAAAAGCGCGGAAAGGAGCTGCTCGATGAAAGAGCCCCCCACGAAGAAGAAACGACAGAATTCCACCAACGGTCGTTCGCAGGAGGTAAGCGAAGAGCGTAGTCGCTGGAACCTGCGTCTTTACGTTGCAGGTCAAACTCCACGATCGGTCACAGCCTTCAGAAATCTCAAGGACATTTGCGAAGAATATCTGAAGGGGCAGTATCACATTGAAGTTATAGATTTAATGGAGAACCCGATGCTCGCGCGCGGCGATCAAATACTTGCGGTGCCGACGCTCGTGCGCAAGTTGCCGCAGCCGATTAGAAAGATCATCGGCGATCTTTCCAACACGGAGCGCGTTCTGGTTGGACTGGATATACAACCTCGTTAAGTATGTTGAGTATGAAAGTGTGTGTACTAGATGGCAAAGCCAAAAAATGAAAAACCCGACGGCAAACGACCATTAACCACAAAGCTGCGCAATGCGACAGAAGCTTTTGAGGAGGCGATTAAAGGAAACGCGCTCAGGCGAGCGAAATACATCTTGCGACTTTATGTTACGGGTTCGACGGGCCGGTCGCTTAAAGCTGTTTACAACTTACGAAAGATTTGTGAAGAGCACTTGCCGGATTATGAGTTGGAAGTAATAGATATTTACAAGGATCCGGATGCCGCGCGTGAAGCGCAGGTCATTGCGGCGCCGACGCTGGTGAGAAAATTGCCGCTGCCCATCAGAAAGTTTGTGGGTGATCTTTCCAACACGCAGAAGGTTTTGGTCGGATTGGATATTTACAAGCGCCAGGATTTTAAAGATCAACTAAAGGGCGCCTAATGGTCTTCTCTGTGCAACCTCTGTGTTCTCTGTGTCTCTGCGGTTTGCTGTTCTTGAGCATTCAATAACCACAGAGGACGCAGAGGTTGCACAGAGAAGGCGCGTTATTAAAAGAAATATGGGAAAACGAACAGAAGACGAAACAATTGATTTGCAGCGTCGTCTTGACGAAGCTGAGGATACGCTGCGAGCGATCCAGCAAGGCGAAGTGGACGCGCTCGTGATCGACAGCCCGGAAGGCGAAGTTATCTACACGCTAACCAGCGCCGACTATCCTTACCGGCTCATGATCGACGAGATGAACGAAGGCGCGGTGAGTGTTTCACCCGACTCGTACATTCTCTACAGCAATCGCAACTTCTCCGGCATTCTCGGCTTGACTGAGAGCAAAACGAGTGGAGTTCCGTTCGGCGACTTCGTCATACCGGAGCTGCGCGATCAGTTTCTCGCAGACGTTGAACAAGCGTGTCAGCAATCTTTTCGACGTGAATACACACTCAGTCCCGGCGGAGGCAGGGAAGTTCCGGTGCTCCTGTCGTTTGCCAAACTTCAGCCGCAAACAAACTCGATCAGTATCGTCGTTACCGATCTGACCGCGCAGAAAGCTCTCGAAGAAAAACTTCGCCAGGCAAAGAACACACTCGAAGACCAGGTTGAGGAGCGCACGAAAGAGCTGCGCGAGAGTGAAGCCCGATTGTTTGGAATCCTCGAACACAGCGCGGCTGACCTCAAGGCGATGCGACGCCTGAATGAGATCGGTGCACGCTGCGCGAAAGACGGAGACGACATCGACAGTTGTCTTGAAGAGATTCTCGATGTCGCCATCGATATAACCGGCGCAGACAAAGGCAATATTCAGTTGCTCAATGGTGATTCGGAGTCGCTCAGGCTGGTCACGCAAATCGGTTTTGACGATCCGTTTCTGGAGTTATTCGAGTGCGGTCACAATGGAGACTCGGCATGTGGCGTCGCGCTGCACTCGAAACAGCGCGTCGTCGTAGAAAACATAAACAATAGTGAGATCTATGCCGGCAAGCCGTCACTTCAGGCGATGCATGAGGCCGACGTGCTCGCCGTTGAATCAGTGCCGCTGGTTAGCAGCGAGGGCAATGCCCTCGGAATCATCTCGACGCATTTCAGTCACGCGCACCGGCCCAGCGAGCAGGAGTTGCGGCTCATGGATTTGCTGGCGCGACAAACTGCCGATTATCTCGAGCGCAAGCGTGTTGAAGGAGAGCGCGAACAGTTGCTCGCGCGCGAACACGAGCTGCGCGAGACCGCCGAGGATGCGAATCGTTTGAAGGATGAGTTTCTGGCGATCATGTCGCACGAACTGCGCAATCCGCTGAACGTGATTCTCGGTTACGCGGAGTTGCTGCTGCGGATGGATGAGATCAGATCTGCACCTCACTTGCATCGCATGGCTGACGCGGTGAAACGCAATGCAGTGGCCCAGTCGAAACTGATCCGCGATCTGCTCGATCTGTCGAGACTGCGCAGCGGCAAGCTCGAATTGAATCGTGAGACTGTTTCCCCAGTCGCTTCGATCGAAAACGCGATCGAGACTGTGCGAATTGATGCGGAAGGTAAAGGTGTCGAGATCAGAGTCGAAGCGCCGGATGATGTGTTGTTTGTGCAGGCGGATCCGGTACGACTGGAGCAGATCATTTGGAACCTGCTGAACAACTCTGTGAAATTCACGCCGCGTGGCGGGCGCATCGTCGTTCGACTCGAAGAAGAGAACGACAAGATTGTTCTGACGGTATCTGACAACGGGCAGGGAATCGATACGTCGTTCCTGCCGCACATCTTCGAGATCTTTCGGCAGGCGGATCCGGGAACGAGCCGCGCTCAGCAGGGAATGGGTATTGGCCTCGCGGTGGTCCAACAGCTAGTCGAGCTGCATGGTGGCTCGGTGAGCGCGTATTCCGAGGGTGTAGGCAAAGGAGCGACGTTCACGATCCGATTGCCGCGCAGTGGTAATTTGAAGTCGCATTCTTCAGCCGCGCAGGATCTGGATATCGGCTCGCTCGAAGGAATGTCAGTGTTGGTCGTTGACGATTCAGAAGACACGACGGAGATGGTCCGGCACCTGCTCGAGATTGGTGGCGCGGCGGTTTGTGCTGCGACGAGTGGGGTCGAAGCATTGCGTTTGGCGCGTGAGAAGGAGTTTGACGTTGTGTTGTCTGATATCTCGATGCCTGAGATGGATGGGTTTGAGTTCCTCAGCAGGCTACGGCAGATTCCGGGCAAGGAGGACATTCCGGCCGTCGCTCTGACTGGTTTTGGTCGCCCCGAAGACATTCAGCGCGCTAACGACAAGGGCTTCTACGCCCACCTCACCAAACCGTTCGATATCCAGCGCCTCGCGAGTTTGTTGCAAAAAGTGGCAACCACGCGAGCTATCAGCAGCCCTTGATTGGCCTAGACGGGTGGCCACAGAGGGCCACCCCTACAGTTGTAGGCCACCGTATTCAATCCAACTTGAAGTCGCGGATTTCACGGATGCACTGTTACCGTGTTCAATGCAACTTGAAATCAACTGTAGGGGTGGCCCTTCGTGGCCACCCGTTCGTTATCCCAGATCTTTTTGATGGGAAAACTCTCGAAACGTCGTTCCTTCGGGTAGCGAACGGCGTTTTGAATGTATCGCACGTCGTCGATCACAGTATCGATGGTGGTGTGGGTGTGTCCGCAGACGTGGACCATTGAATTGAGGTTTCTGATTTGTGCGTCGAGTGCGGCGCAGATCGAGACGTCGGGTAGCCAGCTAAATCTCATGTATTGCGGCGGCGGCAACAACTCAGCGCGCGGGATGAAGTGAGAGAAAGTTATGACCTGCCCGTCGTACGACTTGAGGTGTGGCTCGTTAAGACGAAGAAAGTAATCGGGAAGCGATTGAATGTTGTCGGGCCACTTGCAAAGGTGAAAGTCGACCCACGCTTGCATCTCGGGATCGTAGACGCCGTCGTACCAGGAGAAGAGTGGAACGATCCAGAGATCTTCTAAACGTAGAGGCGTAGTGATTACACCGATGTCTTCACAGAGTTTCAGGACTTGATGGAATTTTTCGATTGAATTTAGTTCTGAGCTACGAACCCAAAGCTCGTGATTGCCGGGCGTGAAGAGTACGTGGCGAAACTTCGAGCGGAGGAGTAAGAGCGTCTCGCGAATGATCTCTAAACGATCGGAGACATCGCCCGCGACGATGAGAGTGTCGTCGCGGTAGGCGATGTCAGACAGTTCTGTAAGCCAGAGAAAGTTTTCTTTGTAATCTGTATGTAGATCCGACGTCGCAAAAACACGCATGCGATCGACTATAGCAAATCAGCGTTTATTAGCCACAGATCACTGCGCCGTCGACGTGCTTGATGGAGTTGCCGCTTTCTTCACGTACTTGTCATACCATCCGAGATATCGCTCCATGCGGTCGCGCTGGTAGCTCGGGCGCTGAATGCCGTGGTTCTCGTTCGGATAGATAATCAACTGCGTATCGATCCCGAGACTGCGCAGCGCCTGGTACATCTGCTGGCTGCCTTGCACGGGCACGTTGAAGTCGCGCTCGCCGCCGAGAAACAACGTCGGCGTCTGAATGCGATCGGCGTGCAGGAACGGATAGGAGATCTTCACGTAAGTTTCCCACGCTTTCGGATTCCAGGGTGGACCAATCTCGTAGTCGTACTGAATGATGTACTGGTCAGTACCATAGAACGCAACGGTGAACGCTGTTCCGGCGCCGCTCGTCGCTCCTTTGAATCGCGTGTCGGTCGCGATCAGGTAATCAGTCAGGATTCCGCCGTAACTCCAGCCACCGACACCGAGCCGATCCGGATCCGCAACACCCATCTTGATCACGTGATCGACGCCCGCGAGTAGATCCTGCACTTCGTAGTTGCCCCAGTCAGCAAAGATCGCGCGCGAGAACTTCTGCCCGCGACCCGCGCTGCCGCGATAGTTCACCGCGAGGACGGCATAACCATTCGCCGCAAAGAACTGGCGCTCGGCGCTGAACGTGTGCTGATCCTGCCCGTTTGGACCACCGTGAATTCGGAGGAGCAGCGGAACTTTCGTCCCTTTAACGTAACCGACCGGGTAAGTGAGCAATCCGCCGACCTGCGTTCCGTCTTTACTCTGAAAGTTGACCTCTTCTGTGACGCCTAGATCGAGCTCAGCAAACAGTGGATCGTTCTGGTGTGTGAGCTGGCGCAACGAGTTTCCTTCCCAAACGTTGATCTCGCCGGCCTTCGTGTCGCCACCCGAAATCGCCACCACGCGCCCGCCGTTGTAGTTCCAATTACTGATGACGACCGGCGGGTTCAGCAGTCGTTGCGCGGCGCCGCCCGAGAGACTTGCCTTCATCGGATAGACCGAGCGATCGTCCGTCACCAAAAACTGGATTGCCTTGCCGTCTGAAGTGAATTTAGGCGATGAGACACCGCGATCGAGATCCTCTGAGGCTTTAAAACGTGCTGGTGCGCTGCTGCCGTCTGACGGGACGAGCGCGAGATGGTCCATGTTGTAAGCACCGTACTTCTTCTCATCGCCTTCGATGAATGCGATCCATTTCGAATCGGGGCTCCACTCCGGCCGTGCGCGGTTGGCGCGAATGGTTTCGGGAGATAAAGGTTTCTCAGTTGCGCCGGCCTTAGCTTCGGCAACGAACAATTGTGCCGCAGGATCGCGATCGGGATCTTCGCCGTGGTTGCTCATGAAAGCGATGCGGGCGCCGTCAGGCGCCCAGGCGGGCGAACCCTCGTCCCACTTGCTCTTCGTGAGTCGATCGAGTTTCTTTGCCCCGATGTCGAAGATGTAGATGTATGTATGGCGCCCGCTGAGCAGGTAGCCCTGGCCGTCTTGTTTGTATCTGTAACGATCGATGACTATGGGTTTGGGAACGCGTGGCGTGGCGCCGGGTTGTGGTGATGGACTAGGCTCTGACTCCGGATCGGGATCGCCGATCACGAGCGCCAGTCGTTTTGAATCGGGAGACCATTCGTGTCCCTGCAAGCGGCCTTTTATCTCTGTGAGCTGCATTGCTTCGCCGCCGTTACGATCGAGAAGCCACACCTGATTGCCGCGCGCCTTGCCGGGTCGCGATGAAGTGAACGAGATGTATTTGCCGTCAGGGCTCCAACGCGGCGAGCTTTCGCTTTCGTTACTGAACGTGATTTGTCGATCGTTGCTGCCGTCGATGTTGACCATCCAGATGTGCGAGGTAGATTTGTCGTCCTTGGCGTTGATGGTGCTGACGGTGTATGCGACCCACTGGCCGTCCGGCGAAATCTGTGGATCGCTGACGTTGCGGAAGCGCGTCAGGTCGTCGAGTTTCATTGGACGCCGGGCAGTCTGGGCTGCAAGCGAGTTCGCGAGCGCAAGAATGAGCAGCAGGGAGATACAAGACAGGCGTCGTCGTAACATTTTCGGGGGCCTCCAGAATGTTGATTTAATCGGACAGCGCAGCGGCGGAAAGTTTAAACCGTTTCACGCAAAGGCGCAAAGAACGCAAAGACGCAAAGGCGCGCCCGAAGCATTTGACCCGCCTTTGCGTGTTTGCGTGAACTCTTTCCTTTAGGTCGGTCGGTAATTCATGCGCCGTATTTCATGCATCCGCCCGTCATCCAACCGACCCTCGACGATTTCGTAACCGAGCAGCGCAAACACTCTCCCGCGTAGAAACAGCGGTCGCGCATTTCCATACCAATCAACACACGACGCGCGACACCGATCATCCACGGCCCTCTCAGGCTGCGAGCCCAACTCACCAATTTCTCGAAATTGTAGTGAGTCGTTTCGCAGGAACAGAATCGCGGCTGAGCTTTCGAACAAATGCTTGTAACCTGCTCGACCCGGCACGCTGATCGGTAAACCCAGCATTCCCGAATCCTGACCGTCAGGCTGTAGAAGAATCCATGACTCCGCTGCTCGCCCTGCGACGCGCCTTGACCCGTGTAGCGCGAGACGATCTCAGGCCACGCACCCAAACGCACCGCCGAGAAATGTAAGTCTTTGCCGTCACTGCCAACGATGACGGCGTCGGTTCCCATCTGCTCGATCCGGTCCACGCCGTGCGCGAGTTTGAGCTGGTGTGAACTGCCGCGAGCCCAGTCAACCATTAACAGGTTCCACTTCGCTTCGTTCTCCTTCGGGTATCCCCAGCCGCTTCCCTAGCCCGACGGCTTCGGCAACGGTCGATAACTCCACGACGGCGCTGCGTCACTGCTCCTGTTCGGAACCGAACGCGCGCATCGTCTTTTGGACCGGGATCGCGCCGGGTGCGGAAACGGGTGGAATGGTGTCGGTGGTTGCGGCTGTTAAAACCAACAGGCCGGAACTCGTAATACGGCCGTCAGCGCAAGTAGGAGAAGTGTTTTCATAATGAGGAAGAACGTGAGGTGTTGGGAAAAGTTGCGCCCGGGAATAGAACA
>DATFDT010000337.1:0-12609 GCA_035251975.1 Pyrinomonadaceae bacterium | reverse complement strand
GGTCTATGGACCGCGGTTCACCAGAATCGACGCCAGCTTGATCAAGAAAGTAAATTTCTCGGAAAACAAGAATATCGAATTCCGAGTCGAGGCATTGAACGTAATCAACAACCAGAACTTCAAGGTTGGAAGCTTCGCAGCCGATACGGTTAGTTTGGCAGGTACGTACGCCTCACCAACCTTCGGACAAACGACAGTTGCCTATCAGGATACGTCGACCACGACGGATCCCGGTGGCAGAGTGATTCAGTTCGTACTTCGCTTCAACTTCTAATCTGAGGTCAACAACCGAAGGGGAGAAGGCACATTCCCGGTGCTCTTCTCCCGTTGCTTAATACGAACTAACCGATTATTGATTTCTCTGTGCAAACCTCTGTGTTCTCTGTGTCTCTGTGGTTGATTAATTTCTTAGCAATAACTCACCACAGAGACACAGAGAACACAGAGGTTGCACAGAGAAGAGCAATCTGGGTTATGTCTACCTGGAGAATACCTCCTCACTTTCCTGCGCCTCGGCAGGAGTAGAGACATCGAGCGGCAAGCACTCTTCTACTTCATCATGATCCTTACGCTCACTCATGTAGTAGAGAATCGGCACAGTCATGCGTGAAAGAAAGAGTGACGCCACTTCGCCTGCCATCAATGAGATTGCGAGGCCCTGAAAGATGGGGTCAAACAAGATTACTGCCGAGCCGACGATCACGGCTGCCGCTGTCAACATCATCGGTCGAAATCGCACCGCACCAGCATCGACTACTGCGTCCGCGAGCGACATCCCCTCGTTTAACCTTAATTTCACGAAGTCAACGAGAATTATCGAATTGCGTACAACAATGCCGGCGCCGGCAATGAAACCAATCATCGAAGTGGCAGTAAAGAACGCTCCCAAAACGGCATGAGCCGGAAGAATTCCGACGAGCGAGAATGGAATCGCCGCCATGATTGTGAATGGCGTCTTAAACGACTGGAACCAGCCGACAACCAGTATGTAGATGAGGATTAAGACTGCCGCGAACGCAAGTCCCAAATCGCGAAAGACTTCATACGTAATGTGCCATTCACCATCCCATTTCACCGCCAATTTATCTGTGAGAAAAGGTTGACGAGAAACATAGCGTTCGAGCTGATAGCCTTCGGGCAACTTTAATTCATCGAGCGCCTGATTAAGTTTCATAATGGCATAGACCGGGCTCTCTTCCTGTCCGGCGACATCAGCAGTCACGTAAACAACCGGCATGAGGTTCTTGTGATAGATGCTTTGATCGTTGACAGTCTGCTCGACGCGAACCAGTTCACCAACCGGGACCAGGTTGCCTCCCTGCCCGACGACTTTTATACCTTCCAGGCTATTGATGCTCGACCGCTCGGCGATTGGAAGCCGAAGCATGATCGCGACATCTTCCTTCTCCTGTTCCTGATGAGCTAAACCGAAGTTGGCGCCCTGGACGGCGACTCTCAACGTAGTCGCGACCTGCTCCGCAGAGACCCCATTTAACGCCGCTTTCTCTTTATCGATAACGAAACGATATTTGGTCTGCTCATCTTCTATGTAGGAATCAACATCTACAACGCCAGCCGTGGAATCGAACACGCTACGAATCTGACGCGCCACTTCGAGCTGTCGCTGATAATCGGGACCATAGACTTCGGCCACCAAAGTCTGCAACACGGGCGGTCCGGGAGGGACCTCGGAAATCTTCACGCGAGCTTGATATTTGGTCGCGATCTGTTGAATAGCAGGTCGTACCCGCTTCGCTATGTCGTGACTCTGAGACTGCCGTTCGTCCTTGGGAAGTAAATTGACCTGAATGTCAGCCATATTCGGACCACGCCGGAGAAAGTAATGACGCACCAGACCGTTGAAGTTGTAAGGTGAGGCTGTACCTACATACATCTGATAATCGGTTACCTCCGGAACGGTGCGAACATATTCAGCCAACTCGCGTGTGACGGCTGCCGTTTGTTCCAGCGTCGTTCCTTCCGGCATGTCCACAATCACCTGAAATTCACTCTTGTTGTCGAAAGGAAGCATCTTCACGCGAACGAATTTGAACACTACCAGCGTGAGCGATCCAATCAGCAACAGGGCAACCAATGAAAGGAATGAGATACGCCACTTCGCATCATGGATGAGTTTGCCCATCACGCGACGGTATGTGCGCGTGGTCCAGCCTTCGCCACCGTCTGAATTATGCTTCGCGTGCCGCCGCAGCAATCGCAGACTCGCCCAAGGCGTAACAATAAAGGCAACGAGTAGCGAAAAGACCATCGCGGCCGACGCGCCCACTGGAATCGGCCGCATGTATGGTCCCATCAGTCCACTCACAAACGCCATCGGAAGAATGGCGGCGATCACGGCAAAAGTCGCCAGGATGGTTGGGTTCCCTACTTCAGCAACAGCTTCGACTGCAACATCGATGCGTGGCCGATCGCGATTCTCCGGCAACCCGTAATGCCTGGCCATGTTCTCAACCACCACGATTGCATCATCAACGAGGATGCCGATCGAAAAGATCAGCGCAAAGAGAGTGATGCGATTGAGCGTGTAGCCGTAAAAATAGAAGACCGCGAGTGTGAGAGCGAGCGTCACCGGAATCGCGATAACGACGATGCCTGACTCCCTGATACCAAGCGCGAGCCAGATCAGCACCGATACCGAAAAAATCGCGATCATCATGTGCAGCAAAAGCTCGTTCGATTTTTCACTCGCCGTCTCACCGTAGTTGCGTGTCACAGCGACATTGACATCAGTGGGAATCAGACGACCTTTCAATGTCTCGATTTTCTCGAGTACGCGATCGGCGACGGCGATCGCGTTTGTCCCTTTGCGTTTTGAAATTGATAGCGTAACGGCGGGTTGGATTGTTGAAGACGCGCCAACCGTCTCATTGTGCGCACCGGTGCCGTAGAAGACGTAATCAGCAGGTTCTTCCGGTCCGTCGCTAATATCACTCACGTCTCGTAGATAGACCGGGTGGTTGTTCGAAACGCCTACCACCACATTGCTAACGTCGTCCGCAGAGGATAGAAAGCCTCCCGTTTCTACCAGAAACTCACGATTGCCGGATGCGAAGCTTCCCGACTGCAACTGGCGGTTGGCCTGTTCAAGCATCGGAACAATACTCGCCGGCGCAACGTTGAAAGCCGCCATTCGCGATTGATCCAGTGTGACTCGAATCTGCCGGCGTTGACCGCCGATGATCTTTACCTCTGAAACATCTGCAACTTCTTTAATTTGATCGTGAAGTTGCGCCGCGACGCGTCGAAGTGTGAAGTGATCGTAGCGACCGCTGGAAAGTGTAAGAGCTAATATCGGAACGTCATCGATCGATCGTGGCTTAACCAGTGGCTGACTTGCTCCAGGTGGAATCAGATCAAAATTCGCGAACATCTTCTGATTCAGACGAACGATACTCTCTTCTTCGTTCTGTCCGACGTAGAAGCGGACCACAGCCATTGCCTGACCCGGCGCGGAAGTCGAATAGATATACTCAACGCCCGGCACCTCCCACAGCAGTTTTTCCATTGGCTTGGTGACGCGCTCCTCGACCTCTTTGGCTGAGGCGCCCTGCATCTCGACGAATACGTCGATCATCGGTACCACGATTTGCGGTTCCTCTTCACGCGGCAACAGAATTATCGCGCCGATGCCGAGCAGGATCGATGCCGAGATGATCAGCGGCGTGAGCTTCGAGTCGATGAAGGCTCGTGCGACTTTACCGGCAAGTCCGAGTGTTTCTTTCATGACTTTATTTTCCGGCGATTCGTTGCGCGTCTTTCGTCACTTCGCGAACACGAACCCCGTCTCGCAATGACGCAATGCCGTCGCTTACGATCTCTTCGCCGTCGTTCAGACCGGAAAGCAGCTCGATCCGATCGCCAATAATTCTTCCCGTTTTTACCAGTCGCAGGCGCGCCACTCCGGATTGATCTACAACGAAGACACCAACAAGCTGACCTTGTTGCGTAACCGCTGTCTGCGGGACTGACAGTATTTTTCGTTGGCCCGTAATGAAGCGTGCTTTGCCATAAAGCCCGGATCTCAATTGAATGTCACCATTCGCTAAAACAATCTTGACGATATAGCTGCGAGTTGCGGGATCCGCCGCCGGGACAATCTCGTCGACCGCGCCCATCAGATCTGTGTTGCCCAAAGCTTCCAGCACGACGTGGACTTGATCGTTGAGGTGGATCGTTCCCAATCTGGATTCTTCCACCGCTGCATGAAGCTGGTAACTGGTGCTGTTCTCGATTGTAAGCAGCGGCATACCCGGTGTCGCCATGTAACCAACATCGGCCTGCTTCGACACAACCACGCCACCTATCGGAGCCGCAATGCGTGAATAACCAACGTAAACTCGCGCATTCGCGATATCTGCCTTTGCCTGATCGATTCGCGCCCGCATCGTGTTTTGTCGTGCGGCTGCCACTTGTAATAGTCGATCGGCCCGCTCGCTCTCGGCTTTAGCAATTTCATACTTCGTGCGAACTTCGTCGAACTCCTGCGGGCTGACAGATCGACGCTGAAATAATGTCTCGTAACGGTCGAGGGTAGTTCTTGCGAGCTTCTCATTGGCCTGGGCCGCCGCGCTCGCGGATTCCGCGGCGCGAATGCTGCGCTCGACCTCTTCAAGTGAGTCCTGAGCTTCGCGCATGCCTGCCTGAGTTTTCTGTAACTGAATGCCTGCGTCGCGGTTATCGATCTCGATCAGGATTTGACCGGCCCGCACCGTATCGCCTTCTCGCACGTGCAGGGCCACAATGTTGCCCATTACTTTCGCAGCAATAACGCTTCTGTTCTTTGCTTGGACTGTGCCTACGGCTTCGTAGTAATCGTCGACCAGCGACGTTTGCAGAGTTTCGATCTTCAACCCGGACAGGATGGCTGCGGGTTGCTCGGGCTGGGCCTTTCGAGAACAGGAGATCATCATCATGGTTGCGAGCACCAGGAAAAAGATGCGTTTCATCGGTAATCTCCTTTACAGTCACGAGGCTTTGGACAAAAACTCTCGATTCGTACTCTTCTCTGTGCAACCTCTGCGTCCTCTGTGTCTCTGTGGTTGTAGTTTTACTCGGAATTCATCAACCACAGAGACACAGAGACCACAGAGGTTGCACAGAGAAATCACGATCCAAACATTCCCACGTCTTTCAATTGCCCGGTCGCCAAAAGAATGTTGGCGTAACTGAGATATTGATCGTAACGAGCCGCAAGTAGATCCGAACGCGCCTGTACCAGCGCGATTTCGGCATGCAGCAGTTCAGTAATTGTTGTAATTCCTGCGTGATATCGGTCCTGGACAATACGCAGCGTTTCGCTCGCCTGAGCTGAAACCTCCGCCACTACTTCCAACCGTTCACGCGCCGAAACATATTGCTGATAGGCACGCACAACCTCGAAGCGAATCTGATTGGCGAGTTGTTCTTCTTCTGCATTGGCAATGGATCGGGCAGCACTGGCCCTTGCGATTCGTGACTTTCGGCCAGCATCAAAAAGGTTGAAGCTCACTGTTGCGCCCGCGGCATAATCGGCGCTGCCATTTGTGAAATGTTCACTGCTTCTACCGGCAGTGACGAAGGCGTCGATCCGAGGTAGCCATTCGCCGCGAGCGCCGTGCAACTGCGCCGTCGTCGCTTGTGACGACAAAACGGCGCGTTGATAATCCGGTCGGTTCTGTAACGCCTGCGAAGAGAGCACCTGCACCGCGTCGATGGAGAATCTCCGGTCGATCAGTTCTGCCAGGGGTCGCTGGGGAGTATCAACCGGTAACCCGAGGGCCACATTCAGGGCGGCAAGAGTGGTGGCCAGCTCTCCGGTCATCTGAATCTGTTGCTGACGAAACTGGGCCAGTTGTACACGTGCCGCAAGCAAGTCCGACTGGACCACGATTCCGGTTTCAACCAGGTCTCGTGCTCGTTTCACATCCGCTTCAGCAGTTCTAACAGCTTCTTCGGCCACCTTCAGTTTTGCTCGGCTCAGTAACAGACCGTAATAACTCTTAACTACCTCGAAACGTATCTGCTGTTCTACGAGACTGGTTTGCTGGTCCGCCTGCTGCTGTTGAATTCGGGCGGTGGCGATGTGAGTTTGCGTTTCGCGCTGATCAAAGACGGGGAAGCGCAATGTCAAAGATGAACGAAAGTTGTTGATTGCGTCCGGATGGTTGAGAGAATCGATTTCGAAATTCGTTGCTCCGAATCGTCCCTGTTCCAGAAGGCTGCCAAACACAAAGACCGGGTTATTGCTCCTCGTAAAACTTCCAGCTGTTACCAACGAAGGTAGACGACGAGAATGAGCTTCAGATAATTCCGCATCCGCCAACTGTCTATTAGCACTCGTCGCTCGTGTTAACGGATTTCGTCGCAGCGCGATCTCCACGGCATCTACAAGCGTGAGTCCGTCACTTGAGGTTGCGGTCACCTGACCGACGGCCGTAATCGGCGCCACGTATGTACCGACGAAAACAACAGTGAGGCTCAATGCGATTGCACGGGTTTTTAGGGATCTTAAAAGCATGGCCGCTACCGGCTTGTAACTAGACTTTTAATGGCTTGTCGCTCACCCCAAGCCAGCGGAGAAACGACATCATGGGACACCAATTTGTAAACGCAGATTGGATCAAGTTGAGTGCAACAAAACCGGTGAATAGAAACCAGTACGGACTGTCGAAGTAACCGAGAAGAGTGGTTGCAAGCACAAAGATGCCGGCGATTAGTCTCAGATATCTCTCAACTGTCATGGTATTAAAACCTCCTCACGACGCGTGAAGAGGCAAGCAACATTCCGCCGTCGTGATACTGCTAATAGTTGAGTTCTGCGCGGCTGCAAATGGTTACATAGTTGCAAAATTCCGCAATTGTGGAACTGAGCGTGGATTTTTACGCTCGCTTGTGCGCTCTCGCTCGCCGAACAGTTAGAAATATAGCTGGCGTGCCAATTGCCCTTTGCTTTGTCGGAGGAGCAAATGGCCGTTCTAACCAATAAGACTATTGACGATGAGATCTTCGAGCGCCAGGCACAGATCTGCAAAGCGTTTGCACACCCTGGACGGCTACGTATCCTCGACTTTCTTGGCAAAGGTGAGCGAGGTGTTTCCGACTTACAGCGAGAGTTAGGGTTCTCGAAGACAAGCATCTCGCAACAGATCGCGATTTTGAAGTCGGCTGGCGTCCTCTCCACACGTCGCAACGGCAAACAGATTTACTGTTCGCTTGCGATTCCGGAGGTGAAAGTGGCGTGTCAGTTGATACGCGGAGTACTCAGAGCGCAGATCGCTGCCAGTAATCGATTACATGAACCGTTGGAGGAGTGAGCTTATGGACAACCAGTATTTGTACAAGACTGAGGTCGAATGGACTGGAGAGCGTCACGGAGAATTGCGAGCACCAGCACTTCCTAACCTGGATGTTGATGCCCCACCGGAATTCAAAGGACACGAAGGTGTTTGGACTCCGGAACATCTTTTCGTGGCTTCAGTGAACACTTGTTTCATGACTACATTTCTCGCCATTGCCGAGAACTCTAAGCTCGAATTCGTAAAGTTTAACGCGGATGCGGAGGGAAAGCTGGAAACAGTCGAAGGACAAGGCCTGATGATTACCCACATTACATTGCGGCCAAAACTGGTGATCAAACACTGTCGCGATGCTGAACGCGCACTGCGCATTTTCCAAAAAGCCGAGAAACACTGTTTGATAGCCAATTCGATCAGAACTGAAACGACACTTGAGCCGCAGGTGAACTGCGAAGGCTAGAAAGTGAGGAGAGATGAAGAGTAAGAAGGGGTTGAAAGTCATATTGTTCGCGATGGCAGTGCTTGCATTCATCACCGGCACAACTTACACCCAAACCCGCAGGGGACAGGGTCACGGGATGCCCAAGTATGACACTGCTACTGAAGTCACATTGAAAGGAACCGTAACCAAGGTCGAAAGTCACGTCGGAAGAATGGGATGGAACGGAACACACCTCGTGGTCAGTTTTGGCGCCGAAAAATTGACTGTTCATGTTGGGCCATCGAACTACGTGGCTCAGCAGGGATTTTCGTTCGCCGACGGAGACCAGATTGAGGTTACCGGCTCGAGAATAAACTTTGAAGGCAGCGATGTTCTCATCGCACGAGAGATCACGAAGGGAGATAAGGTGCTGACCTTGCGCAACTCGCAGGGGATTCCCGCCTGGTCAAGAAATAAATGGCGCTATTGAACCAGGACAATTCGGCGAGTTGCGGGTTACCGGGTTTCTTACAATCGCACGTGGTTGTATTAGGAGTATAACCGTTTGGCAATCTCTCGGCATGAAGTCGCCTGCTTATACGACGATGTATAGGTGTAAATACTCACTTCATCTGAGTAATGATGCCGTTGTGCAGTATCTCTTCTCGGACTAATTTGGCAACAACCCGTTAAGTGGGCCACCTCGACATATTTGGGTCATCGGGGAGTGCAACGATGAGTGCGTTAAATGAGTCAACCAATCACAGAACAACGAAGCCTCAGCCCCGCCTGGTAACGACGGAGCAGCCAATAAAGAAAACAATACCGTGGAAGCGGATTGCTTTGTATGTAGTCCTGGCGGTTGGTTTTTTCTTAATGGGTCTGATTCCCATGGCGCTTAGAGCACAGCAATACGCGGAAGAACGTGAGGCGGCACAACACGAAGTTCGTCTGAAGCAGATGGAGACTCAACTCGCGGCGGCCGTTATCAATGCCGATCGGGGCGCGTATGAACCGGCGAGGCAAACGGCCAGTGACTTTTTTACTTCACTCCGCAGTCAAATCGATCGTGGAACAGAGTCGGACCTTTCCGGTTTTCAGCGGGATAGACTAACGGCTCTCCTGTCACAGCGCGACGACGTCGTTACGCTTCTGGCCCGCAGCGATCCGGCAGGAGTGAGCCGTCTGTCCGACATTTATGTCACGTATCAAAAGGCAATGAACGACATCAGTTCCCGTAGCTTGCAAGATTCCAGAACAAAAGGCGAGGCTATAAACACCGTGCGTCTTGCCTTCGCCCATTAGTTTAGACAGAGACTTGCCGTAGATAAGGTTTGAGCTAACCTGTTACTCACTTACTGTGAACGAAGATATTTCACGTCTGCAAGAGGCCATCTGCCGATTAACCGGTTGCACCTCCAAATACGTTGAAACAACAGCAGTGACAGAATGTTTTCACGGCTTCCAAGGCGAAGTTCTGTGGCAGCGTGATGTCGCTGTTTTTGAGATAGAAGGCCATACCAAAGCCGCGCGCGTCTATGCATGGGCCACCAGGAATGATGGTGACGAAAACGACCGGCATGTAATTGTTTTAGAGATCCCGCCCGTTAACTCTCCCCGTACTGCGATTGCAGCGGCAATGGCGGCATCGATCGTCAACGGCAGTTTTGAGCTTTTCTAATCAGGACTTTTTAATGTGCGTGATCGTGAAGCGGTGCGGGCACGAAAGAAGTCACAAGGTTATACCGCCGCTTGTCTCCAACTGAAAGTTAACACTACTGATGCGTGCGCAATGGTCATAAACATCCTTTCATCCGCGACCGCTTTACCGCTTCGAAATCAATTTAAAGGCTCCAACGGAAAGTAGAAACCGAGTAATCACCGATTTTAGTGTGGTCTAAACCAAGATCTCATAACGGGGGCCGCCATTGCCGCCCCAGAGACATTTAGAAAGACTTCACTATCAGTGGTAATACCTACTCGAATGGGTGCATTCCCTCATGCGTTTTCGCGACAGCATGTTGTATTTCTTACAAGTCCCTGTAAATCCTCCAGGGTAGGCCGTTAAGGGTGGTGGCGGTGGGCGACGTGGGCGCCCACCGCTTCTTTATATGTCCTGCCAGACAAAAGCTCATGAATGGTACTGAGACTGCGATTCTACCAGCCGCGTTCGCACTCTTGACGGCCATGTTCATGTTCGGCGGTAGAACCAGGCGCTCGTTTGATGATGCCAGCCACATTGCAGCCGCCTTGCTCGTACTTTTCTTCTTGATCTGTTCAATCGTTTGGATCGTAGTCACCTCAATCGCAGCAGCCAGCTAACTAAAGCGCATCCCGGCTGCACGTACAGCTTATTGATTAATACCATTGAAGCGGCGACGAGTGGGGTGGCAAAGAGTCAGCCCATGCGCCTAAGAGCACACCCAGAATCAATTGCGAAGAGATTATCAGCGCCGGTCGTGCATCAGAAGGTAGCGCGCCTTTCGATGGACAAGCATTTTTCAATAATCGTCCCGGGCCTCCTGGGACACTTGAACGCAACTTTCTCAATGGTCCATGGTACGTAAACTGGAGCGGCCATTGGGGCCAGAACTGTCTTCACTACCCTTCCAGCGTCTCGCGCTCTTCTGCGAAAGTGGGGATGTTGGTGCGATCCACTGCGCCGGCGTCTCTCGCAGCTCGTGCTTGAGCGCGGACAATATCAGTCATCGTCAGCAAACCGACAAGTCGAGTCTCATCGAGCCGGTGCACCACGGGGAGTTGCCGCGTGTTTCCGTCGTTCATCCGCATGACCGCACGAATCAACGGATAATCCGGAGAAACAGTTGTTGTCTGATCTGCAAGCTGCCCGATGCTTTGTTTGCCGTCTTCGGCCAGGCTGCGACGGATACGCGCCTCAGTCACCAGACCGAGGAAGCGTCGCTGGTCATCGACGACCGGGTAGGTCGAGAAATTATGAGGTCTGATCAATTGCAATGCTGTTATGGCCGTTTCTTCCGCCGGTATGACAACGAGGTTGCTCGTCATAGCATCCCTGACTTGCAACTGTTCAAGAGCGCGTATAACAGGACCATGGCGGCGCGGCAGATGAATCTCATCCTGTTCGAGCAATGCCTCGTAAATGGGAGTGGGCTGAATGCGGCGAGCCAGGGCGTAAGCCGTCATGTTTGAGATCATCAACGGCAAAATCAGCTCATAACTGCCCGTCATTTCAAAGATGATCAGTACCGACGTGATTGGGGCGCGAATAATTCCGGCAAAAACGGCGCCCATGCCGACGAGAGCAAATGCTCCAATTTCACCAGTCGCATGATGCAGAATAGCGACGTCAAAATACCCAAACAAACCACCCAGCATTCCGCCGATAAAAAGCGACGGAGCGAAGATACCTCCCGCTCCTCCGCTGGCGTAAGAAAAGACGGTAGCAATCAGCTTGAATGCGCAGAGCACGATCAATGCGCGAATCGCGATGCTGCCTGAGAGGGCCAGCGAGAGCGTCGCATAGCCACCGCCGGTTACACCGTCTCGTTGCAACCAAAGCAGAGCCGCCGCCGCCAGTAGTCCCGTGATCAGTCCGCCCACGGCCGGATGAGCCCAGGGCGGGATCAGCACCAGGCTCTTAAAACCTTTGCGAAGCTTCAGTAGGGATTCCGTAAATATAAGCGATACGGCGGCTGAGGCCACACCGAGACCGGCATATACAAGGAGTGACGACGCGTGACTCAGACCAACATGAGCGGTCACACTGAAAACCGGATGCTCACCGAGGACACTGCGCTCAATTCCGGCTGCGATCGCTGCGGCTACGACAATCCATGAAAGCACTGCCTGGTCCAGGTCACCGACAATCTCTTCGATCGTAAAGGTCACCGCAGCGATCGGAGCATTGAACGCTGCCGCAATTCCTGCGGCAGCACCGACTGGAAGCAAGCGGCGCAAATTCTCACGCGATAGCGCCGCCGCTCTGCCGATACTGCTCGCAACACCAGCACAGATCTGAACCGTCGGACCTTCCCTGCCTAATGACGAGCCTGTTCCGATTTGCAGAGCGCCGACTAGGAATTTGCCTGCAGCATCGATGAACGGCACCCGCCCGCCTTTCACAGCGTATGCGACCTTTACCTGTGGGATGCCGCTCCCGCGTGCGCCCGGCACGACAAAGTAAAGTACCGCACCGCTCAAAAGTCCGCCTGCAGTTGGCGTTAGAATCGTCAGCCAGATCCAGTAAGGACCAGGCGCAGCCATTGCACGGTTGATAAACCGAGTTTCGGCTGCAAGAATCGCGAGATGGAAGAGGACTGCTGCGCCCCCACAAAGGCCCCCCACAACCAGGGTCAACGCAAAAACACGATGACTTTCCGCCGGCACGAGGCGAATAAACACGCGCAACAACGCCATATTTGCTGCGCTCACTTGTTGGCGAAACTGCAACCAAGCCCGCGTAAGTCTTGCGACGGTTTTCATCTAAGCACTCGAATATAAAGGGACCCACGCAAATTACAAAGTGGGTTGAATGAACGACACTCATTTCACAATCACGATCGTCATCGTCTTGTACTCATCGCTCCCCCTGCCTTACACAATTGCGCTGCTGCTCGCTGGTATCCTCATCAGTCCGATGTGCGTCCGATAGTAAGATGGTCCATAACGCAGAAACCTGATCCCGAGTTCTTCAACCAGTTTGAAATCTTCACGCCATTTGTCGTAATGGCCGCATTTTGTCATCTCGTCCACACGTTTTATAGTTCCATCGGCTTTGCCCGAAAAGTCTGATTTCTCTGTGCTGCCTCTGTGTTCTCTGTGTCTCTGTGGTTGTTTTTCCTGAGCAATCGTTCACCACGGAGACACAGAGAACGCAGAGGTGACACAGAGAAGACCATGTACGACGACTTT
>DATFDT010000336.1:0-6370 GCA_035251975.1 Pyrinomonadaceae bacterium | reverse complement strand
CAAGCTTCTTTGTGCAACCTCTGTGTTCTCTGTGTCTCCGTGGTTCGCTATTTCTTAGGGAAAATAACCTCAGAGACACAGAGAACACTGAGGTTGCACAGAGAAGAAGCCAGTTAAGGAGTTTTCGGGCAAAGCCCCTGTACTACGTGTGTTCTCGACAAAGGACCGCAGAATGATCAAACGCCTCTCATCAATCTTTTTCTTAATAGTATTCCTGTCCATCACCAGCGCGGCACAATCAACAACTATCCCTTCACCAAAATCCGTTCTCGGCTTCACCCCCGGCGACGATCGCACCATCGCCGGCTGGTCGCAGATCACAGACTACTTCGAACGACTCGACCGCGCATCTGATCGCGTCCTCGTGCAGACGTTGGGCCAATCGACTTTGAAGCGACCGCTGATCGTGGCTTTCATTAGCGCGCGCGAGAATATACTGGCTCTGCCAAAATACAAAGAGATCCAACAGCAGCTTGCGGATCCGCGCAAGATCACTCAAAACCTCCAACACGACCGTCTACTAGCAAACGGCAAAGTCGTCGTAGCAATCTCCTGTTCGATTCACTCGACTGAAATCGTCGCGTCGCAGATGTCGATGCAACTCGCCTACGAGCTCGCGACCGCGCAGGACGCAGACACACGCGAGATTCTGCAGAACACAATCCTGATGTTGATTCCGTCACCAAATCCCGACGGCATCGATATCGTCGCCAACTGGTATCGCAAAACGCTCAACACGCCTTACGAAGGAAAAGAACCACCTGAGCTTTATCATCACTACGCCGGTCACGACGACAATCGCGACTGGTTCATGCTCAATCTCAAAGAGACGCAACTGATCACGCGCCTGTTGTGGCACGACTGGTTTCCACAGATCGTTTACGACGTACACCAGCAAGGCTCGAACGGCTCGCGCTTCTTCATTCCGCCTTTTTACGATCCGCCGAATCCGAATATCTCGCCGTTGTTACTCAGGCAAGTCGGGCTCATGGGTCATAAGGTCGCCGCCGATCTGCAAGCCGCAGGATTTAAAGGCGTGCTGACGAATGCACTTTACGACACGTGGTGGCACGGCGGCTTCCGCACCGCTCCATATTTTCACAACTCGATCGGCATTCTTTCCGAGGCCGCGAGTGCTCGACTGATGTCGCCCGCGACAGTCACTACCGAGCAGCTCGCGAGATCCAGCACGCGCGGTATGCGCAACGCCACGGAATCAAGCACAAACTTTCCCGATCCATGGCCCGCTGGACAATGGCGCCCGCGTGACATCATGGCGATGGAGATGATCTCGGCGCGCTCGATTCTCGAGATGGCGGCAAAGTTTCGCGTCGAGTACCTGCGCAACTTCTACGAACTCGGTCGCACAAATATCG
Source organism: Pyrinomonadaceae bacterium (assembly GCA_035251975.1). Lineage (GTDB taxonomy): Bacteria > Acidobacteriota > Blastocatellia > Pyrinomonadales > Pyrinomonadaceae > PSRF01. Next base: position 4,994 of record DATFDT010000336.1, on the reverse strand, counting down.
AAAGCAAGGACGGCCCGCAAGCGTATTTGATTCCAGCGGGACAAGGGCACGACGAAGCAGTCGCGAAACTGGTAGGCACCTTGGTGGATCAAGGCGTTGAAGTTTTCCATCTCGATCGAGAGCTACATATGATTTTGGCAACACCAATCTTACGTAGAACAAATCCAACCGCCGAGAAGCTCGGGTCGTACAGAAGACTCGCTAATCTGACGTCTTCGCAGATGGGGGAGGTGCCGCTGGGTAGCTACATCATCTTTTTGGCCCAGCCACAACGAACGAATGTGCTGGCACTCTTCGAACCTCAAATCTATCCAAATAGACTGACCGGACAAGGTGAGGCCGAGCGACCGTACGACGTCGCCGGTTGGACGCTGCCTTTGCAAATGGGCGTCGAAGCGCCAATTGTCATGGCGATTAGGGAACCGGTGAGTGAGCGCAAGTTGACGCTGCTCAAAGACGCTAACGAAGTCCGAGCGGATCTCGCACTCGCGTTGAAAAAAGGTGACGAGTCTCCAATTAAAAACCCCGTGAAGCAGCCGGTTCGTGTCGGGATTTATAAAGGCTGGATGAGCAACATGGACGAGGGTTGGACGCGTTACATCTTCGACACGTTCAATGTTCCATACACTTCGGTTCGTGACGCGGACATGCGACAGGGCTCGCTAAGCTCGAAGTTTGATGCACTGATTTTTACGTCACAGGCAGCCACACAGATCATCAATGGAAACGCTGCCGGAACGTTGCCGCAAGAGTACACGGGCGGCATCACTGAAGCGGGTGTGAAAAATCTGAAAGAGTTTGTGAACAATGGTGGGATGCTGATCTGTTTCGACAACGCGTGCGATATGGCGATCAAGGAGTTCAATCTGCCGTTGAAGAACACGCTCGAGGGTGTCAGGTCGTCGGAGTTTTACTGCCCCGGATCGATCGTTGCGCTTGAAGTCGATAACAAACACCCGATCGGGTCCACCCTGCCGTCGAGCCTGCCTGCTTACTTCATCAACAGCTCGGCATACACAACCGCTGCCGATGCGAACGTGCGCGTGATCGCGCGCTATGCGAAAGAGAACCTGTTGCTGAGCGGCTGGCTGCTCGGCGAGAACAAGCTGAGCGGGCAGATCGCGCTTGCCGAAGTGAATGTGGGGAAAGGTCGAATCGTTCTTTTCGGCTTCAGGCCCCAACACCGGGGGCAAGCCTGGGCGACTCTGCCGTTTATCTGGAACGCGCTGTCGAGCGCAGTTTCGAGTTCCAGCGAATAGAAACTCGTGAGATCCGCCTTGCCCTGCGTCGCCACAAAGCGCTATTCTGCTTTCGGTATTCCACGGTTTTCTCTTCCCTTGAATCATTCAAAAACCGCGAGCATCCAATGCTACCCGACCGCATCAAAGTGGGGTTCGGTGCGGCCCAACACTATCTGGAGCCTATTATGAAAAAGTTTTTTGTTTTCCTATCGCTCCTCTCCCTGGTTTCAATAACTACCATTGTGGGCTTTGGACAAACGCGTCCGCGGCGCGTTGGTGATTCATCGAGCAGTCAGCAATCAACGTCGCCGCCCGTATCCGCACCGGCGAAACCACCCGTGCTCGGTGGCGCAAACTATCCAAACAATCGTCAACCCGAGGCGCAAACAGATCCGACACCATCCGGTCCTGAAGAAGTTGAGGCAGGCGACATCATTCGCATCAACTCGACGCTCATCACGATTCCCGTTAGCGTGATGGATCGCGACGGCCGCTACATCCCGAACCTTCAGAAGGAAGAATTTCGTGTTTGGGAAGACGGTGTCGAACAGGAGGTTGCGTTCTTTCAATCAGTGGACAAACCTTTCTCGGTCGTGCTGATGCTCGACACGAGCCCGTCCACTCAATTTCGACTTGAAGATATCCAGGACGCGGCAATCAGTTTCGTCAATCAGCTTCGCACTGACGATCGAGTGATGGTCGTCTCGTTCAACGACGACATCAAGATACTCAGCGAGTTCACCACCGATCGACGCAAACTCGAACGCGCAATTCAGCGCGCCCGGACTGATGATGGCACGCGCCTCTACGATGCGGTTGACATGGTTATCAACCAGCAACTGAGTCGCGTTCAGGGCAGGAAGGCGATCGTGCTCTTCACTGACGGCGTTGACACGACTAGTCGTCGAGCGAATTACGACACAAACGTGATGGACGCGCAGGAGTTGGATGCATTGATCTATCCGGTCCAGTACGACACGTCGCAGGATATGAACGCCGGCAATTTTCCAATCGGGCGTATCGATGTGTGGGATCAGATTCTTGGTGGCATTTTTGGTGGTGGTGGTCGCCGGGGCGGGCGCGGCGGCGGCGGTGGTGGTTATCCGTCACGACGTGGCACGGCTCGAGGTGATTACGAGATCGGTAACGAGTATCTGCTGGCGCTCGCAAACAGCACTGGTGGTCGCGAGTATCACGCCGATTCACTGCAAAACATGTCGTATGCGTTTGCAAACGTTGCTGAAGAGCTGAGACGCCAGTACAGCATCGGCTACTACCCGAAACGTCCGCCTCAACCCGGCCAGCGGCGCCAGATTAGAGTGCGCGCTCGCCAGCCGAATCTCGCGGTTCGTTCCCGCGACAGCTACATCTTCAACCCATCGGGCGGCGCTGCAGTGTCGAATGTAGAGACTTCAAACGCACCAGTTTTAAAGAAACAGACTTACTGAGCCACAGATAACACGGATTTTAAATCCGGATTTTTGATCCGTATTATCCGTGGCTCCTGACTTAGTTAGATAACACGCATCATGACAACTGGCAGGCGCACGGTCAGTACAGCGCCTCCGCCCTCACGATTAGCAGCCGCCACAGTCCCACCGTGAAGCTCGACGAGGTGCCTCACGATCGCCAGTCCCAATCCAAGCCCACCATGCTTGCGCGTGCTCGATCCATCGGCCTGACTGAACCGCTCGAATATCCTCGGCAGAAACGCCGCCGGCACACCTGGACCACTATCCTCGATTCTGATCTCCGCCAGCGATCCATGTTGCTCCAGATGCAGATCAACTGTCCCACCAGCGGGCGTAAACTTCACCGCATTTGCAAGCAAGTTCCAAAGCACCTGCTGTAGTCGCTCGCTGTCAGCGCGTACGATCGAATCAGGCGCCTCGATGTGCGTCGAGATCCTGATCTCCTTCGCTTCCGCCGCGGGTCGAACCGCATCAATCGCAGCGTGAATGATCAGCAACAGGTCAACTGGTTGAGTGTTGATGCGCAGCTTGCCGGTGATGATGCGCGACACGTCGAGCAGGTCTTCAATGATCTGTCGTTGCGCTGCTGCATTGCGTTCAATCACCTCGACGGCATGTGCGGCGCCGTCAGCGTCCAGTTGTCCGGAACGAAGCAATCGCGACCATCCCACAACTGCATTCAGCGGCGTTCGCAACTCGTGCGAGACCGTCGCCAGAAACTCTTCTTTCAACCGGCTCGCTTCTTCCGCTTGTTGTCGCGCGTGACTCTCGCGCTCGAGCAGCTCAGCACGTTCGATCTCCGCCTTGACTGCGGCAGTGATGTCCAACGTGACACCACGCATACCGACTGGCCCATTCTCATCACAGACAACGATCGACTGCGCCTCGACCCACACGTCGTATCCATCCTTGTGCAGCCAGCGAAACCGGCTCGAGCCGCCTTTACCTGACATGAAGATCGCCGTCGCCTCGGCAGCCGCGCGCTCTCTGTCTTCGGGATGAACAACTGAGAGCCAGAAGTTCGGCGTCGATAACCATTCTTCGGCGCTGTAGCCAAGCATCTTTTCAACGTGACTGCTGACGAAATCGATTCGTTGATTTGCCGCGTCTGGTTTGCCCCATGCTTCCCAAACGACGCCGGGCACATGCTGGACGATGTCTTCCACGCGACGTCGATGAAGCTCGAGTTCGGAGCCGAGTCTGCGTCGTTCAGCCGTGACTGCTGCGACGATGAGCGTCATCAACGAGCTCGTGCCGACGAACGAGATCAAGAGTAATAACGTTATGTTCCGGCTTGGTTGTATGAACGGACCATACCCGTGCCGCGCGCCCCATATTGCAACGACAGTTATCAGCACGATCGCGCTCGTCACGATTTGCTGATCGAAACGCAGTGCGGCCCACAGCAAACATGGCAGACACAAGTAAGCAAGCGGATATGTTTTGACCGGCCCCGGAAACCAGCCCGCGAAAATAATCAACGAGACAATTAACAACAGCACAAACAAGCTTGCAATCTCGGACACGTCTTCTCGCGCGATGCGGCGCGAAGAGCTCCACGAAAGCATAAGCGGCGCAAAGATGAGCGCGCCCATGCCGTCGCCCATCCACCACGTCAGCCAAAGCGAAGTGAATGTGGTCCATTGTGCGGGATCACCAAAACAAACACTCAGACTTCCAATCGTCGCGCTAACGAGTGTCGCGAGCACCGCGGCGTAAACAACAAACGTGAGCACTTCGCCGACAGTGTCGAAGGAATTTCGCCAGCGTTTCGATCTGCGCAACAGAAACCACGCAGCGAGCGCCTCGAGTGTGTTTCCCACTGCGATACCAAAAGCAAAAGGGATTGGCAGGCTCGTGGGTAAATTCGCCGCGAGTGCGCCGATAAAAACACCCGGCAAAACACGCGGCCCAAAGATCAGTACCGAAGCGATGGCGATGCCCGTCGGCGGCCAAACAGGCGTAACGTTTTCATGGAGCGAGGCCAGCGAAAGCCCAAGCTCCGCGCCAACAAAGTAGACGACAGCGACGAACAAACAAAGGCCAATCGTCGGGAGCGTGCTGCGTTTCATTTATAACGAGAGTCTATCAAGAAAACCGTTTTTTGGAGGGTCTCATACCGTCTGACGTGCAAGCCGCAAGTGCAATGTTAGGGCTTTGAAGTTCCCGTCGGATGCAGAAACCCGGGCGGCCACGGAGGGCCGCCCTACAGTTGTAGTCAATCAGGCAACTCCATCGGAACGCGCCTGGTAAACAACAACTGTAGGGGCGGCCCTCCGTG
>DATFDT010000335.1:0-44346 GCA_035251975.1 Pyrinomonadaceae bacterium | reverse complement strand
CAAGCTTCTTTGTGCAACCTCTGTGTTCTCTGTGTCTCCGTGGTTCGCTATTTCTTAGGGAAAATAACCTCAGAGACACAGAGAACACTGAGGTTGCACAGAGAAGAAGCCAGTTAAGGAGTTTTCGGGCAAAGCCCCTGTCCAACTAATGGCTAAACACGGAAAGCTTCGAACTTATTTCGAATACGCGCCGGTCAAGCTCGCCCTCATGGGCCTTGGCCGTTTATCTCCTCGCACCGCGTATCGGATCGGTCAATCAATAGGCAAAGTCGGTTATCTGTTGGCCGGCGATCTCCGTCGCACCGGCGCGATCAATCTACGTCTCGCGTTTCCGGACAAAACCGAAGAAGAGCGCGCGGCGCTGTTGCGTGAATGTTTTGAGAGTCTCGGCCGTGAACTCGGACTCTTCAGCCAGATGGCGACGCGCTCTCGCGAAGAGATACGGCAACTCATCGAGCCCGTGGGATGGAAAAATCTCGAAAACGCGCGGGCCGAGCGTGGCGATCGTTTGATCTACGTCACCGGACATCTCGGGGCGTGGGAGATGACGAGTTTCGGCATCTCGCTTCTCGGTTACCCGTTTACGTTTCTGACGCGCAGGCTCGACAATCCAAAGATCGAGGAGCTCGTTGATAGTGTGCGCACAAAATTTGGCAACAGGACGATTGACAAACTCTCCGCGGCGCGTTCGATGCTCAAGCTGCTGCGCTCCGGCGAACAGGCGTTGGGGCTGTTGCCTGACGTGAACGCGCTCGATGATGAAGCGATCTTTGTCGATTTTTTTGGCGTTCCCGCGGCAACGACCTTCGTGATTGCGAAGCTTGCCGTGCGAACGAACACGCCGCTCGTTCCATTCTTCGCGCCGTGGAGTGAAGAAAAAGGAAAGTATTTATTGATTGCCGAACCGCCGATTGCGGCTGAATGCACCGGCGACGAAGAGGCCGACGTGCGTGGCGTGACGATCGAGATTACGCGGCGGCTCGAGAACCAGATCAGACAGTTTCCGGGGCAGTGGCTGTGGATTCACAAGCGCTGGAAGACGCGCCCGCCCGGCGAGCCTAAGATTTATTAGCCACGGATGCACACGGATGAATACACGGATTAATCGGGCATACGAGTTTGCCGATCTTTCGGGCTATTCGTTTCTGGACCGGTTAAAGATTCGTGCGGCTGATTTGGTATTTTACCTGCTGATAAATCTGATCGGGCTGACGGCGCGTTTCGAAGTGATCGGTTGGGAGAATCACGACAGGGCCGAGGAGAATGGCGGGCTGCCGATCTACGTCTTCTGGCACGACCGCATTTTTCTGACGACTTACTGGTGGCGCAATCGACGCATCGTCGTCATGACGTCGCGCAGTTTTGACGGTGAGTATATTGCGCGGTTTATTCAACGGTTTGGATACGGAGCGGTGCGCGGCTCGAGCACGCGCGGCGGTGTCGGTGCGATCGTCGAGATGGCGCGTTTGATGCGTGCCGGATGCACGACGGCGTTTACGATCGACGGTCCGAAAGGCCCTCGTTACGTGGCGAAGATGGGCGCCGTGCTGCTGGCGAAAAAGTCAGGTCACCCGATCGTGCCGGTCACGATGGCGCTCGATCGTTACTGGACGACGCCGAGTTGGGATCGATTCCAGATTCCGAAGCCGTTTACGCGCGCCCGCGTCGTTGTCGCACCGCCGATCTACGTTCCAGCAGACGCAGACGAGGCGACCCTGGCGGCCAAACGCGATGAATTGCAGCAAACTCTCGACGATTTGAATCATCAGAGCGAAGAGTGGCGAAAATCACTATGAGAGGTTAACTAATGAAATCGATTATTGCATTGGTGCTTTGTCTCGTGTGCGTGGGCATCGCGAACGCGCAGCTCAAACCGCCCACTGAATCCGTGATGGATCGCTTTCTTCGTTACGTGAAGATCGACACGCAATCGCAGGAAGACCAGACGACCACGCCGAGCACGCGCAAGCAACTCAACCTCGCGAACCTCCTCGCGAAGGAGCTGACCGCTTTGGGAGCACAGAACGTGCGCGTCAGTGAGTTTGGCATCGTTTACGCAACCGTGCCCGGCAATCTCGCTGACAACTCGAGGGTGCCAGTCATCGGTTTAATCGCGCATATGGACACCTCGCCCGCAGTCTCGGGTGAAAACGTAAATGCGATCATTCACAAGAACTACCAGGGCGGCGACATCACGTTGCCGAAGGATCCGACGCAGGTGATCTCGGTTGAAAAAACGCCTGCGCTCAAAACATTGATCGGCGACGACATCATCACCGCCGATGGGACCACGCTGCTCGGCTCGGATGACAAATCAGGATGCGCCGAGATCATGACGATGATCGACATCCTGCGTCAGAATCCGCAGATCAAACATGGCACACTCGCGATCGCGTTCACGCCCGATGAAGAAGTTGGCGGAGGCATCGAGAAGTTTGATGTCAAAGCATTTGGAGCGAAGTTCGCTTACACGGTTGACGGCGAAGAGCTCGGCGAGATCAGCGATGAGACGTGGAGCGCGCGCACCGCGACGGTGACGTTCCAGGGAAAGAGTACGCATCCGGGAACGGCGAAGGGGATCATGGTCAATGCGATGTATGCGATTGCGGATTATCTCAACAGTGTTCCACACGATATATTGCCGGAAACCACGGAAGGGCGTGTCGGGTTTATCCATCCTTACGCGGGCGTGATCGATGTCGAGAAGTCGAGCGTGAAGATCCTTCTGCGGGATTTCGACATCAGTGGTCTCGATGCAAAAGAGAAGCTGTTGCGAGACATGGTGACGAAGACCGCGGACAAGTTTCCGCAAGTGAAGATCACGATCAACGTCGAAGAGAATTACAAGAACATGAAGGAAGTGCTGAAGAACTATCCGGAGTTAACGAACAATGCGATGGAAGCAGCGAAGCGCGCGGGGCTGAAGCCGTTTCTGAAACCGATTCGCGGCGGGACGGATGGAGCACGGTTGACGTTCGAGGGATTACCGACGCCCAATCTTTTCACGGGCGGTGGAAATTTTCACGGCAAGCTCGAATATAACTCGCGCCGTGGACTTGAGAAGTCAACCGAGACGCTGGTCCACCTGGTCCAGATCTTCGCGGAAAAAAGTTAACCACACATGAACAGCGGTTATGTTGCCCTAATCGGACGCCCGAATGCCGGGAAATCAACTCTCCTGAATCGACTGGTCGGGCAGAAGATCGCTGCTGTTTCTGATAAGCCGCAGACGACGAGGTTCAGGATTCAGGGTGTAATCACGAAGCCTGAAGGTCAGATCGTTCTCGTCGATACGCCCGGTGTGCACCAACCGGGCTACGAGTTGAATCGACGCATGATGGCGTCGGTGCAGGAGGCGCTGCTCGGCGTCGATCTCGTGTGCCTCATTCGCGATGCGTCTGTTTCAACCGGAAACGGCGATCGCTTCGTTCTCGATCTGGTCAAACGCTCTGAAAAACCCGCGCTGCTGTTGCTCAACAAGATCGATAAGCTCGAAGAGAGGTCGGCGCTCTTGCCACTTATTGATTGGTATCGCAACGAGCACGAGTGGCAAGAAATCATTCCCATCTCAGCTCTGAAAGACGAGATGACTGAGGTTCTGATCGAGAGCGCCTTAAAACACTTGCCGGAAGGTGAGCCGATCTTTTCGGAAGATGAGTTGACGGACCAGTCGCTGCGCGTGCTTGTTTCTGAGATCGTGCGTGAGAAGGTCTTGCACGCGACTGGTGATGAGATTCCTTACGTCACGGCAGTCGTCACTGAGCGCTGGGAAGAAGTTCGTGAAGACTTCACCCGCATCTACTGCGTGATCGTCGTCGAGAGAGGGTCGCAGAAAAAGATCATCATCGGAAAAGGCGCCAGCCGTTTGAAAGATATCGGCACTCGCGCGCGCCGAGACATCGAGGCGCTGCTGGGCCACCGCGTGCACCTCGAGTTGTTTGTGAAGGTCGAGGAAGACTGGCGCAACAAAGAACAATTGCTGGATGAATACGGCCTCGGTGGCAATTAGGTGGGAATTGACTAGCGCAAAAGAAAAGCCTGCTGGATGGTATGCGCTCGATGTCGACATCGACGGCGCGGCACATGAGGCTGTCGAGTATGCGTTGATGGAAGCGGGTGCGCTCGGAACTGAGACTACAGACCAGGGTGTAGTAGCTTATTTCGCTGAGACGCCGAACCGTGAGCGTGTTCGCAACGAGCTGTTCGAGGCGTTACGCATTTACGATCTGCCGTCGTCGTCAGTGCGAGACATGAATTTGCGGGAGGTTGCAGATCGCGATTGGCTGGAAGAGTGGAAACAGAGTTGGCAGCCAGTTGAGATCGGGCGATTCATCATTGCGCCGCCGTGGTCCAACGTCGGTGACGTGAGCGATCATTTAGTGATTCGCATCGAGCCGGGCATGGCTTTCGGCACCGGCACACACGAAACGACTCGCCTCTGTCTTGACGCGATTCAGAAACATTTTGCGGGTGGTAGTTTTCTTGATGTCGGAACGGGCACCGGCATACTCGCGATCGCAGCCGCTAAACTCTTTCCACAAGCACACATCGAGGCCTGCGACACCGATGAAACCGCGATCGCCATCGCACGCGAGAACGCACAGTTGAATGCGGTGCAGGTCAACTTCTGGGCGGGCTCGATAGACGACTCGACTGCCTCTGCTGATCTCGTCGTGGCCAATCTGACCGCCGACGTGATCACGTCAATCATGCCGGCGCTGGTTGGCGTGACGTGCGGGAAGTTGATCCTTTCGGGAATACTTGAGACGCAACTCGAGATAGTCCAGGCAAGCCTTCATGAAAGCGGAATCGATGAATTTGAAATTACGCAGGACGGCGAATGGATAGCGCTGATCGTTTAACTCAAATGACTCGTCGAAGATTCCACGCCCCGCCAACCGCCTTCACGCAAACAACCGTCACACTCACTGCCGACGAAGCGCGACACCTACGCGACGTGCTGCGACTGAAGGCCGGCGACGAGGTTTACGTCTTCGACGGTCGCGGGCGCGAGTTTCGCTGCACCATCACAACCACAAAACGCGACGCAGCCGAGCTGCGAATCGAAACGGAAGTTGAACCCGCAAAACCTGAATCACAGTTGCAGCTAAATTTGTGCGTCGCCTTGTTGAAGGGTGAGAAGTTTGATCTCGTCGTCCAGAAAGCGACTGAGCTCGGTGTCACAACCATAACCCCACTGCTCACACGCCATGCTGACATTCATTTACGCGATCAAAGCGACGCAACGAAGCGCGTCACCCGCTGGCAGCGAATCGCACTCGAAGCGGCGAAACAGTCTGGCAGGGCATTTGTACCGGAAATCAGCTTGCCGGTGGCGTTCGAGACGGCCATAAACATTGAAGGCATCGGCGTAATGTTCTCGGAACGCGGTGGCGAAGCGTTAGAAAGTTTAACTGCGGCCAACTCGATCACGGCGCTGGTCGGATCAGAAGGCGGCTGGGCTGACGAGGAAATCGAGGCGGCGCGGGCACGAAGTTTTCATATCGTGACGCTGGGTGGCAGGGTCCTGCGCGCTGAAACGGCGGCGATCGCGGTCACGGTGTTAATGCAACATCGTTTTGGAGATCTCAAATAGAGCGGATTTTCATTTGACCGCAAGCAGTCTCAGGCTCAAAATGGGAGAACAAAGAATACAGGGGGGACGTTAGAATCCCATATGGCTATCGATAAAAACTCCGCAGTCGAGAACGCCCGAAACGACCTGGCCAAACGCCTGAACGTCAACGCCGCCGACGTCAAGGAAAAGTCAGTCGAAGATGACGACTTTCCTGACATGGCGCTCGGCGCCGCCGAGGATGGCGAGATGAGCGGCCAGATGATCACAAGCGGCTGGCGCATCAAACTCGAAGCGCAGGGAAAGACTTACGAATACCGCGCCGACAAAAACCAGGTCAGGGCTTTTAACTTCAAGGGCAAGAACCACCGGATCTAAATTAGCTTTAGAGGTACCACCATGAACCGCAACAATTTCTTCATCCACCTCGCGCTCGCTCTCGTTCTCGTTCTCGTGGCCGCTTTCGCTGGTCAACTGAGCCGGTGGCGGAAGCAGTGGAGATCGCACATCGGGCCCATTCCCGCCACTGAGAAGAAAAGAGCAACCACCACTGAAGAGATCGCGCTGAGCGAGACGCGCAGCTTCGGCCGTCCTGAAGTGCTGGTCAAATTCAAGACCGGCGTCAGCCAGGAGACAATCGAGCGACTGACCGCGTTACGTCACGATCGCGTCGAAGATCGCATCGAGAATGTCGAAGGACTCGAAGCGATTGATGATCTCGACAACGCTGATGCGGCGACAGTCGTTAGCGAATACCAGCAACTTGCGGAAGTCGAGTACGCCGAGCCGAACTTCGAGATCGAGCTTGACGCGGCTGAAGCTGCCGGGCCACTCGTACCGATTCTCCCGCACGATCCGCAGTTCAGCGATCAGTGGGCGCTATCGAATTCAGGCCAGCGCGGCGGCAAGCAGGGCGCGGACATCAGTGCGACGCTCGCATGGGCCACCACGACCGGCAGCGAGAAAGTCGTCGTTGCAGTGCTCGACAGTGGCGTTGATTACACACACGAAGATCTTATACAGAACATGTGGATGCGTCCTGCGTCGATGGCGCCGTATCACGACAATGAGCTCGGCACGATTGACGACGAGAACGGTTTCAACGCGATAGACAGTGCTTCCGATCCGATGGATGAGAATGGTCACGGCACCCACTGCGCCGGCATCATTGGCGCGGAAGGTGAGAACAACCTCGGTATCGCGGGCGTGAACTGGAAAGTCAAGATCATGCCGCTGAAGTTCATGAACGCTGGCGGTTTTGGAACGACGAAGGACGCGATCGAAGCGATCAATTACGTGATCGATCGGAAGAAGGCGGGCGTGAACGTTCGGATCATCAGCGCGAGCTGGGGTTCGACGCAACGCTCTCGCGCGCTCGAAGACGCGATTCGTAAGGCTTACGAGAACGATATCCTTTTCGTAGCGGCGGCAGGCAATGCGACGGTGAATAACGATCGCAATCCGCACTTTCCGTCGAGCTACAACGTACCGAATGTTGTCAGCGTTGCAGCGCTCGATCGACACGACGAGCTCGCGAAGTTTTCGAATTGGGGTGTGAAGAGTGTCGCGATCGCGGCGCCGGGCGTTGACATTCTCAGCACGTGGCTCGGCAATGCTTACGAGGAGAAATCAGGAACGTCGATGGCGACTCCGGTAGTCTCCGGTGTAGCCGCGCTTATCCTTGCCGAGCATCCACGCATGTCAGTCGATGATCTGAAAAAGAAACTGCTGGCCTCAACCGATCCAATCGTCGCCCTGAAAGGTAAAACCGTAACCGGCGGCAGAATCAACGCCGCCAAAGCTTTGGAATAACAGAACTCAAACAGCGGGGGCAAGCCCCTCTTCCTGACTTGTTCTTTTTCATGCGCCTTAAAGGAATGAACACCTGGAAAAAGAACAAGTCAGGAAGAGGGGCTTGCCCCCGCTGCTTAAATTCTACGGCTGGCCTAATTTTTTCTTACCTTCCAATGCTTCTTTGTAAGCACCACCACGCACGTCGCCGATCTTTATCGCCTCGTCAAACTGTTTTGCCGCTTCCGCAGTATTCTCGAGAAACATGTTGATGCGCCCCATAGCTTCATGTGCGCGCGACATGATCGCCTTGTCAGTTTCCGGTGACGAGGCCGCGACCGCCATTCGATAGTGGCCCAACGCGCGGTTCAATCGCTCAGCTTGCACATTCTCATCAGTCGCATCAGACGCAGCCAGACTAGCCGTCTGGCCCAACGCGAAAAAGATCCGGGGCTCGCGCGGGTATTCCTTCAACATCTCACGCAAACGATTCTCAGCTTCGTTGTAATCCTTGTTCCGCAGCGTGTCTTCAATCGACGAAAGATCACGCACGAGTGCCGCCTCTTTGCCACTCGCCTCGACGTTAACCTCGGAAGCCGATCTGCGTGCGGCTGTACGCGCTTCACGCGCCGCAGTCGCTCGTTGCACCGTTTCCGCGTACTCCGACGGGCGCCTGGCCTCACGCACCGGATCAAACGACGCGATCATGTCCGGAAAAAAGTTTGCGAGATCGAATCCTGCGCTCTCGATTCCCTTCAACTGATCGGCAAAGTAAAACGAGAGCACTGCGCCTTTCTCGTATTCTGCCACGAGTCGCGCAACCGTCTCGTCCTGGATCGCTTTCATCTCGTCTGTTGCTGACTTCCCTATTGCAGCACGATCAGGTTCCGTCTTCGCCGCCGCCAGTTGTGCTCGCGCATCGCGACCAAGAACTTCGAGCCGCCGCATCTCCTCGTAACGCGCGTCAGCAGCAGTCACAAGCGATCGACTCACGCTCAAAAACACATCCGGGCTGACTTGCGCGCCCGCCTTCTGTCGCTCGTTCAAGAGCTGCTTGATCTGTTCGCGGCGAAGCGCGATGTCTTTGTTGAATCGCAGCACGAGCGCGTCAATGACATACTGCAGGTACGCACGCCGCAACTCAGACGAGCTCGGATCAGTTCCTTCGGGAACAACTGCGTAGTAATCGTCGCCGATGATGCGGAAGTTGATCGCGCCGCGCGCCGCCAACAGGTCCGGCAGGATCAGAAAACGGCGTTCTTTTTGCCGGAATGAATACGTTTTTTCTTTCGACTTCTTGTTTGGATTCTTGACCTCAACTCGTTCAGCAGAGCTCGTGATCGGCCTGGTGTGCAGGTAAGTCAAAAGCCCGCGGACCATCTCGGTCACCGGCGCGTGCAGCCGGTCGCCTTCAGCCTGATACGCGCGCACATACTCGACCATATGTTCGTCAACACCCGATCGACGAGCGAACTCCTGCACGAGCGGCGCGAAATCAAGCACTTCCAAAAGTCCCGCCGGCAAATCTTCGGAACGCTCAGGCGCGTCGAAACTCGGTGATGGCCCAAGCGCGAGTGCAAGCGAAACGTAGCGCGCTGCCTGATCTGCCGGAGTCGCCGGCGCGGGCAGTCGATTGCGCTCGTAAAACGTTTTCATTTTCTCGCGGAGGGTTGGGTCGAGATTAGCGAGATCCTTCCGGAGTTTCGTGCGAAAAGCAGAAGGCTGGCGGCCTGTCGGCGTTGTGTCGAGTCCCGCCGTGTCGAGTGCGGCCATGACGAGGATCAAGCGCGGATCGGCCTGAAAGTCGACGCCGTATTCAGAAACTTCGAAACTCGATCCGGGCCGTTGTTGCAGTGATTTTTGGCCCGGCGGAGATGGTTGTTGCGCCGGCTCTCGTTGAACTGTTTGCGAGGAAACCACTCCGGCAGACAAAAGTGTAAATAAGAGGATCAGTAAAGAATGCTTCAATCCGTGTTACTCCGTGTGAATCTTGGGCTTTTTCCTGGCTCGGTAAGCGCGCAGCGCCCGCAATGTTAGCGGATAAGCGAGTGCCGAACAAACCACCGAGAGCGCCATAGCTCCGACTGAAAACGGCCACACAATGTTGTTCCAGCTCTGCACAAAAAGCAGCTTGTAATAGTCGCCGGAAAAGATCCGCGGGTGTGTCAGGAGCTCCAGGCCCTCGTCTGGGATGCTCAAAGGGCGGCCAAGGATGAATGCGCCGACGGCGTAAGACGCAATAATTATCGGGACGAGAGTCAGAAATGGGTTGTTGACGAAGGTTCCGGTGTAGATCGCGATCTTGTTGAAACGAAACAGAAAGGCGAGCGCCGTCGCCAGGATGGTGTGGAGGCCGAGGAACGGCGAGAAGGCGATAAAGACGCCGATTGAGAAAGCAAGCGCCGTCCGCTCGGGTGGATCGTCGATCGCAAGCAGACGGCGAAATGCAGCACGAAACATAACTCTGTGCAACCTCTGTGTTCTCTGTGTCCCTGTGGTTGTTGTGACCTTTCACCACAGAGACACAGAGGACACAGAGGTTGCACAGAGAAGAAATCTACTCAAAACTCTTCAAAGCTTCCGCTTCGTTATCGTAAGAATCGAAAACTGTCAGCAGCTTCGTAATCACAAGCAGGTTCTGAATTCGATCCGTTAAGTTCAGCAACTTGAGCTGCCCGCCCTGCTTTTTGACAGTCGTGTAGTTGGCAATCAACTCGCCGACGCCACTCGAGTCCATATACTTAACGCCCGCCAGGTTCAGCAAAACCTTCTGCTTGCCCTGATCGGCAAGGTTCCGGATCGAATCGCGCAAGGCAACGGCGCCCTCACCGATGCGCACTTCACCACTCATATCGAGAATAGTGACGTCTCCCGCCTGTCGTTCTTTCACGTCGAGCTCAGCCATTGGCTTTCTCCGTTCAAAGAGATCTTTACTTGTAGCTGTTGAGGGCCTCGGTTTCGTTGTCGTAAACGTCGAAAACAGTCAGGAGCTTCGTGATCGTCAGCAAGTCCTGAATTTTCTGCGTGAGATTGAGCAGCTTGAGCTGACCGCCTTCTTTGTTGATGGCAGTGTAGCTGGACACCAGCTCGCCGATACCGCTCGAATCGACGTAGCTCACACCAGAAAGGTTCAGAAGAATGCGCTTCTTGCCTTCTTCGAGCAATCGCCGGATGGCGGTGCGCAGCGCGACGCTTCCCTCTCCGATGGTTATCTTTCCGCTCATGTCAAGAACGGTGACATCTCCGGCTTGACGCTCGTTGATATTCAACTCAGCCATTTCAGAAATCTCCTTTATGCAATTGCGAATTAACGTCGCTTGAGCATGCGCACCGTTGTACCGCCGCCTGGTCTAATCAACCAGTCGACTTCGTCCATAAAACTGCGCATGAAAAAGATGCCACGGCCTGAGGCTTTAAGAATGTTCTCTTGTGCTGTTGGATCTGGGACTGTTTCCGGGTTGAAACCTGGGCCCTGGTCGTGCACGCTGATTTCGACAGCGTCAGGCGAGCTCTTCAAAGTTATGTCTACGGTTTTGTCCTCGTCCTGACGATTGCCGTGGAGCACAGCGTTGGTGACAGCCTCGCGCACGGCCATGTCGATACCAAACGCGGCATCATCGCTGACGCCTGAACGGCCAACAAATTCGGCGACCGCGGCGGCCACGGTGGCGATCGTATCAATGCGACTGGGTAAACTTAACTCGGTCGTCTCTACGGTCACAATGCTTATGCATGACCTCTCCGAAAGCCACTGCGCGAGGACTCTGGCTGCTTTCTAATAACACCTACACTTATCAGGAGTTTGACGGTGTAACATGCTGGATACGGACATGTCAAGAATCGATGACTTTAGCGGTGATCTATTTGAGAATTTCTCTGCGTAAACTATGCGTCTCTGCGGTAAATGAAAACGAAAAACGCATGTAAACCGCAGAGGCGCAGAGGACGCAGAGTTTACGCAGAGAAATAAGGTCACCACCTTGATTTTTTGATTAAACGATAAAACCCAGGCCCTTCAACGCGCGATCCAACTCCTCGAGATCGAGGGGCTTTGTTAAGTAAACGTTGGTGCCGTTCTCCTTCGCGGCCTCTTCCATGCCGTAGACGTCGTAGGCCGTGATGGCGACGATTGGCGTATGATCGCCGTCACCTTCTAGCTTGCGGAAGTTCTTGATAGTCTCCAAACCGTCCAGAACCGGCATATTCAGATCGACAACAATCAGGTTCGGATGATAGCGCCGCGCCATGTCGAGCGCCTGCTGGCCATCTTCGGCCTCAACAACGTGGTAGCCTTTTAATTCAAACGCCCGCTTGAGCATAATGCGAGTGTCGCTCGAATCTTCGGCAACCAGTACTGTGGGATAAATTATTGCAGACACGATTACATCGGGCTAAACCCGCCCACCTTGTTACAAAATTGTTTGCTGGGGGGATAAACCTACGCTGAGGGACTATAACATTCGCAGGATGCGTAAGTTATAACACAACGTTGCCTTTTATGTCCCTTTACGTACAGTGCCTGACTTATGAAACTTCAACCAGCACGTCACATCGCCGGAGAGCTGCGTTTACCCGGTGATAAATCGATTTCACACCGGGTCGCACTCATTGCGGCGCTCGCCAACACCGGCTCGGAGATTTCAAACTTCTCGACCGCCGCCGACTGCGCCTCAACGCTCTCGTGCCTGCGTGATCTCGGGATCTCGATCGAACACACCAAGAACAAGGTAGTTTTTGCAGGCGGCCAGCAACTTTCTGCCCCTCGCGGGCCGTTGGATTGCGGTAACAGCGGATCAACATTGCGGATACTTGCCGGTGTGCTCGCCGGTCATGAATTAACTGCGGAGTTGACGGGCGACGCGTCGCTGACCTCACGTCCGATGCGCCGCATCATCGAGCCGCTTGAAATGATGGGCGCCAAGATCGAGTCAACTGACGGCAAAGCGCCGTTGAGGGTACACGGATCGAGTCAACTAGATGCGATCACGTACAAGCTTCCGGTCGCGAGCGCGCAGGTCAAGTCAGCAATCCTCTTCGCAGGATTGAATGCAAGAGGACGAACGACTGTGATCGAAACCTCACCGACACGCGATCATACCGAGCGACTTTTCAACGGTTTCGGCATTTCGGTCACGATAAACCTCGATCAATCCGTCACGCTTTGGACTCAGGGGCGCTTTAGTGGCGGCTCGATGACGATTCCCGGTGATGTTTCGTCAGCCGCGTACTTCATCGCCGCAGCAATGCTTTTGCCGGCTTCGAAACTGACAATCGAAGGCGTCGGCCTGAATCCCACGCGCGCTGCGTTTATTTCAGTGCTGACTTCGTGGGGCGCAGACATTTCCACGACAGACCTACAAACTGAGCGCAACGAGCCGTACGGAACGATCAACGTTCGCGGCGGGGTCACCGGAAATGCAACGGATCGAACCTTGAGCGGATCGATGATTCCGTCACTGATCGACGAGCTTCCATTGCTCGCCGTTGTTGGTTCGCAGATTGAAGGCGGGATATTAATCCGCGATGCCGCTGAGTTGCGCTTGAAAGAGAGCGACAGGCTTGCAACTACCGCCGCAAACCTGCGTGCAATGGGAGTTGATGTCGAAGAATTTGAAGATGGCCTCGCCATTTCCGGCCCGACTCAACTACACGGCGCGCTAATCGACTCGCACGGTGACCACCGCATCGCGATGGCTTTCTCCGTCGCCGCCATGATTGCCGAAGGTGAGACAGAGATAGCTGGCGCCGAATGCGTCGCAATCTCGTTTCCTGAATTCTTCACGCTCCTTGAATCGGTAGCGCAGAGATGAAACGTCCGGGTCCAATCGTCATCACGGGTTTCATGGGTTGCGGCAAGAGCAAAGTGGCTCGAGAGCTCGCCCTGAGACGCAACGTTGTATTGGTTGACCTCGATGAGTGGATCACAGCACGCGCCGGCCGCAGTCCAGCTCAACTCATCACCGAAGACGGCGAGCCTGCGTTTCGCGAGATCGAGTCGAACGCACTGCGCGATTTGTTAAAGGCCGGTGAAGCAGGCGTGATCGCACTCGGCGGCGGGGCGTGGATCGAGAAAGTAAATCGGGATCTGATCGATGACTACAGTTGCACGAGCATCTGGCTCGACACGCCGTTCGCAATCTGCTGGGAGCGTATCGTTGCGTCAGAAGAAGATCGTCCTTTGGGAAGAACCCGTGAAGAAGCCCAGGCGAGATACCTTCTTCGTAAACCAATTTACGCTCTGGCCCAACTTCACATCGCAGTCAGCCCCGGTCAAACCCTCGATGACATAGTAGGAATTTTAGTCGCGGATTTACGCGGATGAACGCAGATCAGCGTTCATCCGCGTTCATCCGCTGCTAATGATTTTAGAACTTGTACTTCAAAGCAAACTGCATCTGCCGCGACGATCCTGAGTCGCCCGTCGGGAAGCGCGTGGTGGTGATAACGCCGAAAGCGGTGCTACCAACCTGCGCGACCCGTCCGGGTTGCCCGAAGTTCGCGTGATTGAACACGTCAAAGACCTCCCAGCGAAACTCGATCATCTGGGTTTCAGTCAGTTTTGTACGCTTAATCAGCGACAAGTCTGTGTTGTGGAAGCTTGGTCCAATAATCACGTTACGTCCCATGCTGCCGAAGTGATAGATGGTCCTGTTGCCAACCGTGGTGACCGGTAAAATCACACTTGCTCCTGATGGGCATGTACCGCCGGGCCGCGGATCGCAAACGGCGGGTGAAAACCATTGCACACCGATTCCAGACGCCGCCGGTCCCGGTGAGATCGTGACCGGGCCGCTGATATCAGGACGAAGTGTCGCCAGACCAGTCAACGAGTTTGCGTTGGCGGCCTGGATCGCACCGATTGCCGCAGCATTACCTGCCAGCAACGTCACCGGATTTCCGCCCTGCGACTGCTCAATGAACGAGAGCTGCCACCCTTCTTTGAATTGATTACCCTTGAACGGCAGCTCGTACAATCCACTGATCACAAATCGATGACGCACATCGAAGTCTGACAAGCCGCGATCGTTGCGCAGGTTGTAACTATCCTGCACGGTCACGCCTTGCGAGCTTTGCGAGTTGTAATCGATCGATTTCGAGAAGGTGTACGAAGCATTCAACTGAAGCCCCTTGCCCATGCGCTTGTTTGCGGTGACCCAAAGAGCGTTGTAGTTCGAATTGCCCGTGCCTTCACGGAACGTGATGTTCTGGAGCGGCACGCCCGGACCGATCGGACTGCTTGGCGACAGCGCCGGGAACGGACGCACCGGATTGAGTGCTGCATTAAGAAATATCTGATTCAGGTTTCGAGTGAGCCGCAGGTGCGTGCCTTTCGATCCGTAGTAGCCCACTGTTACAGCTAAACCTGGCCGGACTTCGCGCTGCACGTTCAGGTTCCACGATTGGATGTACGCGTTGTCGAATTCCGGATCAGAAGAGCTCGGTGAAATCGTGGATCCGGGCACCGCGTTGCAGCCGGCCTGACAGCTGGCATTGAAGAGCTGCGTAGTCGAATTCGCGGGCAACGCCACGGCAGTCGCAAACGGCGGGTTCGCCGCGTTGCCGGTTACGAGATTCGTAATCGGTTGATCGGCGAGAATCGCGTAGGCGCCGCGGATCGAAGTCTTTCCGTCCTTCCACGGATCCCATGCAAAACCGAGGCGCGGTTGAAAGTTTTTGGAGTTCGTGTGATAGACCGGGGCAATGCCGTTGTTGACCCGTATCAACGAATTAACTTCCGGCACATAGTCGACGAAGCGATCGAATCGCTCGGTCGGCGACATCAACCAGTCGTAGCGGAAGCCAAGCTCTAACGTTAGATTGGGACGCACTTTGTAGTTGTCCTGAACGAACGCACCCAGTGCGCCCTGCGCGATTGCAGAGGAAACGTCACCAAGTGTGACGGTAAAGGCATTCGCAGTTCCGGCGAGAAACGCCGCCATGTTTGCGAACGCGAAGCTGCCGGTGTCTTTGCCGGTATTGTTGTTGTAGAAGCGCCGCCATTCACCGCCAAACTTGAGCGAGTGATTACCGCGCAAATAATTCAGCGTGTCGGAAACGACGTAAGTAGTATCTGAACGCCCTTGCGGGAAGCCGGTCGGTCCGCCGAAATTCAGACCCGTTCCGCCAATCGCCATCTGCGGTAATCCGATGTCCTCTGTAACACCGTTCTGGATGCCAAAGTCGAGCGGATTGAGTTGGGCGTTTGGCGTGAAAGCGATGTGGATTCGGTTGAAACCAAACCGCGCTTCGTTGACGACCGCGGCGCCGAAGGTGTGTGTTTCATTGAGGGTGAAAATCTGCCGGCGCGATTGGCGCGTGTCGCCAAAACCCGGGATTGAGTTTCCCTGCAGCGTCGGCTCGCCGCGCTCATCGCGTTGCAGTGCGTAGTAAACATGCAGGCGATCGTTAACGCCGATATTGTGATTTACGTCGATGGTTCCCTGATCGATATTCACCGGCGCCGTAGCTGAACCACCGAATCCAGTCGCGCCCACGTTCGGGAGCGGAATCAACGGCAGAAGCGCTTTGATAACTGGATCCGTCACTCCCGCGCGTTGCGCGGCCGTCGGAACAGTCGACGCGGGAAGCGTCAGCCCCTGCCGTTGGCGCAAGCCTTCATAACTGAAGAAGAAGAAGGTTCTGTTTTTGCCGTGGTAGCCGAATACCGGACCGCCGTCACCGAAATGCGGCACGTTCAAAGGTCCACCAAGATTGAATCCAAACTGGTTTCGTTTGAACGGGGCCGGCTGGGTTGTGCGATCGAAGAAATTGCGTGCGTCGAAATAGTCGTTGCGCAGAAACTCGAACAGCTCGCCGTGATAATCGTTCGAGCCCGAGCGCGTGGCGATGTTGACGATCGCGCCGGAGTTGCGGCCGTACTCAGCGCTGAAGGTTGAGTTGTCAGCCTTAAACTCCTGAACCGTGTTGATTGACGGCTGGAACGTGATCTGGTTCTGGACCATGTCGTTGAGATTGATGCCGTTGATCATGAAGTTCACGGTGTCTTCGCGATTGCCGGCAGTGTTGATGGCAAACGAGCCCTGGCCGCGCAGTGGAGCTGTAAGGAATCCGTTTTGGGGCGGCGTCACCGAACCCGGAATCAAGAGCCCGAGGTCGACGAAGTGACGGCCGTTTAGTGGGATCTCCTGCACGGTGCGTTGATTGATGACAGTGCCGACTGACGTGGTGGCAGTCTCGATCACGGGCACGTCTGAAGATACTTGTACCTGTTCAGAGATTGCGCCGACGTCCATCTGAAAATTCTGGACGATAGTTCTGGCAACTTCGAGCGTTACCTGATCCGCGACCTGCGTTTTGAATCCCTGGACTCTTACTTCGATTGAATAGAGTCCGACGGGCAAGGCTGCAACCTGATAATTGCCGTCGCTGTCAGTCTGCGTGGTCCGTTCAGTCGCGGTGCTCTTATTTCTGACGACGACAGTTGCATTCGGCAGCACCGCGCCTTTGGAATCGGTGACGGTGCCTTGTATTGTGGCGGTTGATTGGCCCAATGCTGTGGAAGTCGCGAGGAGAGCGGCTACGAGCATTAAGAAAATAGCGATTCTTTTGCTTAGCATGTTACCTCCAGGAAAATGCGGGCGGTTGTAGGAAGGAGATTACCCTCCTAGCAATGTGAGTGCCGTGAGTGCACGTGATGCACCCCGAGTTTTCCTTAGCAAATCGAGATTTCGGACGGCCTTGAAAATCCAAAAACCACAAGGCCATCCGAAATTATCTACCAACGCCGCAGGAAGTCCTTGAGCGTCTCGTACATCTCGTCGAAAGAATCAGCACAAAACAGGACTGACTGGTAATGTGTTGGATCGTAGACGTTGTTCGCGGCGGCATCGATGTCGAGCGGTAGCAGCTCAGCTTTGTGCATCTCCGGCATCTCGCCGGCTGACGACAACAATCCCGTTCCATAAGCCTTGACCCGACCATCCTCACGCAACACGCCAAACTCGATCGTGAACCAGTAAACACGCGCCAGCCGATCGAGATCGCCCGGGTCTTCAGTGCGCTTCACTGCTTCGCCGAAGAGCCGGTTGAGTTCTGCGAGACGCGTGCTGGCGAGTGTTACGGCGTGACCGATGAGCTCGTGGGCCACGTCCGGCTCAGGCGTGTACAGCGGTGTCGAGTGATGGCGAATGTACTGCGTCGAAAGGAAGACTCCGCGGGCCAGCGATCCGAGAAAGATCCGCGGCTCGACGAGGCCGGCGACGGGCTCGAGACGGAAGCCGCTGATCGCTTCGACTTTCCGGCTCACTTCATCGAGTTGCGGGATGCGATCCGTGTCAAACGCGAGACGATCGATGCAATCGAGATATTCAGCGCACGCATGCTCGCGATGCGCGGGACCAAGTGCTTGCCAGATCGTCTTCCAGACGCCGTGTTCGAGCTCTGTATAAGGTGCAGCGGGAATGGATGAGCCGGGTTTATAAGTCATGGCGATCTCGGCGATCGCATTGCGGCGAGCGCGGTATTCCTGGTCGCGAAAGCCCGGATGGTCCGGGTCGAGTTGTACCAGGGAAATTTCTACGTGGTCGCGTAATGGAGTTGGTTCAATGGCTGTAATCACTTTCGTTCACCTCGAAGAAATAAAAAAAAACGGCCACCAATCCGTCTGGGATTGATGGCCGGTTTTAGGAAACCTGTCTTTTGTGCTACATGGTCAATGCACGCCGACAGCCCATCGCCTGACCGTCCCTCCCATTGGAGAGCGGGCCGTAATAGTAATAATAGCGATAGAGGCTCTGGCTCATGACCGTTGAAAAGAATAGACCCGCGAGAAGCAGATCGTCAAGGCAGAATCCATTTTGACCGGGGGCTTGCCCTCTTCCTGACTAGTTCATTCCTCTATGAGCCTTGAAAAAGAACAAGTCAGGAAGAGGGGCTTGCCCCCGCTGATCAGAATTTGAGCGTTTGCCTTGCTTTAAAAAAGTCGGCCCAGGCATCGCCCTTTTTCTTCAACAGCTCAGGGACGTTTGTGATTGTGAAGTCATCGATCTTTATGCCCTTCGAGATCTGCGGCCACGTAAGCGGCATCGAGACTGTCGCCTTCGGCTTCGCACGCGCCGTGAACACCGCGGCCAGACTCTTGCCGCGCGCGTTCTGCATCCAATCAACGTATACCTGCGTGCTCTTTCGCTTCGCAATCGTCCTTTCGACCGTCGCGATCTTCGGCGCACGTCGCGCCACTTCAGTCGCGAACAGTCGCGCAAACTCCGCCACCTTCTCGTACTCGTTCGCCGGCTTGAGTGGCACGTAGATATGTATGCCCGATGATCCGGAAGTCTTCGGAAACGCTTTCAACCCAATCTCATCCGCGACTTCCTTCACAACGAGCGCCACCTGCAACACGTTCTCCCACGGCGCCTTTTTCGGATCGAGATCGATCGCGATCCAGTCAGGCCTGTCGAGTCGTTTGATCGTCGAGTGCCAGGGATGCTGTTCGATCGTGCCGAGCGTCACGAAGTGCAGCACCGATCCGATCGTTGAATAAACTCCGTAGTCGAGTTGCCGGCCTTCCTGATTCGTGAGTCGCGCGGTCTTGATAAACTCAGGCGCGCTTTCGAGATCCTGCTGAAAAAACATCGGCGCCTTGATGCCGCGCGGATATCGCTGCAGGATCGCGGGCCGGTCCTGCAAATACGGCATGATGTAATCCGCAACTTTCAGGTAGTAACTGAGCAGGTCAAACTTCGTGAGTTTCTCGTCGGGCCAGTAAATACGATCCAGGCTCGTAACTGCGACCTGCTCACGGCCCGCCTTGATGATCAAGTCGCCTTTGGGCCGTTCCAGTCTCAGAAATTCTTCAACTGTAACAACCGTGCCGCTTTTCTGTTTCGTTCGTTTTACTTCTTCTTTAGGCATGCTAAATTCGGACCATGAGAATTACATTACTTTGCCTGATTCTCGCCGCACTCATCGCCGCTCCACCGCAAACGGTAACCTATAATCTCGACGCCAGCCAGAGCAAGTTCATGGCCCACGCGAACCGCAGCGGTCTGCTGTGGTTCAAAGGTAAGAGCCATCATCTTGCTGCAAGTGATTTCAGTGGGCAGGTCGAGCTTACGCCTGACACGATCACGCCTGCATCGCTGCGACTCGTCGTCAAGGCTGCATCGCTGCACGAGACTGGCGCTGACTTTACCGAGCCGCAGAAGCAAATCATCAACAAAGAACTGAAAGATATCGTGCTGCATCCGGACCAGTATCCGGATATCACTTTTCAGAGCACGAACGTGACTGCGAAAGGTTTGGGGGGTGGTCGATACGACGTAAAGATCAACGGCAACCTGACGCTGCATGGCGTTACGAAACCGGTCACGATCCCGGCAACCGTCACGTTGAAAGGGGGCATGTTACAGGCGGTTGGCGAATTCAGCATCGATCGCGACGATTACAAGGTGAAAGCGACGTCAGCATTTCACGGGATGGTGCGCGTCGACGACGATATCAAATTTGAATTTGATATTGTGGGCCGCAGATAAGGGCAGCTAGTAACCATCGGGATGGGCGCGCATCCAGCGCCACGCAGATTCGATAATCAATCCCAGGTCCTGGAACTGCGGGTGCCATCCGAGCTCGCTCTTGATCTTGTCTGAGCTCGCAATCAACACTGCCGGATCACCTGCGCGTCGTGGTCCCATGCGAACCGGGATTTCTTTTCCTGTGACACGCTTTGCCGTCTCGATCACGTCGCGGACACTGTATCCATCGCCACCACACCCGAGGTTGTAGGTCGCGCTACGCTCGCTTAGAACGTCGAGCGCGAGAATGTGCGCGCGCGCCAAATCGATCACGTGAATGTAGTCGCGAATGCACGTCCCATCAGGCGTCGGATAATCGTCGCCAAAAATCTCAACGTGAGCGCGCTTCCCGGCCGCCGCCTGCAACGTGATCGGGATGATGTGCGTCTCGGGATCGTGATCCTCGCCACACTTCTCACTCGCGCCAGCAGCATTGAAATATCGCAACGATGCATACCGGAGCCCGTGCGCCTTCTCGTACCAGTGCATCGCTCGTTCGAATGCGAGTTTTGTTTCGCCGTAAGTATTGGTGGGATTGGTCTGCGCTGATTCGAAGATCGGCTGTGCCTCGGGCTCACCATACGTCGCCGCAGTTGAAGAAAAGACGAGGCGACGAACACCGCAATCGTGCATCGCGTCGAGTAAAACCAATCCCGCGACAACGTTGTTTTGATAATACTTCGCGGGCTTCTCGACCGACTCACCGACAAGCGACGACGCAGCCATGTGAATGACCGCATCGATGCGATTGTCGTTCAGTGTTTGGCGAAGCTTGTCTGCCTCAAAAAGATCGCCTTCAACAAAACGGGCGCCGTCAACAACGGCGCCGCGATGTCCTTTGGATAAATTGTCGTAGACCACGACTTCGTGGCGGTCGTTTACCAATTCTTCAGTGACGACACTTCCGATATACCCCGCGCCGCCAGTTACCAGAACACGCATTCATTTCCCCCTTGAAAGTTAGACAGGATTAACAAGATACGAACAGGATTTACAAGAAACATGTCCTGTAAATCTTGTCTAAATCTTGTAAATCCTGTCTACGACTGTCGTTAACTGACCGCAACGTTCGGCTGTGTCTTCGCTGCATCCGCCTTAACCGGTTCTGCCGGCGGTGCGACGTAAAGGATGCGACCACAGTTATCACACGTGATGATCTCATCCCCACGCCGGATCTCGGCCATCATCTGCGGCCGCAAAGACATGAAACACGCGCTGCACGAACGATTGCGCGCCTCGGCGACGGCCACGCCATCGCGGATTCGCGCTCCGATTCTAGAATACAGAGCACTCATCGGCTTCGGCAGACTCGCAAACACTTCTTCGCGTTCTTTGCGAGCTGTAGCCAACCGGTCGCCCATCGTTCCACTCTCCTCGTCAAACGCCTTAAGCTTCGTCTCGCGATCGGAATTCATGGTGGCGATCTCGTCTGCACGCTCCTTTAAAGAGCCTTCCGCTTGTTCGAGTTGCTCCATTTGTTCGAGAATTTGTGTTTCCAGGCCTGAGATCTGCTTGCGCGCTGCGTCTGCCTCACGAATCGCGGCGGTGTATTCATCCGGCTTCTTCGACGACATCAGGTTTCGCTCGGCTCGTTCGGCGCGGCCTTTCTGCTCCATGACCTCGTTTTCGAGGCGGGCTCGCGTGTGTTTGGCTTCGTCGCGGCGGTTTTCGAGCGCCCTAATTTCAAAGGCGCGCTGATCGAACTCTCTCTCGATCTCAGCGCGCCTTTCGGGTGTTGCTTGTTGGTCTTTTTCTAGTTTTCGTATGGTCGTATCAAGATTCTGCAAAGCGATTAACTTCTGCAATTCCGCTTTCACTCTTTATGCACTCCTCAAAAGATCAGGGCTGTTTATGACGATTCCCATCGCCCGCGATCATCACACAACCAACACGGTTGATGCAAGTATCCACAGATTACACAGACTTGATCTGCGTAATCTGTGGATACTGAGTGTCGTACTCAGCTAAATGGGGCCGTTTACAGTCCGGATACGGCGGGGCGTGACGCGAATGCGCGGCATGTTGATGTTGATCGACGGAATCGACACCGCCGGAACCACCACTCTCGGCATGGCGATATCGATATCGGGAAAATCGATCCGCGGAATCACGATGCGCCGTCCAACCTGCGGACGGTCCAACGTTCCCGGAACCTTTGCTTCGCTCGGCGTCACGCGAATCGTTTGTTGCGACTTGTTCCGAATGATCGTGAGCGTAACATCGCCCTCTTTCTTACGATTGATGACGCGCGATAAGTCACCAGGCGAGTCGACTTCTTCACCTTCGATCGCGGTGATCACGTCGCCGGCTCTCACTCCAGCCTTCGCTGCTGGTCCATCGTTAATAACCGACGTCACCAGCACGCCTTTGCCACTCGTGACGCCAAAATAGTCGGCAAGCTGCTTCGTCAGCTCCATCGTGCTCACGCCGATCCGGCGAGTGTTGCCAAGCGAGAATGAGAAGTTGCCATCGTTGTCAAAGAGATCACCGCGCTGGATGAGTGGACCTTCCCATTTAAATGCTTTCGGAGTAGTGCCTTCCCATTTCCACATCTTCGGTCCGCCAGGAAAGACATCACCGGCGAAGCTCTGGTTGAGGCGTTTCGTAACTGTTGCGGTGACTTCCTGTTCCGCACCCCCACGACTAAAACTCACTCTGACACTCTGATCAGGAGCGAGCTCCGCAACTAGTCGATTGAGTTTGCGAACGCTCGAGACGTTCTCACCGTCGATGCGCAGGATGACGTCGTCTTTGCGTAAGCCGGCTTTCTCGGCTGGGCTATCTTTGACAACCTGCGTCACGCCCACGCCGCGCACCTGGCTCATGTGATAGCGGCCCATGTTCTCGCGGCTGACGTTCTCGGCATAGATGCCAAGGAAACCACCACCATCAATGAAAAAAGAGAACGTTTGATCCATCGGTTCGTCGGGGGGAGACGGAGGCGGCGGCGCGGGCTGCTGCGCGGCTACGACCCCCACGGCCAGAATTAGAGCAAGCAGGAGACTAAAAGAATATTTAGCTTTCATGCGAGTTTCCTCCGGAAGAGTTTTGCGGTTACACGCAGGCTAGGCAGGACGGTTCCAAAAAAATTCTGGTCCGCGTTATCTGCATTCATCCGCGGCTTAAGTTAATGGTTTGTAGATTTCCGTTTGGTCCCGGAGTTCGTAGGCGATCTTGCCTTCCGTGTGCGCGAGGTCGAGGTGGGCGACGGCTTCGGAGACCGACAAAAACCGGTGCACATCGTCAGCTTGCGGAAACATCTTGAGCGCAACATCCCACGCCGTCATGCCTAATTTCGGAATGAGCCCGATCACCTGCGCCTGCCGGTCCTGAAATGCGCGGAAATACCGGTGGAAAAGCTCCTCGTAATCGTGGATAGGTTCGCCATGCCCGCCATAAACGAGCGTCGGTGAGAACGATCGTAACCGCGCCAAACTCACGAGGTATTCCGCCAACGATGGAAAGCGTCGCGTCGGATCGATCGGATCGGGCGAGAGTACCGGATTCGGCGTAATCCGCTTCAACACACAATCGCCGGCGATGATCGTGCGGTCGGCTTCGCGCAAAAACGAGCACGAACCGGGCGTGTGACCCGGTGTGTGCAGAATCCGCAAACTGCCGGACTCAAACTCGAGCTCACCTTCGTCCCACAACGACGTATATTCGTCGTCGCCAAACGAATCCGCGTACCTGCGCATGTACTCATACAGGCCGCGCATGCGTTCGATCTCAGCGTCAGGAACACCGGCGCGCACGAGCAGCGTGCGGTGCTCCTCATACTCGAGACGACTGTGGCGATGGCCCGTCTCCCAGTTATGAACAAAAACTTCGGCGTTCTTGGCTTCGTCACGCAGGGAACGCGCTAGGCCACAATGATCTTCGTGGGCGTGCGTGAGTACGATGCGACGCAGATCGGAAACGAGATACCCGGCTTTGCGTAGTCCCGCACGCAACGCCTCAATCGTTTCTTTCGTCTTTGGTCCAGTGTCGATGATCGTCAACGGATCTTCGGCGATCAGATAGACGTTTACCGGACCAATATAAAATGGAGTCGGCAGTGAAATTGGAACAACGCGCATGAAGTTTCGAATGACGGGCGGCCACGGAGGGCCGCCCTACAGTTGTAGTCAATCACGCCACATCATTGGAGGCGCTCGCTGAGCGACAACTGTAGGGGTGGCCCTCCGTGGCCACCCGTGCTTCGGTTTAATAGATCCACTTGTTCGCGGCGATGAGATCATCGGCGATACGCTGACGTGCAGCAATCGTGTTCAGCGGCTGCAACTTCGTAAAGCGTCGCAACGCGGCCAACAGCGTTCGCAGCTCATCACCTTCCGACATGCCTGCAAGCGTATTCTTCGCCTTCGATTCGATACGTTGAACGGCATCGTTACAGAACACGCGCGTCATGTCGAGGTATCGCTCCGCGGCGTCCTCGCCCTGCGACGCAGCGAGCTTGCGCGCGCGCAGGATTGCCGTTTCCATCGCATAGGTGTCCATGATGATGTCCGCTATTCCCATCAGGATTTCCTGCTGGTCGCCAAGCTTCATCATGTACTTCTGCGCGGCTGTCCCGAGTGTCATGAGCGCGACTTTCTTCGCGTTCGTGGTCAGTTTTTGCTCGGCCGCCAGCAGCGAATCGTCATCATCGAAACCCGCCATCTGCGGCGACAACACCTCATCCATCAACGCCTGCGCCGCCGGAAGCAGTGCCAGGTTGCCGCTCAACGCGCTCTTCATCAAACGCCCCGGAATCAGCATGCGATTGATCTCGTTCGTGCCTTCGAAGATCCGGTTGATACGCGAATCGCGATACGCACGCTCCGCCGGATAGTCAGCAGAATAGCCGTAGCCACCATAAATCTGGACCATCTCGTCAACCACGAAATCGCAGTACTCAGAAAGCGCGACCTTGATGATCGAGCATTCCGCAGCGTACTCCTCGATCGCGCGCAACCGCGCGTCCATGTCCTTCGAATCGACCGCACCGACGCCCGCTTCAATCATTCCGAGCGTGCGGTAGATCATCGACTCGCCCACCCACGTGCGAATCGCCTGCTCCGCAAGCTTCGCTTTGATCGCGCCAAACGACGAAATCGATTTTCCAAACTGGTGCCGCTCGTTCGCGTAACGCACCGACTCATGGACCATCAACTTCATTCCGCCGCAGCACATCGCCCCGAGTTTAAATCGTCCGATGTTCAGCACGTTGAAAGCGATCTTGTGACCTTTACCGACTTCGCCGAGCAGGTTCTCAACCGGCGTGCGCACGTCGGAAAGCACGAGCGCCGTCGTGCTCGATCCCTTGATGCCCATCTTGTGCTCTTCGGCGCCTGACGTCAGACCCGGCTGGCGCTCGACGATGAACGCGCTGAACTTGTCGCCATCAACTTTCGCGAACACGATGAAGATATCGGCGAAACCGCCGTTGGTGATCCACATCTTCTCGCCGTTAAGAATGTATTCCTTGCCGTCGTCGCTGAGACGCGCCGTCGCCTTCGCTGCCATCGCGTCAGAACCCGAGCCCGCTTCGGTCAACGCGTAAGCGGTGATCAACTCGCCCGCCGCGATCTTCGGCAGGTACTTCTGCTTCGCTGCATCGGTTGCGAAGTAAACGATCGGCAACAGTCCGATGCCACTTTCCGCGCCGAGCGTGGTGGCGAACGAAGCTGAGCGCCCGATGTTCTCGCCGATGAGTGCGCCGCTCGTTTGATCGAGACCGAGCCCGCCGTATTCTTCGGGAATGTTGGCGCCGATCAATCCGAGGTCAGCCGCTTTGGCAACGAGCTCGCGCGACAGTTTCCAGTCGTGCTTTTCGAGCTCGTCGATGCGCGTCACTACTTCGTTATCGACAAACTGCCGCGTGGTTTCGGCGATCATGCGATGCTCTTCGGTGAAATCCTCCGGCGTGAAGATCTCCTCCGGTGTCCGCTCCTCGATCAGGAATGCGCCACCTTTGATAAGCTTTTTCTGTTCGGCTACGGCTGACATAGTTTCCTCCAAATCCGTCAATAATCCGTGTAATCCGTGGTTAAAGCCTTTCCAAAATTCCAGCGGCGCCCATACCACCGCCGACACACATCGTCACCATTCCATATCTTCCATTCCGCCGCTCCAACTCGCGCAGAATGCTCGCCGTCAATTTCGCGCCCGTGCAACCGAGCGGATGGCCCAACGCGATCGCGCCACCATTGACGTTGACTTTATCCGGATCGAGTCCCAACGTCTTGATCACGGCGAGCGACTGCGCCGCAAACGCTTCGTTCAACTCAATCACATCGATATCGTTGAGCGTCAGTCCGGCTAGTTTCAAAGCCTTCGGGATCGCGAACACTGGTCCAATACCCATCTCTTCCGGCGGACAACCGGCAGTCGCGTAGGCAACAAAGCGCGCCAAAGGTTTCGCCCCCAACGCACGCGCACGCGAGTCAGACATCACGATCGCTGCCGCGGCGCCGTCAGACATCTGCGACGCGTTGCCGGCTGTGATCGTTCCCTTCACATGAAACGCGGGCTTGAGCTTCCCTAAACCTTCGGCTGACGTGTCGCGCCTCACACCTTCGTCTTTATCAAATACGACTTCGCGCCGTTGCTTCTTGCCGTTTTCATCCATGTCTTCAAGCACGACATGTAACGGCACGACTTCATCCTTGAACTTGTCCGAATCCAGCGCCGCCGCAGCGCGCGTGTGCGAGCGCAGCGCAAACTCATCCTGCTCCTCACGCGTCACTTCATACTTGCGCGCAACGTTCTCGGTGGCGAGTCCCATGCTCAGATAAAAGTCAGGATAGTGTTCGACAAGATATGGATTCGGACGAATGATGTGACCGCCCATCGGAATCATCGACATCGTTTCCAAACCACCGGCGACGATCACTTCCGCACCACCGCTCTTGATCCGATCGGCCGCCATCGCGATCGACTGTAGTCCCGACGAACAAAAGCGATTGATCGTCATCGCACTCGTCTCCACCGGCAATCCCGCGCGAATCGCAGCCGCGCGCGCGACGTTCATCCCCTGCTCCGCCTCAGGCATGGCACAACCCATAATGACGTCTTCAATCTCTGACGTCTCCAGCCCCGGAACACGCGCTAGTGCTTCCTTTATCACGGTCCCGCCCATCTCATCCGGCCTAGTGGTCCGCAACGTCCCCTTCGGCGCCTTCCCAACCGCTGTTCTAACCGCCGATACGATCACTGCATCTCTCATAACTTTTTCCTATCCGCGTTTATCCGCGAAAATCCGCGGCTAATTTCTTAACGGTTTTCCTGTCTTCAACATGTGCGCGAGACGTTCCTGCGTTTTGCGCATGCCCACTAACTTGAGGAACGCTTCACGCTCGAGATCCAACAGATACTGCTCGGAAACACGCGTCGGATGATTCAACTCGCCGCCGGTCAGAATCCGCGCGAGCTGCGTTCCGATCTCAGCATCGTGATCCGAAATATACCCGGCGCGCTTCATCTGGTGAATGCCGAGTTTCAGAGTTGCAAGTGCGGGGTCGCCCAGCGCCAGAATATCTTTGCGTTGTTGCGGTTGAACGTATCCACTCGCAGCGAGCGCCAGCACTTCCTTCTTTGCGTCCGCGATCAAGCGATCGGCATTCATCGAGATCGAATCATCAGCCGCCAGGAAACCGAGCGCTCGTGCCTCCTCCGCTGATGTCGCAACCTTCGCGAGCGCGATCGTCTCGAACGCACGCTTCACAAACGGAAACGGATCCGCATCGTTGACGCCTTTCGGAATCGAATCCATCATGCGCAGCAGCATCTCTTTCGTGCCGCCACCCGCGGGAATGATTCCGACACCGACCTCGACCAGTCCTATATATGTCTCGGCTGCCGCTCTCACTCGATCGCCATGCAGGACCATCTCACAACCGCCGCCAAAGACCATCTGGAACGGAGCAACGACGACCGGCTTCGGCGAGTAGCGCAAACTCATCGTCGCGTTCTGGAAAACGCGGCCCATCATGTCGAGCTCTTCCCAGTTTTCCTCCTGCGCTTCCATCAGCATCAACATGATGTTTGCGCCGACGCAGAAGTTCACGCCCTGATTGCCGACGACGAGACCGACGAAGTTTTTCTCGACTTCGCCGAGTGCGAACTTCAACATCTGAAGCGTGTCGCCGCCAATCGCGTTCATCTTCGAGTGAAACTCGAGACATGCGACACCGTCGCCAATGTCGATCAGCGAGGCGCCCGAGTTCTTCTTGATGACGCCCGTGCGCTCCTTGATCGATTTCAGTATCAAAACGCCTGGCTGGTCGATGAGCGGAACATACTTGCCACTCGCGAAGTCGAAGTACGACTGCTGCCCGTTTTCTTTTTTATAGAATGAGGTCGCGCCGGACGCGAGCATCTGCTCGACATTCGCCGGCACTGCGAGTCCGTCTTCTTTCATACGCGCGACAGACTTCTCGACGCCGAGCGCGTCCCAAACCTCGAATGGCCCGAGTTCCCAGCCGAAGCCCCAACGCATCGCACGATCGACTTCGACGACGTTATCTGCGATTTCGGGAATACGTTTCGCGGCGTAAACGAGCGTGCGAGAGAGCGTCTTCCAAAGGAACGCGCCCGCGCGATCTTTGCCCCACGTGAGCGTCTTGATTCGCTCAGGCAGGTCCTCGATGTTCTTCGCCATGTCGAGCGAAGGAAGTTTGACCTTTTCAGACGGGCGGTAGTCGAGTGTGGCGGTGTCGAGCGCCCAGATCTCGCGTTTGTCGCCTTCACCCTTTTGTTTTTTGTAGAAGCCGGCTTTGGTTTTGTTGCCGAGGAGACCGCGTTGGACCATCGTCGCGAGCACTTCAGGCACAACAAACATCTCGCGCTCTTCGTCTTCGGGCAGCGCTTCGTAAAGATTTTTGATGACGTGTGTAAAGACGTCCAGTCCGACGAGGTCGAATGTTCGGAATGTCGCGGACTTCGGACGCCCCACTGCCGGACCAGTCATCTTGTCGACTTCTTCGATCGAGTAGCCGTCGTCGAGCATCGTCTTGATCGTGAAGAGCGCGCCGAATGTGCCGATGCGATTCGCGATGAAGTTTGGACGATCCTTCGCCGGCACTACGCCCTTGCCGAGTCGCTGATCTAGAAAGCCATAAACGAAACAGGAGACTTCGGGCTTGGTCCACTCAGTGCGAATGATCTCGACGAGGTGCAGGTAACGCGGTGGATTGAAGAAGTGAACGCCGAGGAAGTGTTGTTTGAAATCTTCAGAGCGCCCTTCGGCGAGCAGGTGAATCGGAATACCGCTCGTATTCGAGGCAACAATAGATCCAGGTCTTCTATATTGTTCGACCCGCTCGAACAACGACCGCTTGATCTGTAAATTCTCAACGACCGCCTCGATGATCAGATCACAATCTTTTATTTTCGACAGATCATCCTCGAGGTTCCCCGCCGTGACGAGTGAGGCAAACTCTGGCGTGAAGAACGCCGCGGGCTTCGCCTTCACCGCCGCCTCGAGCCCCCCGCGCGCAATCCGATTCTTAACCTGCGGACTTTCCAGCGTCAGCCCTTTTGCCAGCTCCTCCGGCGTCAGTTCACGTGGCGGTATATCTAACAGCAGCGTCGGCACACCCGCATTCGCCAGGTGCGCGGCAATCTGCGCTCCCATAGTCCCACTCCCCAAGACCGCCGCCTTCTCAACGCGCATATCCCTCCTCCGACACTCCCGCCAGATTAACAGTCCTGCATAATACTGAATGAACGCTCATTCAGCAAGGCTTCGGATCGGGTGAGCGAAATGTTTGTTGTTTGTGGGTTCGGTCATAAAGTGAAATTTCTCGGTCATAAAGTGAAATTCGTGGGTCATAAAATGAGAATTTTGTCGGTCATAAAATGAGAATTTTCGCGCACGATCTCATCCCAACCGCGCGCAGCAATAACGTAAACCCATGATTTCGGTCGGCTTTGCCCGTGTTAGTAAGAAACGTCCGTGCCGGATTTGTGGCAAACCCACTTATTGTGGCTTTTCGAGGGACGAAGGTACTTCCATCTGCATGCGAATCAGTGCGGGATCTCGCGGGCTATCCCGCAATGGTGGAAATATCCACGTCCATCCGGAAATTCCATTCCTCATGATTCGACCAAGAATTAAGATCCGCAACAGTCAATTAATTACGCCAGCTCCCTTGGAGATAAGAGACGCCGTTTTTCGGGAGTTAATAAGGAGCTCGCCCGCTTCCAACTACATGGATGAACTCGTCACCGGCTTAGGAGGATTGCTTTCACGAGGACTGCTCAAGGAGCATGCAACAAGCTACGGCGCACTACCTCAGACAAAACACGGGCGCGCCGCTCTCGCCGGGATTTTGAATCATTATGTGTGCGCCCGTTTCCCCGAATACGCCAAATCCCACTCAGGCACAGGTGTAATCGGTGTGCCTGGTTTTTGGCAGGAACCATCTGGCGTGGTCCACATTTGGAAACCGCACAACTATCTCATGCCGCTTCTGATAGTGCCGTATAAAGATGCGAACGGCCTGATTCAAGCCTGCCAAATCAGATTGCATGCAAATGACATTTTGTCTGATGAGAAGAGATACTTCTGGCTCTCATCGCCACTCGAGCGGCACGGCACCAGTTCCGGAACACCAATACACTTCACTTTTGTTCAGCGGGAGCTTCCTCCAGGCGAAACAGTGCTTATCACTGAGGGAGCGTTGAAGGCTGATACCGTAGTACGGTTTAGACCGAATGCTTGGGTGATCGCGACGTCGGGAGTGACCTGTTCCCACAGTGAACTCGTCACAGCCGCAAGGCCATATAACGCGCTGATTGCCTTTGACTCAGATCACAGAATCAATCCTGCGGTGTGCCGACAGCTCGCCAGATTGATCGTCATGCGCGAGCAAGACTCCAGAGAGCACGAATTATCTACCACAACGAAGGTTGTTTTCTGGAATGGACCAAAAGGAATTGATGATGCCTTACGAGAAAATACAAGCCTCAGAATTCTTACGATCTCCGAATGGTACGCGACTCTTAGAAATGAACCTCTCGACGAAGTAAACAGATTTTGGAGCGAGATCGGTTTCAAACCTTAATCAGTCATAACTGGCGGTTCAGCCGAATCACTCACCAACCCCATAAACAAAATGAGCGTTAGTGCTCCTTAGTTTTTTATTCTTTAGAAAGCAGGAAACTCAAATGCATTTTCTCTTAGGATTCCTTTTGGGCTACTACACACGCAATAAACCATTGTTGGCAGCGACGGTTACAATCATGGCCCTCCTCTGTTTTATAGTGCTGCCTGCCATCGCTCTTTCAGGGCTCGCCTTATCAGTTAGACGTGAACGACTCTCACGACCTCCACAAACGCGCGTCCCTCCGCTTGTTGGCCTTGATTACAAGACAGCCGAAACCACGCTTCACAATTCGAAGCTCAACATCCGTGTCCTAGCCCATCGTTATGATCCGCCGGTTGAACCGGGCAAGATCGTCTTTCAATCACCCCAAGCTGGTGAATTTGTAGAATGCGGAACTGTCGTTGGAATAGTGATTAGTACAGAAGACCTTGGCAAAAAACGCGACCTCCGTGAGACGCGGTTCGACTTTATAGGCTACATCGAGTGACTGCGATATCCCTCTTAACAGATCAAAGATCGTTCAAGTCGGTGTTCGCGAAGTACTCTTTCCAAGCCGGCCACTCGCGGACAAATTGCTCGCGGTAAACGTCATCCAAGGTGTTCTTAGAAACTTTCACAGATACGGCTTTCCGATCGGCGCGCAGGCGAAGCGCATATCGAACAGCCTTCCGAAACCCGACGAAAATCTGATCCCGTTTTTCGCTGCGAAGAGTTGACGGAAGTAGCATCAAGTAAAAGTAAAACGCATTGATAGCTACAAAGCGACAAACGCTGGACGCTTCGCTTCCCGGGAAACCGAATGTTCCGACTCGGAATCTGTGCGCGGTCAAAGACTCCGCATTTTTAATGGATGAAGGGAGCTTATGCCTTGCACGATCCGGGATGGGCATATTGCGAATCACTTCAACGAAGATCTCGGGATAATAGGGTAACGACTCCGAGCCAAGAATAAAGCCCTTACACTGTGAGATTGTCGCAATATCTCGATCCGCCGTCCGCATAGCGTTGTACGAAACTTTGAGAAGCCATCGGAGAAGCCTTTCATAATCGTAAGTTACGAGAATGCTTGGTCGCTTCAAATGGAAAGTGCGGTGAAGTTTATTCTGCTCTACGAAAGATTGCGCGTAAGCATCCAGTTCGCTTAGAGGACCTGAGTTGCAATTAGAGCACACGTCGCGCATCGTCCCCTCAAATTTAGCGACGTGTTTACTTTTCGGAGGGATACCGGTATCAATCTCCGGAAACCTCCTGCTAAGGAACGCCGGAACAATATGCTCCTTCGTTAACGGTCCGGCCTTTCCGCAATAGGCACACTCTCTGTTCATAAAAGCTTGTTCACCGTGTTGCGGTGCGCATAATGAGCTTGGCTTGTATAACTGACACAGTTCGATTAAGCAACTCTCACTCCTACTTCGGTCTTGCCAAAATCTGCTTGACATACTTAGCACATGCCCGCTAACCTTAGCACATGCCCAAACAAACGCGTCTTACTCTCGGTGAGTTCCTTCGCAAGGCTAGAAATAAGGCTGGCCTATCGTTACGTGACGTTGAGGAAGAGACGAACGTCTCTAATGCTTACTTGAGCCAATTAGAAAGTGAGAAGATCAAACAACCTTCACCGGTGGTCCTGCATAAACTAAGCAAGCTTTATGGAGTAGCTTATGCGGGGATCATGGAGTTGGCCGGCTATCCGGTTCCCAAACCGCTCGCAGGGAACTCCATGTTGCACGCACGCGTTGGAAGGTTAACGGAAGACGAAGAAGATGCAGTTGTCGATTTTGTAGAGCTTCTTCGCTCACGCCGAAGGAGACAAGGTCGCCAATGAAGTTAAGGTGGTCATTCTCTCACAGCCGAACATTTGGCAGGTGCCCGCGGCAATGGTTTTTCGCCACACAACTTGCCAAGTGGAACCGGCGCGATCCGCTCGCCCGAGAAGCGTTCTTGCTTTCTAAGCTTCAGTCAGTTTCTGCGTGGCGAGGGTCGCTGGTGGATGGCGTCATTTGCGATGAAGTTATTCCCGCACTTCGAACAGGAGCGGTTGTCTCGCGTCAGCGAGTTCTTACTGCGGCAAAGGAGCGGTTTGATAGGCAGTTAGATTTTGCCAGGAATAAACGGTGGCGAGAGGCGGGGATGACGGCTCAAAAAGCTGGTAATTCATATGTCGCCCTATACGCCCTCGAATATGGCGAAGAAATCGAAGCAGAATTGGAAACTGCATGGATTGAAGTAGAACAAGCGTTGACCCATTTTCTCGAAATGTCAGAGCTTTTGCGGACCCTACGAAAAGCGTCCCAATTAATCCCCCAAAGATCACTTTTGTTTCGCCATTCTGGTGTGAATGTGATGGCTCGACCTGATTTGATCGCTATATTCAGAAGTGGTCCGCCACTAATCATAGATTGGAAAGTCCACACTTTTGGCGCGAAGGACTATCGTTTGCAATTGGCGTTATATGCTATTGCGCTGAATCGCTGTAGACCCCATCGTGATTTTCCTATCGATCTCAGAAGTCACTCTCCTCAGGATATAAAGTTGTTTGAGGCACAACTGCTCACAAAGCAGCTACGGCCTTACTGTCTAACCGAGCAGGACATCAGAAACGCAGAGAATTACATCAGTGTTACCGCCACGCGGATGTGGCTTGCGGTGCGCTCAGTTTCAAATGAAGTAATCACTTACAATGAAATGCCCGTAACAATTTTTCCCGACACTTGTCAGCGGTGTCCGTTCCGTTCCATCTGCTGGGAAGAGGTTTCGGCGAAGGAGCATTCATGCCAGGACTTGAGACGAACATCTTCCCTATTCTAAACTTGTCGCAGCTTTCCTCCCGGTACCGTCGGTATCTCATTCGTGGTTTGCACCCTAATCACCCACAATACTTTCAGAATGTCGATACGTTAGTTCGCGATCTCAGTTACAGACTGCAACGGCCTGTCAGCACGACTCGCAATCAGGGCCAGTTGTTCTTGGTCGTTAGGGACGATGCGCCCGCGGTTCCGGATCGTGTCAACTTAATTCGTGCTACGGCGTATCTAGATCCCGTCGAGGGGACGTTTGAAATCGACTACACACTACGCTCGCCAGAAAATGATGACCTTTGCATGCGGTTCCTCCAGTTCATGCTTCGTGAACCGCTGGGTGTGGACAAGCGATTATGGTCGCCTGGAGCAGGTCAGCCGTTCTTTACCTTCGATCCTATGTCTACCGGGAAGGACATCGATCATTTTCGAGGATTCAATGCGCGAGTCGTTGTAACACCAAATGGCGGAATGGGCCTTTGTATCGAAGTCGCCAACAAGTACGTAAAACAACGGCCACTGCCTACGTATTTAACTCACGACGAGTTCGAGCGACTGAAAAAACGGAGTTGTATTTATCACTACGGTCATACTTGGTATGAATTCAAGCCCCAGTTTCTTTCTGATCTAAATGTCTCAGAATGTCTCGTCACAGATAATGAAGTACCTCTGCTGCACTTCATTCGAAACGTGACAAGAAAACCTTTCCCGCGGGATCTCGCTGCTCTACCCAAGGACGCGTCAGTGGTCTACTACCTGAACAACAAGAACGAGCAGCGCTCGGCACCCGCTGCTTTGTGTTACCCGGTTTGTGGACCACATGACCCCGAGATGAAGAGACTACATAGCAGATCAATCATAGACCCTGAACCTCGTCGGGCTTTAATCCATCGTTATCAACGAGACTTTCTAAACAATCTCAAATTCGAGCAGGTGACACTCGAAATTGATTCGAAACCATTGTCAGTCCCAATCCGAAAGTTTGCCATTCCTGATTACAAATTTGGTAACGATCAGAGATTGTCGGTGCGGGGCACGCCTGGAGCGCAGCATGCTTCGTTGGATAACCTAGGTAGAGTCCGGCTCTCCATGTTAGGGCGGAACGGTCCAGGTTTCTACAGCAACAAACCTTTAGATCGACAATATCTGATCATTCCGCGCAGCGTAAGTGACAGCTATGGCGGAGAG
Source organism: Pyrinomonadaceae bacterium (assembly GCA_035251975.1). Taxonomy (GTDB): domain Bacteria; phylum Acidobacteriota; class Blastocatellia; order Pyrinomonadales; family Pyrinomonadaceae; genus PSRF01. The sequence continues at coordinate 9,368 of DATFDT010000335.1, read as the reverse complement.
GCCCTAAGAGCGTTGGCCGAAGTTGTGGATGATTTGTTTCCACAAGAGGACGGCTTCGTTTACAAGTTAATCGTTTATGACGACAGCGGACCCCGTACATTCGTAGCACAAGGCACGGCCATTTTGAAGGCTGTAGAGGCCGAGAGCGACGGGCTTGGTTACGGAGTTGTAATGGTCCACTATATCGAGGATCGCGATAAGCGGAAAGAAGATCCGCTCGCGGCTATGCTGATGAGGCGACTACGTGACTATAAGATTCAAGCCACTGTTATACATTCGGCCTTTTTGGCGGATTGCTACCGCTTCGCGCGCGGACAAAACGGGGAGGTTTCTTATCGTGTTCGCAAAGACCGGTCTCGGCAGCTATCGGGTTATCTTCGCGGCGTCGCCATTAACAAGATTCTGCTAAACAATCAAAGATGGCCCTGTGTTTTAGATACGAAGCTTCACGCTGATCTTATTGTGGGCATAGATGTCAAAAACAACTCTGCGGGATTCGTAGTCGTTGGCAGTAATGGGCAGGATATCCGCTTTCACTTGGATACCTCGTCACAAAAGGAGAAACTTGATCAACGGCAAGTTAAGAGGATTTTGGCTGATATTTTGAGGAAGGAGGCCGCGGCCCGGCACGACGTAATAAGAAACGTAGTATTGCACCGCGATGGAAAAGCTTTTCCTGAAGAGTTAGCAGGTGCTCGGGAAGCGATCAGCGAACTTAAGGGCGTCGATGGGATTGCTGAGAACCTCACACTTACCGTTTTGGAAATACAAAAGACCTCTCCAGCGCCTCTGCGGTTGTTTGAAGTTACAAACATTAGCGGCGAGGGGCAGATAATCCTGAATCCCCAGGTTGGCTATTATTACCTGCCCAGTCGAACTGAAGGTTACTTGTGCGCAACGGGCCGAGCCTTTCGTAGGAACGGTACGGTTAAGCCTCTTCATGTACGGCTGGTTGAAGGTCCTATGCCTATAGAGTTTTGTCTTGAAGATGTATATGCGCTTACTGCTTTGGCGTGGACGCGCCCCGAGGACTGTACGCGCTACCCGATCACTATCAAGCTTAACGATCGGTATCTTGCAGAGGAGGCCGGGAAATTTGACGAAGAAGCTTTTGAGGAAATTCTTGCCAAAGTGAAAGGAGCGGCGCGATGAGCGAAATTGGGTCACAATCGAGCTTTTATGAAGAGCTACACGAATGCGCCGAGCTCATTGACGGTGCCCTTGCCGATTTAAAGGACGGTGTGTCAGCTGATTCTAGCGTCACACGCCAAGAACTGGGAAAACTGTTAATCGGGTTGGGCCAAAAGAATTGGATCCACACACCCTCGCGCGCCTTGGTAGTTCTGCTCGGGCTGTTTAAATCAGGCGATCGTCAAACATGGGCCGATCTCGGTTCCGTTCTAATAGGGAATTCCCTGAACGATACGACTGTGAACCAGCTGGAGAAGCTCGCATCAGTGCTCGAGCAAGAACAACAAACAGTGATGGCGAGGATTCAAGGACTCTAACTGTGGCGGAATATTCCGAAGTTGCGTTTGTTGAAGCAATCGCGCGCGCCGAAAAGGCGCTGGTAAGAATCCCCTCCGATGCGTCTGAGGAACTCGTACCTTTGGCACTCAGGTGCTACGACGAACTGAACCGGGTCGTCGACACTCTCAGAAAGCTAAGTCAAAAGGGCCCACGGAACCTTAGACAACAGACTGAAAGACATCGGAAGTATCAGCGCGCATTGCGTGACATTGAGTTCATCGAAAGTGTTGGACTGACGGCGCTCGAAAGGGCCAACAAAATTGATTTACAGCTAAATCGACTGGTCCGACAGATTAGAAAGGAAATACGCTATCCACTTATCCTACCCCCAGCAGTCACTTCGATATCACGACAATACTTCTACATTCACACACGATTCAATTTCAATTTGCTATGTGTTCCCCCAGGCGAGGGTTACTCGCTGTTGCATCTACCTGACATTTACCATGAACTAGCGCACCCTTTGTTAACAAATAGCAATCTCCCGGCGACTCGGCCTTTACGTGAGGCTCTTAGTGACATTCGGGATCTCGTCCTCGAACATTTTGTCACAGAGATGCAAAACGAAGAACGGCAACGTGGGCCAAGGGAGCTTGTGAGCTACCTCGAATTGTGGCTGCAGTGCTGGTATCAGAACTGGGCAACCGAGCTGATCTGTGATCTTTTTGCTATCTACACGTTAGGGCCTGCGTACGCGTGGGCACATGTTCATTTGTGTGGGAAGAGATCTTCTGATGCGTTTGCCGTGCCTACTGAAAAGCCACTCACGCACCCGGCTGACGACGCTCGGATGCAAGTTATGCTTTTCGGACTCGACAGGCTTGGTTTTGAAGATCAAGCTAACGCAATCGAAACACGATGGGATGAGGTCGTTAAGGTCGCTAGCAAGGGCAGGCGTGCAGAATATCGCCGTTGTTATCCGCGAGAACTTGTCGGAAAAATTGAGACGATTGCATACGAGGCTTTTGTCAAGACCGGTTGTCGGATCGTGGGTCCGGCTGTCTCTGATTTCGTCCACGCAATACTTAACGAAGCGTGGCAAACGTTTTGGAATGATTCGATTGACTATCAGGGTTGGGAACCTGATGCACTCTCGAGACTGTACGAGTACTGTGAGGGCGCAGATGTTTCCAAGAGTGAGAGCCAGAAGGCAGCGCCTGATCGTAGTGACCGCTCACCTCAGACGCAAGAAATCGCCGGCGATGTTGATGCTGAGCGGGCGCTATTTGCTGATGCATTAACTCGCTTGCTGAGAGACATCGAGTTGAATGACTCAATCAGAGAAAAACATTCGCTGTTAGGGTCGAACGATATACTCGGACTTGAAGTAGTTCCAGACGAGCCAATCCACGGCGGTTTGTATGACCATGTTGTCTTTGAACGAAAGTTTTTCCTTTCGAACAAACTGCTGATTGCGTTTCGCAAATGGTGGGAAGACAGGAAAAGCACGCTCCTCGAAAGAGAACAAATGTGTCGTTTGTTCTTCCTCCACGAATTTCTTCATATTGGGCAGCACGTCGATTCAAATACATATAGATACTCGATCCAAGCGGACGAGTCATTTCGCTTTATTGATTACCAGGCGGATGCTTTTGCAGTTCAGCTAAGCCTTCAGCTCTCCGATCGCGCCGCCCAGTGGATAGAAGCCTTGCCTATGATTCTGGCAGAACATGTGAAATGCGGCGATGTCTTTCGATTAATGGAGGACGGGAAACCGTCAGACTCTATTGAGGGAGGTCGTCTTCAACGGCAACTTTTGTGGCATCTTCAATACGCTAGAGCTAAATCATTCCTGCCCGAGGCAAGGTTTGAGGACTTCGAGATTGAGAAACACGTCATAATTGATCTCTATAAATTCGACGGCGAACAAGGCATGCAGAACTTGTGTTTACGTCCGAACGTCTATCCTGCGGACTTGTTGGCACCCGTCGAACTTAATTTGGTATGGGGTGGTAGAAGACTGCGACACAGCTTTTCTATTCGTCACTATACCGACAGATTAGTGGATGCGATTTTTAACTCGAACCTGCCGGCTTCGTTGGAAGTATTTAGACCTTTGTTTGATGAGCATCCGGAGCTTATCGGTCGGAGCATAACTAATATCGCCACGGGTTGAATCTCACACGCTGCCTAATAATCAGCTAGGTAAACTTCTTACTACAAATTTGTCGAAGAGAAGCCGCTTTGAAGTTACTACGACCTTCCCAACATTATATGCGGCCCCTGCCGTGCCAGTTTGGTTGTACAAGCAATTTGTTTATAAGCTAACGGCAAAGGAATGACGAAAGATCAAATCGACATAGAAGATGTGAACTTCATCTTATCGGAGGTGAGACGCATCGCCTCGATGTCGCCAGCAGAAGAAAAAAAGCATATCGAACAGAACCCCAATGCGAGTGATTTTCTCTATTCCTTGAGAGATGAAAAGACCAAAGGGGAATATATTTGTGGGCGACAAGCCAGCAGGCGTTTGGTCAAACTCGCAGAGCGCCATTTAGATCGGCAGCGAGAACTTCGTGACAACATTGATCCTGTGCGATTAAGCAGGCGGTTAGCTTCCCTCTTAGTTATACGGTTCTTAAAAGAAGCTAGAGAGGTTAACAAGAGTGAAGTGCAGTCACTATTATCAGGCGCTCTAAAGCAAGTAAAAGCCGAACAGAAATCGCTTATTCATTATATTCCGTGCGTAGTCTTCGATGTCTTCGGTGAAGAACAACTCACTGCAAAAGAAGAGTCAAAATACAAACAGTTTTGGATTGGACCAGTGCTGTTCTGTCGAACTTCTGATTTCTTACGTCAACATAAGAAAGCTATCAAAGAAGATCTCAGTACTGTTTGCAACGGTGATGCAGAGCACATCAAGTTCATGATGAATAGCCTCGTTAAGTTCTTTAAGGGATATCGATGGGTCGCCGTAGTTTCGATTCCCCAGTGCAATGAAAAGATTTCGAGGCTCCGTGCTGAGACCGCAGTTCAAGGTGCGTTAGATATTTTGAAGTTGGCCTTTGGTCCCGGACAAACTGCTAGCATAAGACTTGCCGAATCCTTGACAACCCCGGCGGATATTGCGCAAGTGAGGCGGTCGTCACCGGGCCCTTTCACTTTAATGACGAGCCGGAGGTGGGCTGATGGGATTAGTATTAGTGAAGGTGCATTCGATCAAATTACCAATTCCAAACCATTTTCATTGGAAGCAGCAGGCTCCGCTCTTAATGCGTGCATTGATCCACGTAAAGAAATACATCTTTCCCGTCGCTTCCTTGATGCTTTGACTTGGTATGGGCAAGCGGTTACAGAAAGCATGCCTTCCGCAAAAATTGTCAAATATGTAGCCGCATGGGAACGTCTAACCATTACACAGAAAGAAGAAATCGGGTTAACAGAAAAGGTGACGCGTCGGATGGCGATCTTGAGTCATCTTAAGAAGAAGGGTGATCTATCAAACACACTCAAAGAGGTAAAGACGATCTACGACTGGAGATCCAAACTAATGCACGGCTCCAGTTCTCCGTTCGATAAACAATTGCTGGGCGTGTCAAGTCTAGCAGGGCAACTAACAACCACGGCACTAAATCGAAGTCTGGAGATTTTTGTTCCCTTAGCGCATAGAGATAAAAATGCGAAAGAAAGTGATTTGGAAGCGGAATACGTGAGATTAGAGTCCGCGCTCCTTCCGGCTAGGGACCAACACTGAGCGGCCGATCTTGATGGTCCAAATCCAATGTTGGCGTTGTCTTCGGATGGGACGGTCGGGATTCAAATCGACGTGGTTAAGCGAAGTCTCTCAGCTCTCCAGTCATCAAATTTGCCTCAACCAATTTTGATACTCCGTTTATAGGAACTACAGTCGATGCCTTGACCATCCAGGAAACGTCGCTCTTTGGTGACGAAAGCTCATACATCAGTCCTTGAGGGGTATAACGAAACCCGAGAACCGTCACCGACTCCATTGCTCCCGATGCAAGGCGACACATCGCCTGCTCTCCAGCGGCTATTACCGTTACCCAATCACTGTCGACTGCCAAATCGGTCGTCAAAGGATCCGCAGACGCAGGCTGCAATCCATTAACTGTGTCCTTCAACTCAGATATGCTTCGAATAAGTGATGCGTTTCGAGGCTCTTCGGCCTCTGCCAGCGTTGCAGCTAGATCCAAGACTTCCGGGAATCGCTCGATGAGTTGCTGAGTTAAACGCAGACTACCACTCGCGGCGTCGTAAATGCTGATTCCCTGACTCTTTTCACCACTCAATGGAGATGTGGTGCTAAAGAAGGTCCCAATCCCGAGATCTCGCGTTTCTATGCCACAAAGCGAGCAGAAGGCGTCACGGAGCGCCACGGCAATCATTTCAGCTGATAGATTGCGGTCCTTGAAACTCCAACAGACCCCGGTAGTTTCGAAGAACCGAATTATAGGTCGCTGTGCAAAAGGAGAGGTTGGGACATATTCGTGCGTGCTCTTGTTGGCTCCCCGCTGTTCAATGAATCCAGTCACCCTTTCGCTGACCTGCAGTTCGGCCTCAGAGATAAAACCATCCGAGGAATGACTCAATGAGAGAAGGCCTCCTTGAAATTTTGGGAAAACCATATTTTGAATTATCGGGCGGGTCGTATAGCGTCTCTCGCGACGGACAAAGATTTCCCCGGTCTTGTACTTGAACTGGAACACACGATATGGACGGGCCATATAGTGATAGATCGCTCCAGGATAGGCTTCGCGGAGTGCTTGAGAATAACTTAGTGTTCCTAAACGATCGTGCTCCGGTCCCCTTTGAAGGCGAACTGAGAAGTTCTTTTCAACTCCACTGCGCAATGGGAATTCGTAGTGAGGCCCTGCTTGAGCGCGTTGTTTAAGAGGATAAAGTTCGTCAGGGATCGCGTCGGTAGGATTGACCTCATTCTCAAAAAACTTTACAAATTCCGATGGAAGTGTTTTGAACGGTTCAATGTTGGACGGCAAGGCGTTAGCCTCAGCTGCTGCGCAAAGCGCGTTTGCATACTGAAGATAGCGATTACCTAAATATAACCAACTCTTCTCTGGGGGTTTTTTAAGGTACGTACCTAGTCCGCCAAGTTCGCTCGTGATTAGACCTTTGTCATCAATCAAGAGACACACTCCTGCGTTTTTCCTTCCAGCTCGCCCTAATCGCTGTCGGAACGCTTTTACTGATGGAGGGGTTCCTAGTAGAAGTACGACATCAATCTCGCCAATATCCAAACCGAGTTCCAGAGCACTAGTCGATACCACGCCGGCCAAGCTTCCCTGACTCAGGGCCCTCTGTATTGCCTTCCTATCGTCTTCTTCGTAACCCGCACGGAATGGCAACACCCTAGCCAACGCCGGTCCCAAGCCGGAAGTTTCTAAAGCCGAGTCATCACCGGGTTCATCGTCGTCATCAGAGGTCGCACTCCGCGTAGTAGCCGCAACTATTTGTTCAACCATCCTTCTCGAATCGGCAAAAGCGAGAAACCTACCTAAGCCTGAGTTTGAGACCCTTCGAAGGAGAGTAACGATCTTCTCAAATTGCTTTCCGGTTTCCGGACGGCCCAAGAGAACTGTTTTTGATGGAACGGCTGAACCATCAGCTTCGGGATCAACAACTATTGGTCGCCTTCCCGTCAAGTTCTCCAAGAATGACGCTGGCTCACCGATTGTTGCAGTGCTTGAAATGATTTGTTTCACAGGTGAAATCGCCTGCAAACGTCTGAGAAAGTACGCCATGTTTGTTCCAAACACGCCGTCGTAAACGTGAGTCTCATCAAGAACCAAGAGCCGAAGATTGGTAACAAACCGCCTAACAGCCGTATCATTCAAATGACTCATCATCCAGGCGTGGGTTACATCTGGCGTCATTACTAGCATCCGGTGCCTGCTTACAATGCTAGACCGCTGATCGACGGGAACAGCACCATCTATGTAACCAAGTTCCAACCCAAGAGGAGCTAACACGGACTTCCATTTATTAAGCTGATCCTGAATGAGAGCCTTTGACGGGTATAACGCCAAGACGGATGCGTTTGGATTCGTAAGCAGCGAATGTGCCGCTAATGTCATGAAGACCAAGCTCTTGCCGGAGGCAGTCGGAGTCGCGATGCAAACATCCCTATTCTCTAGGCCCAACTGAATTGACGTTGATTGGTGAGAGTAAAGACCGCTAGGATACTTGTCTTTTAAGTACTCGCAAACTCGTTGGTCCAACGAATTCGGTATGGTTTGGAACACGGCGGACTTGGCGCGGAATGCGACGGTATCAAGAATCTCGAATCCGGATTGAAGTGCAATCTCGCTTAAGACACCTGGAATAGGATTGTTATCTAGTTTGTATAAGGATTCTGAAGCCTTGAGAAGTTGTAGCGCTTCACTATTTGCGGATTCACCCGCAAACCGAAGAAAACTCCTAAACGAATCAGGCTCTATGTCAATTAGTTGCGCAATCAGTTGAGGATCTTCGGGGACATTAATAAGCTTCTGCAATAGGTCGGAAGTTTGATCGTCGATCGTTACTTCGTAGTCATCCATCAGTCTACCTCCTTGAAGTTGACGGCGATGCTCTTGCTATTGATCTTGATACCCTGCCGCCATAACACATAGCGCATAGCCAATGCACGTAGACCATCGCCGATCATTTTTCGGTCGGAGTCGAAAAAAAGAATATCTGACGGCCGCACCACTATGCGCCCTCCCTTAATCTGACCAACCCACGAGGACTCAACATAGAGGAACAGATTGCCGATGAGATAGTCACGGACTACTTGACCGGCGGGCAGTTTTAGCTCCCACTCGACACCGTATCCTAAATCAATGTCTGAAAGGACACGCTCGGTCCCCGAGAAACTGGACTTAAATGTGCGTTCAATGTTCTTGGAAAAAGAAACTTCACTCATCTGAAGGCTGATATCCTTACTGGGTTCCAGCTTGGGAGAAATGGTCACTTCGGAATGTCGCGACCGTGTATATGACTGCTCATAATCAACCTTCATTGGCGCAGCTTTGGCGTAACTCCGGACTCTACCATCGAACGCCTCAAAGAGGACTCGTGCTCCCGTGCTACCAATATAGAAGTCCCTTGTTTGGGAGTAGCCTCGCCTTACTGGAATGGGTCTGAATACAATATTCAAATCGATACGTATCGTGTTGTCATCCAAGAAGTCTGGTTCCAAATCAAGAAACAAGACCTCACACGTCTTCTCTCTTGGTAACCACCGAAGCAAAACGGGCGGATCTATGTAGAGTCTCTTTTCCATGAATTCTCCCATTATCCCGCCTATAAGAGGCGAGATTGTAGGTTTTTGACAACGAAACTGAATCACGCAGCGTCTTGAGGCGCTGACCGAGTTTCGTCATTGGGTGAACGCCAGGCTTCCTTTGCCTTAAGCTAATACCAACAAAACTGATGTGATCTGGATTGTTGAGTTTGTGCGGTTCTTGAAATGCTTGGACGCTGTAAGTGGCGCCGGGAAGCTCCAAATCGCCAACGCGAGAAAGGCGATTCAACCCGTGGGAGAGAACCTACAAGCTCGGGCTGATTATAAAGAAGGTTGAGGACTTTGCAAATACTTTCAGTAGCACGGTTGAATCAATTGAAAAGTGGGAGTGAAAGTTGGGAATCTGAAATACTTTTACGGAGTCAATGCTTACTTTTTGGTGGCCTTGCGTGACTTGCGCGGACGGCCCACCTTTCGCTCTTTAACTGCGTCAAGGTCTTTCGGATCAATCAGCCAGTCATGCCCGACTTTGGTAGCCTTCAAACGCTTTGACCTAATCAGCACGCGCACCCGATTAGCGGTTACGCCCAAACGTCTTGCTGCTTCAGCCGTGCTGATGATCTTCATTGGCCCA
>DATFDT010000334.1:0-6226 GCA_035251975.1 Pyrinomonadaceae bacterium | reverse complement strand
TGTTCATCGAGCGCCATCCCCGAGGTGACGTGTTCGACTACAACTGTAGGGGTGGCCCTCCGTGGCCACCCGCCGGTTATTGCCCTAACACTCTTTGCTTTGTTCATGGCGCTTCCTCTCAGCCGCCCAATTTGGATGGTTCTGAAGCCCCTTCAGGAAACACAGTTCCCCTGGCGGTGGATGATCTTGATTTCGATGGGTGGCTCGATACTCGCCGCCGCGGGTCTGGCGATGATCGCGAACACTGTCAGGCCGAAACGCATGCTGGTGCTCGGCGCGATAGCAATCGCAGTCGCCTTCACCCTCTCTCACGTCGTGCGTGAAGCACAGTATTTCCCACCGCAGAAGTTTGAAACCATGATCACGGACGTGCGCGGCAGCTCGAGCGTGAACTACTGGTTTCCAATCTGGGCTCGCAGTGACGCGCGAAGGATGACGACCGAAGTCGAAGCAAACGGGCGCACAGTGATAGTAAGTTCGTGGAACCCCGAGCACCGGAAGTTCTCAGTCACGGCTGGTCCGGCTACAGAAGCACGTGTCAGGACTTTCTACTACCCACACTGGACCGCAACGAGCGAAGCAGGCATCCTGCCCACACGCCCCGACAAAGACGGCGCGCTACTGATCACTCTGCCGCAAGACGCAACTTCAGTCGCGCTCGACTTCCGCGAGCCTCGCAAAACAAAAATATCGACAATGAGCAGCGTGAGCGGTTTAATAATCATCGGCATGCTCGCTTTCCCGTTCAACCGGAGACGGACCCAGTGATTGAAGAGGCACTCGACTCATCCACGGCCGCGGCAACGTGGGAGGCCCAGCTTGGCGCTTCTGAACGGCAGCAGCAACAACACTACGACACGATCGCCGCCGACTACGAAGCACATTACAGCGACGAGTGGAGCGTCGAATACCGTCGCCGGTTTATTTACGAACCGATGTTTGCTGGTCTAAATCTTGACGGCATGCAAGTGCTGGATGCGATGTGTGGCAGTGGGCAAACGACGAGTTACCTGCTCGCACGCGGCGCGAATGTCACCGGGTTGGATATTTCAAACGAGGTCATTGACACTTTTCAGTCGCGTTGGACTGGGGCAAACGTGGTGAAGAGATCGTTGCTCGATTCCGGACTGCGGGATGACAGTTTCGACTGTGTTGCGGTGGTGGGTGGGTTGCATCACATTCATCCGAACGTGAAGGCGGCCGTGCGCGAGATACATCGCGTGCTGAAACCCGGTGGACACTTTTGTTTCATGGAGCCGCACAGTGGCTCGCTTCCGGATGTGGTGCGCAAGGTTTGGTATCGTTTCGATCGTTTCTTTTCAGACAATGAAGCGGCGATCGACGTCGGCGCGTTGCAGAGAGATTTTTGCGAGAGTTTTGGGCTCAGGAAGGTCGACTATCTCGGCAACATCGCATTCTTACTGGTTTTGAATTCATTGATATTCCGCATTCCTCCCAAAAGCAAAAAGTTGTTTGCGCCACTGCTGATGAAGCTCGAGCCGTTGATTAATAAACTCCAGACAAAACTCACGTCATGCTTTGTCGTGACGCAATGGCAGAAACTCTAACTATCTTCTATGGAAAGTACCGCAGCAATATCACACTCAACTACGCGCACTGAGTCTCGGCGAGGAAAGCTCTGGCGCATCGCCGCGATTGCACGCAACGCCTTTCGCGAAGCCGTACGCGACCGCGTGCTCTACAACCTCGTGCTGTTCGTCCTACTGCTAACCGGCGCTTCAGTCTTCATCGGCGAATTATCGGGCGGTCAGGAACGGAAAGTGATTGTTGACCTCGGCCTCAGCGCGATGCTTCTCTTCGGCGTTTTCATCGCTATCTTCGTCGGCGTCGGACTCGTCTACAAAGAGATCGAACGCCGGACGATCTACGCCGTCTTCTCGAAGCCGGTCGGTCGCGGTGAGTTCCTCGTCGGTAAGTATCTCGGTCTCTGTCTAACGTTGCTGGTGAATGTTCTCGTGATGGGTGTCGGTGTTTCGCTGGCGTTGCTGTACGTAAGCCGCGGCTGGGATCCGTTGATTCCGACAATCTGGCCCGCAGTGTTGTTGATCTACATGGAGCTGATGCTGCTGACGGCGACCGCACTGCTGTTCTCGTCATTCTCGTCACCGGCACTCTCCGCTTTGCTGACGTTCATGGTCTTCATCATCGGCCACTTCAGCGCCGACTTGAAGAGTCTCGCCGACTCGTTAGGCAGCTCCGGCGCACGCTGGTTGTTTACCGGTCTCTACTACCTGCTGCCTAACCTCGCCAACTACAGCTTCATCACACCGGCCGCGCACGGTCGCGCGCCAGCGCTCGAATTTGTGTTTGGTACCGCGCTGTATGCATTCGTCTACATCACCGTAATTCTGGCTGCCGCAACACTCATCTTCGGCCGTCGTAACTTCAAATGATTATGAACGATCGAACCAGGACCATCGCGCTCGGACTTGTCGTCGTGATCGGAATGACGTGTGCCGCGCTCCTCGTACGCCGGCTCGACACGTTGCGACCGCCCGCGGATCCAAACGCGATCGATGAGGGCCTGTATGTAAACGGCAAGATGGCTCGCCGGATCAGTCTCGGCTTTAACGGGCTCGCCGCTGACTGGTACTGGATGCGGTCGCTGCAATACGTCGGCAGGAAGATCATGAATTCCGAGGACATGGAGATTGACAGACTCAGCGATCTCAATCTGAAGTTACTGGCGCCGTTGTTGGATACGGCAACGGAACTCGATCCCGAGTTTCAAGAGCCTTATCAATACGCCGCGGTCGTGCTGCCCGCGATCGATGTTAACGAAGCGATCCGCATCACGAAAAAAGGCATCGAGGCAAACCCAAACGCGTGGCGACTCTATCACCATCTCGGATACATCTACTGGCGACAGCGAGACTACCAGGCGGCGAGTGACATGTATGGACGTGGCGCGCAGATCGAGGGCGCACGGGAGTGGATGCAAGCGATGAAAGCGAAGATGGCTGCTGATGGTGGCAGTCGTGAGACCGCACGCGAGATCTACACGCGCCTGTACGAGCAGGCGACTGAGGAGATAATCAAAGAGACGGCGCACAACCGTTTGCTCCAGCTCGATTCATTGGACCAGCGCGATAGTTTGCGAAAGTTGTTTGCGGCTTATCAGGCACGCACCGGCAAGTGTCCTAATTCATGGAAGGAGATCGAGCCGGTGTTGCGCGCACTTCGTGTTGCTGTGGACGCGTCGGGTGCGCCACTCGATCCGAGTGGAGCGCCTTATGTCTTGCGCGCCGGTGCGTGTGAAGTTGATCTCGATCCAAATTCGAAGATTCCCAAGAAATAGACCATGCAAGTTATCGAAATCAAAAACCTAACGAAAGACTACGAAGTCGGTTTCTTCCGCAAACGAAAAGTGCGTGCGCTCGATGGGCTGTCGCTATCGATCGATCACGGGCAGATCTTCGGTTTTCTCGGCGCGAACGGTGCGGGCAAGACGACGACGCTCAAGCTGTTGATGCGGCTGATCTTTCCGACGACAGGCAGCGCGCGAATTCTCGGTCACGACATTCAGGACGTCTCGATGCATCAACGCATTGGCTACCTGCCTGAAAATCCGTACTTCTACGATTACCTCACCGCACGCGAGTTTCTCGAGTACTGCGGCGAGATCTTCGGTCTTCGCGGCGGCGAACGAAAGAAGCGAACAGAATATCTGCTGGCGCGCGTCAAGCTCGACGAGAAGCGCTGGGATTCGCAACTGCGGAAGTTTTCGAAAGGAATGCTGCAGCGAGTCGGGTTGGCCCAGTCGCTGGTCAACGATCCCGAGATCGTTTTTCTCGATGAGCCGATGAGTGGACTCGATCCGGTTGGGCGTCGCGAGGTGCGCGATCTGATCGGCTCGCTCCGCGACGAAGGCAAAACTGTCTTCATGTGCTCGCACATACTTTCCGATATCGAAGTCCTCTGCGATCGCGTAGCGATCTTGAAACGCGGACGCCTTGCCCAGGTCGGCTTCCTTGACGAACTCCGCCGAGCAACCGAAGGCCCGAATCGGATGGAAGTCCTCGCCACCGGCACAGACGCCGAAACCCTGCGCCAACACCTTCCCGGCGCTGACATCGCCCCCACCCCCCGCGGCCTCCGCATCGAAATCTCATCCGAGGATGAAATTGAAGGCGTGCTGGCGGCGCTCCGAAAAGCTGGTGGGAAGATTATTTCTGTTCAGCCCATGAAACAGTCGCTGGAAGAGTTATTTCTGGATTAAAATCGGAGGCAACAAAACAATCCGGAGGTACAGACAATGTCGTACGTCGCCGTCGCCATCGTTATCGGGCTGCTAATCGCCATCCACGAGTACGGTCATCTATTAGCGGCAAAGCTGTGCGGTATTCCGGTCAAGCGATTCTCCATCGGGTTTGGACCAAAACTGTTTGGATTCCAACGCGCCGAAACATCCTACTGGTTCTCGTGGATTCCATTGGGCGGATATGTTTTGCCTGCGCTGGAAGATGCGGACTTCCGACAACTTCCGGCGTACAAGCGCATCATGTTCGCTCTCGGCGGTCCGGTCGCGAATATCTCCGGCGCGTTCATGGGGTTATTCTTGATAGGTCTCTCGCAATTTAGTTTAGGGCCAGTCCGAGCTCTATCGTTTGCCACCACTCAACTGCTTTTAGGCTTGCAACAGCAACTGCACGGGTTGTCGATGTTGTTTTCCGATCTCGGACAGTTAAGTGGCCTCGTCGGCATCGTGGCTGTTGGCGGTGCTGAGTTTGGTTCCACCCTCACCAACCTACTCACGTTTTCCGTACTTATTAACATTAGCCTTGCCGTCTTCAACCTGCTGCCGCTTCCTCCTCTGGATGGCGGGCGAATTCTCTTCTGCCTTCTGGAGAAGCTCTATCGTCCGATCGCCAGAGCCGAAGCACCCGCCACACTCGTAGGTTGGGCACTGGTCATGGTGTTGATGGTATATGTAACTGTTCAAGACGTGGGAAGGCTCGTAGCTTAGCTTTTTCAACCGTCCGACTGATATCAGCATCAAGGCATGGTTCGATTGGACCAGTAGCCTGGGCGTCGCTTCTGATGTGCCCCAGCAACGATGGCGAGCTCAGTCTCTCGGATTAGGTAAAAGATATTGAACGGAAACTCTTGAAGAATGAACTTGCGAGTGCCGTGATCGGCAAGCGGGAAGGTGTTTGGAGTGCACTGCGTTCGAAATACCAATTTCGTGCGTCGCGAAGTTCTGCGCGAGCGTGAGGGTGAAGCTTAATTCTCATTCAGACTCGCCGAACAATTCTGCGCGAACAACCTCCCATGGAATCAATTCCACCTTGCCGGAGTCGATCTCGGCTATTCGTCGTGCGATCTCCTCGGACCATGCTGCTTCAACGTTAGGCTCGGATACAGGATCTAATGTCTCGCTAAGCAAACCAGCCAAGGTTGCACGGTCGTGCGCTGGTAGTTGGCTCGCTTGCTGAAAAACGTCGTTGAGGTTTCTTTCCATAATTGATAGTCGCTCGAGCTGCGCGCGCTATTCTTTGAACTTAAAACCCGTGACATCCATCTTGATGTTTGCGCGGGCGTCGGTGTCGCTCATGCCGTCGAGGGTTATGTTTACCTGGAGAGTCTTGTTGGGTGGGAGCTCGGGTTGTCGTCCGGGGATTACGACGACGGCTCGCTGTTTCACAGGCTTTCCATCGTAGTCGACAACAGCACCACGAACCTCTAGTCCACTTAAAGTCTTCCCGGTGAGATTACGCACGGTTGTGGTGAGAGTCATCGTGATGTCACCGAGGGCGCGTTTGGCTTCAGTCGCTTCGGGATCATCGAGCACGATGTTTTTCTTGTTCTCTTCCCACTGTGGTGAGCCTTCGCGTATCGCGCCTTGTAATCCGGTTGGACTGCCACCACCACCGCCTAAACGCATCAGACCGTAGAACAGGCCCGCGATCAAAATCGCTGCAACCACAGCCACGCCGATGATGAGGGTTCGGTTAGTCTCGCTCGTTTCGATCCGTCGATCTGGAACCGCCATGATGCCGAGAATTGTGCCACAAAGAGGCGCAAAAAGTACAAAAGGAAATATCAGGAGAACTAAGCCTTGAAGAGGCTTTGCCCGAAAAGTCGTTATACATGCTCTTCTCTGTGCAGTCTCTGCGCTCTCTGTGCCTCTGTGGTGAAGATTGCTTAGGAAAAACAACCACAGAGACTCAGAGAACGCAGAGGTTGCACAGAGAAATCAGACTTT
>DATFDT010000333.1:0-14098 GCA_035251975.1 Pyrinomonadaceae bacterium | reverse complement strand
CTCCCGTAGGAGTCTGACCCGTATGTCAGTGTCAGTGTGGCCGACCGCCCTCTCAGGCCGGCTACAGATCATCGCCTTGGTAAGCCGTTACCTTACCAACTAGCTAATCTGCCGCAGGCTCCTCTTCAGACGCGAGGTCTTTCGATCCCCCGCTTTAACAACTGTCACCATTAGGTGCCGCTGCATTATTCGGTATTAGCCACCGTTTCCGGTGGTTATTCCCAATCCAAAGGTAGATTACCTACGTGTTACTCACCCGTGCGCCACTCTACTTGCCCCCCGAAGGAGGCTTTCGCGTTCGACTTGCATGTCTGAGGCACGCCGCCAGCGTTGATTCTGAGCCAGGATCAAACTCTCGTTATAAGTTTGTTCTCTGGAACATTATCTATTACTGGTCTTTCTTGTTCAGTTTCGATAATGACTCTTTCGAGTTTTGACGCGAACTTTATCGTTCGCGTTTTGACTCTCAAAGGTCTTGAAACGGACACGCTCTATCTAGTTTTCAAACATCGATTCCAAATTGTATTTGGATTGCCTAACAGACGATTCTGACTCGCCGCAAGCAAACGGGGATATTAACCAACGACCTGAACTCTGTCAAGCGACTAAGCCTTTTATTCTCGATTTATTCGGAGAATAAAAAGCGCCGCAATCTCCTCGCAACTTTCGAAGAGAAGCGACACTAAAGGTCGTCTCAAATTCCCTGTTCTCAAACCCCTTGATGCCCTCTCGTTAGAGGAATGGGCATTATAGGGACAAAATCCTACTTGTCAATACTCACCGCCAAGATTTTTTGCTTGCGTGAGGCCCCACGTTTTCAGAGGCTGACTTTAGATGCCTCTTAGGCTGTCGGGTTGTCTAGCTTGGAATAATAAGTTCCGCTCTGACATCCTCTACAAATCGCGTCGCCATTCGCGTCGATAACTTCCCTTCCATCGTTGATTCCTTCTTCGCAAATGGCGCAGCTCACACGCGAGCGTGGGCTGCCCGGAAGGTCGAACTCGCTCAATTCAAGACTCACCAACTCTGTCTTGAACAACTCGTCATCTGTCGCTTCAGAGTACGCGCGAAACTGGCGCGTACGTTTGTCAGCAATTTCCGAATAACGTTCGTCAGCAAGAGCGCGAGAACTCTCAAGTGCGACGATCCGCACCGCGCGATTAGTTTCAGTATTCACAAACGTCGCTGCGACTTTTCCGTAATCAACATACTTCAAACTTCGCTTACCCAGACGCACACCCGTTACCGCGCTGACCGCGTCAGTCATACAGCGATCGATCTCGACCCAAACGATCAGCTTCTTCTTATCAGCGCCGCGTGGATCATCGATATCAAGTAAACGGCAACCAAGCAACGCCATCCGCGTACCGAGCAGTTGGCCCGCACACATGTGCCCGTGCAGCCGCTCACATTCTTTTAATAGAGTTTCGATCGATTCCATTTTAGATACCCGATGAGAGAGAACATGCTCGAGGGGGTGAAGAGGGGAATCGATCCGATTGCGAGGGATTGCAAGACGTCGGGTTCACCGGTCGTGTCGGACACGTAAATGGCGCTCGCTTTACTGATGAGACGCTTGGCGGAACTCTTGATCTTGGAGCTACCAGCCTGCCGGCACATCACGAAGTGATCTGCGTTCACGAACTCAGTAAAGCTGTTGCCTTCGACAAACACGCCCGGTGATTTAACTTTGGCAAGCGCTAATTTGATGCCTTCTTCGACCTGATCATCAGTGCAGATTAGCCAGTGAACGTTGGACGCGCCCGCGTCCCAGTAACGTCCTGTGTCCTTACCCGGGGAAAACGTTTCTGCGCGACCGGAACGCACGAGGGGTTCTTCAGATAGAAGATGACTTACGCAACAGGCTTTCGGATCTTTGCCGCAGGAGCGGAAGTGACCGCGCGTTGTTTTGATCGCTTCCCAGCCTGGAAATGCTTTGAGTAGTTCGCAGAGGAGCGTCGTCTTCCCGACGTTGGAAGTGAATCCGCCGACACCGATGATGATTGGGTAACGCATAAAACCTTTTACAGGATTAACAAGATGGACCATGATTTACATGTAAATCCTGAAAAATCTTGTAAATCCTGTCTAAAACTACCGTCGTCGCCTGCCCTGCGGAGCGATGTTGGGCGCGTTCACCTTCAACACGCCGCGCGCGTCCTTGTAAAGACTGTAACGCACTTCCTTCACTGCTCCGCCTTCCTCTTCCTGCAAGCGGATCGTGAAGCTCTTACTCTCGCCCTGTCCCTCGACTCTCACGGGCAAGTAACCTTTCAGATCCGGGCTGCGATACGCCGTGTAGTGCTCCTGGTTACGCTTGTCATAACCAAGAACATAGATGCGATCGAAGTCGGGTTCGTCAACTCCGTGCGGTTGATTCGCGCTGCTTTTCTCGAGAATCAACCAACTACCGGGCTTGTCTTCCTTCCCCGCATCCTTTGTCGTCTTTTCCTTGTCACCGCCATCAAGACGCTGCCAGGCAACAAACTCGCGCCCGGTGCGGTAAAAGATGATGTCGCTCGGCACAGAAAGCCCGACTTGCTTGCCGTAAATCCAACCAGCAGGCGCGGGCGACGCGTCGCCTGGAAGTCTCACTTTGTACCAGAGCTCATTCGTCTCGTCCTGCTCCTTGTCTTCGTCTTCACGCTGTGCTGCCGATTGTCCGCCGCCCTGCTGTGGGGCGCTGCCTGCCTTCGGCGCGACGTCGGTCTCGATCGCTTCCGAAGACTTCGGCTTCGGCACACGTTTCCAACCGATGATGTCGAAACTCGATCCACTATCGAGCCGCATCATGATGTTTTCATTACCACTGCGATCCGGTGTAAGTCGCAGGTTGGAGCTCGCACGAAGCTGGCCTGTCGCCTGGGCAGGAACATCCTTGTCTTCGGCGGCTAATTTCTCTGACTCCTTCAACACGTCGTCAGGCATAACGTTGCGCGCTTCGATCCAACCTTCGGTCGTATCAGTGTCACGAGCTTTGACGCGGAGCCATCGTTCTTTTCGTGAGTTGTCGCTGGGATCATTGACGTCAGTGGATTCGAGTATGTCAACAACGTCTCCGCGATTTACTTGCAACAGGTCCGCCGCAACGACGGCAGTCGAGCTGCGAATCTGTGCGCGCCGCGCGACGATAACGCCCGTGCTGCTCTTGTTCGCGAGGGTCGAACAACCAAGCGACAACAACAGCAGCGCGAAAACAAAAAGGGTCTTGCTAAATCTCATTCGTGTTCCTTCGAGTCTGATCAATCCCGGTAGCCGAGCGATCGAAGCAACTGCTTCTGATCTTGATTCAGGTCGCCGTCGACTCGTAGCTGCGAACCTTTACCGGTGAAAAGAACCGACATTCCATACGCGGGGAGAACTTTGTTCAGATCCACCTCGGTGCTGTTTTCAACGAATGTCTTTATGAAAGAGCGGGAGACTGCCGTCGAGCCCAGCACGCTGATTATAGCTTCATTTCCGTCTGCGCCGTCAGTCAAGCGACCATTAAAAAGATCTCGATAGCTGTCCGCTAGCGTTCGCTGGCCTCCGGATTCTTTCCTGATCATCAAGTCATACAAAAACGCGACCAGCATTCCTTTGAGATACACAGGGGAACCGGAGCTCGCCCAACGACGCTCAGACTCCTCAATCAGCGATAACGTATCGGGATGAACCCGGTACTGATCGTAAACCCGACACAACGTCGCCAGATATTCTTTGAAATCGATTACACCGAGTTCAAGAGACGTGCGCAGGGCGGTATACATAGTGAAACCTTCGAAGAACCAGTCGTAGTCGCCTTCCAACTTCAGAGAGTTTGGCACCCAAAAGTGCAGAACTTCATGCGTGAAGATGACCGTAAGTTGCGACTTCCAGAACTTGAAGCCGGCGTCTGGATTTATCAGCAAGACGACGGTGGAGCCTCTTGTTTCAGCTTTCCAACTCGTTTTGGGATCTGAAATTGGAAGAGGCGCAATCACGATGACTGACTTATCGCGCAGACGAAATCCTGTCAGCGCCAGATATCTCTCCATCACCTTTGTCGCGCGCTGCAACGCATCGCTTTCCTTGAATGGCCAGTTCCCGCTTAAAACGATGTCCAGCGACATCCCTTTCACAGCGGCTGAGTTCTTTCGCAGCGCCTTCCCAATACAAAAGACAGCTTTCTCAGCTTCAGCTACCTGATACTGTCCAGTCGCGTCGCGTGGAGATGACGATTCGACTGTCCAACTTTCCGGCAGAACGAACGTAGCGGAAAGGCTGTGAACCTCGACCGGAAGCAAATCAGCAAGCATCAGCACACCGCGATCGTCAGCGAGCCATGTAACATGCGAGACATCAGCCAGCGTCGGTTTGAGAAGTTTGACTGTGTAACTGATCTTGCCCGACTCGCGCTCGGATCGATACTCGCCAACAGCAGCCTTCTGCACACTCGCACCCGCGACACGAAAGTCTTCGATCCGTTCCGCAATGCCGAGAACTCCCGCGTACGCATTGCGAAAGGACCACGAACGGATCGGCGTCGCTAACTCAGCGTCCACTTTGATCTGATCGGGATCATTAACCGAGATTGTCACACGACTCTGGGCAGCAACGATGTTAGCATTCAGAAACATCGACAAGATGAAAAAAAGACTGCCGCAGATAAAAGAACAAGTCAGGAAGAGGGGCTTGCCCCCGCTGTTGGGAAGAGGCGGAAGCAGCGGGGGCAAGCCCCCCTTCCTGACTTGTTCGCTTATACGTCGCGCTTTGTCCGTTTCTGATGGAGATTTCAGCAAGGAATTTGTGTACAATCCTAAACTCCAGCATACACGAGACCAGCATGTTGAATAACGCAATTCAGAACCCCGGCGCCACGTTGAGACGCGGCCTCGGTCTGTTGCTGGTCCTCTTCATCTTTTACGGTACCACTGTCGAGGCTGCTCACCGTCACGGAGTCGCAGCAACTCAGTCAAACAGTGCCGCGTCATTCACAAACCCAAACTCGGGCGCGAACGGCACTTTCAGCAACAAGCCGGGATGCAGCGACTGTCTTATCTGTCAACTGCATCAGAACTTCTCGGCGACGCTGATCTCCGTAAAACTCAACATCGTACCGTTAGCTCGTGTCACTTACGCGCTAACCTTTGATCCCGTTTCAATTCGCTCGATAGCCCAGAGCTCACAGTCAGATCGAGCACCACCTCAAGCCAACTAGAACCGCCCACTTCGTGTGGTGGTGGTTTCACTATGCGAAGTACCACTGCGGACTGAGCAACCCAGTTCTCCGGCAGGAGAAAACTGCGTGGTCATGCCCGCATCGCGTAGAGGCATTTCAGGAGGCTTGATGCAATGTTATTCAAAATCCCGTTCAGGGCCGCAATTATTTGCGGTGCACTTATCTTATTTGGTCCAACTGCCTTCTCGCAGGCCAGAATCGGCAGCGTTCAAGGCATAGTTAAAGATCCAGGCGGCGCACTCGTTCCAAATGCGACGATCACCGTCACTCAACCCGTAACCGGCTACCGGCAAACAACTCAAACCGACGCGCAAGGCTCGTTCAAGCTCGTTAACTTACCTTTCAACACGTACAAGGTGCGCGCTGAAGCCAACGGTTTTCAACCCGCGGAGGAATCGATCGATCTCGAAACTACGATTCCACTTAACCTCGAGCTCTCAGTAACGCTCGAGCAAACGACCGCCGCAGTCACGATAACCACCAGCGGCGCGGCCCTGCTCGAACCCGATCGCACGTCATCTGATACAGACATAAATCAAACGATTCTCGAGCGCCCGCTCGGCGCGGCTCCGTCGCGCGCGATCGAATCCATCGTCGCGTCAACACCGGGCTTTGTTACTGACGACAACGGTCGTATGCATCCACGCGGCTCTGAGTCTCAGGTGCAATACGTGATCGACGGCGTTCCAGTTACTGACAACATGTCGGCGATCTTTTCTACCAGCCTCGATGCACGAACACTGCGCACGGTAGAAGTGCTCACCGGCGGCATCCCGGCAGAATTTGGCGACAAGCTCGCCGGCGTGATCAACGTCAACACTCGCTCCGGATTAGAAGGACCGACCCAGGGCGGAATTTCTTTTTCAGGCGGCAGTTTCTCAACCGGCGAGGCCGCAGCCGACTTCGCGACACACACGAAGAAACTCGGCTTTCTGATGAACCTTTCAGCGAGCACATCGCAGCGCTATCTCGATCCACCAACGCTCGACAACTTTCACAACTTCGGACGCACGGGCAAAGCTTTCTTCCGTCTCGATTACCAGTTTGACGCAAACAACAGTTTAAAGGGCGTCTTCAATTTCGGCGGCTCGAATTTTCAGGTGCCGAACAGATTTGCGCAGGAAGCGGCAGGGCAGGACCAACGACAGCGTCTCCGCGATAATTCGCAGAACATCAGCTTCCAGCACATCTTTTCGCCTAACTCTGTCGCACAGTTCTCTTTCTTCCACCGCCAGAGCAACGCCAAATTGATCAGCAATTCCCTCTCGACACCCGTCGTCGCAAACCAGGATCGCACGCTTCAGAACTATGGCGGCATCGGCTCGCTCGCGCTAACGCGTGGCAGTCATAACATCAAGGTTGGCGGGCAATTCACGATTACACCTGTCGACGAACATTTCACCTTTTATCCAACAGCAGCTTTTCCCGATCTCGAGGACGATGCCGGAAATGTTTTTCCGAACCCGATAAACAATTTCAATGTGGCGAATCCGTTTGTCTTCGATCAGTCGAAAACCGGCCGGACGCTGAGCGCCTACGTGCAGGATCGTTTCACTGTTTTCAAGAGCCTGACGTTGGACCTCGGTGTGCGTTACGACAATTACAAATTGCTGATCAGCGAACAGGCCGTCAGCCCGCGTTTGGCTGTTGCTTATTACATCCCGAAGACGAAGACGACGCTGAGAGCTTCTTACAATCGACTGTTTCAACCTCCACCAGCCGAGAACCTTTTGCTGGCGAGCTCGACTGAAGCTGCCGCGCTCTCGCCGATCGCGGTCTTGCAGGGCGTCACCACCGTGAACCCGATTCTGCCGGACAAACAGCATGCATTCGAAGCCGGCGCGCAACAGTTGCTCTCGAAGTTCTTTCGACTGAACCTGACTGTCTACCAGAAACGAATCGAGAACTTTTCTGATAAGGACCAGTTCTTCGAGACTGGCGTTATCTTTCCGATTGCGATCTCGTCGGGAAGAGTCACGGGCGAGGAAGTTCGGCTGGAGTCGACCGAGATTCACGGCTTCCATACTTTCGTCTCGTACGCGAATGCAAGGGCATTCGGTGTGACGCCAATCACCGGTGGGCTGTTTTTAGGTGAAGACCCGCAGGACTTGTTTCTGAACGGCTTGAAGTTCGCAAACGATCACGACCAGCGCAACGAAGCGCAGTTTCAGGTCAGCTATAACCATCGGCCGTCGGGACTGTACGCGAGTTTTAGCGGGCGCTACGATTCGGGCGTGCCCGCGGATGTCGAACCCGGAACAACGCTCGCGGACTTCGTCGCCCGAGGCTTCGATCCGCGTTTGTACAACGAGATCGATTTTCAACGCGGGCGAGTGAAGCCGCGAATGGTGCTGGATTTCTCCGTCGGCGCAGACCTGATGCAGAAGGAACGAGTGTCGATGAACGTCCAGTTTGACGTACAAAACCTGACGAATGAGCTGTTTCTCTATAATTTTGAATCGGTTTTCAGCGGGACGCACGTCGGGTATCCGAGGCTCTTTAGCGGGAAACTTAGCTTTCGGTTCAAATAGTATTTTAGCCGCGGATTTACGCGGATAAACGCAGATCAGCGTTAATCCGCGTGAATCCGCGGTTAATTCTTCGAACTGCCTCGCGAATATGGACGTATGCTAAAATGCGCTTTGCTTCGCCCAGAACCCCGAGGATTCAGCCGTGAGCCTGGTCAAGATCATCGTCATCACGATAATCGTCATTCTCAGCATTCTGCTCTTCGGCCGTTTTTTCGTTTAGCCGAACCGTTCCTGCTGCGTTTCGCGATCATCCTTCTGCTCGTCTGTTTTTCCGTCGCAGTCCATTCAACTACCGCGCTCGCACAGCAAACCGCCGATGACGAGGACGTCATTCGTGTTAACACTGACCTGCTGCTCTTCCCCGTTCGCATTCGCGACAAAAAGGGTCTCGCCGTCGCCGGCCTGACCGATCAGGACCTGACACTAAAAGACCCGGATCAAGTCACGACCGGTTTGTACTTCTCTCCCGGCGCGGATCGAGTCGCGTTGATGTTCGCGCTCGACCAGTCCGGCAGTCTGCGACAAATCATCGAGCAACAACGAGAGGCTGCACTCGCACTCTTCTCACGCTTTGGCGAACGATCCAGCGTCGCGATTCTTCGTTTCTCCGACCGGGCTACACTCGTCGCTCCATTCACAAAAGATCTGGATGCGGCGCGGGCAGCGTTCAGATTCAACGCTGCGCCAAACACACAAACCGCGATCTTCGACGCCGCTGCAAAGGCACTGACAGCCTACGACGATCTGCCGCCAGTGCGCTCTGAGCGTCGCATCATCGTGCTCATCAGCGACGGTCTCGACACGCGCAGCCGCACGAGCGCTGAGTACGTTATCAACGCCGCCCGCGAGAGACGCGTCTCGTTCTATGTAATTCACTTGCCGCTCTTCGAACCAATCGATGGCCGTCTCGAAGTGCGGCGCCCGAGCAAGGGTTTCAAAGACCTCGCAGAGAAGACGGGCGGCAAATATTTTCTCGTCGGCGACGCGAAGTCAGCACTCATGCCGAGAGAGAACGATTTGACGCCGATCTTTCAGGCCATTGAAGAGGATTTGAAAAGCCAGTACCTTTTGGGTTTCTATATATCCGAATCGTCGCGCGACAATCGCAAGCATGTTTTCTCGGTGAGTATGAAGCCGCAAGGTGTCGAGTATTCTGTGGCAGGCAAAGGCTATTCGCGCACACAGAATTTCATGATTAATCTGGCTCCCGGAGCTAAAAAACTTCCTGATTAACTTCGTTCATGACTGAAAACCTTCGACCCATTCGACGCGCACTGATCAGCGTCTCTGACAAAACCGGCATTGTAGACTTCGCTCGCGAGCTCGCGAGCTTCAACGTAGAAATCATCAGCACTGGCGGCACCGCGAAATCCTTGCGTGATGCCGGCATCAGCGTGCGCGACGTCTCAGACATTACCGGCTTTCCCGAGATGATGGATGGCCGCGTCAAAACTCTGCACCCACGTGTGCACGGCGGACTGCTCGCGATTCGCGACAACGATGAGCACGTTGCGGCGATGAAGGAACACGGCATCGAGCCGATTGATCTCGTCGTCGTGAACCTTTATCCCTTTGCGGAGACCATCCGGCGCCGGGGCGTAACACACGAAGAAGCAGTGGAACAGATCGACATCGGTGGCCCTGCGATGATTCGCTCAGCCGCGAAGAACGCACGCGATGTAGCGGTCGTGGTACTTCCGAGCAGCTACAAAAACATCATTCACGAGATGAAGAGTCGCGACGGTGCTTTGTCGCTCGCTACCAGGAAACGGCTCGCCCAGGAAGCATTTCAGCAAACGGCAATTTACGACATGCTCGTCAGCTCGTATCTCGCCTCAAAGGAACAGGCGCTTCCGTCGATGGGCACAGGCGGCATTGCCGCGATCGCGGGCGGCGCGAGTGTTTCCGGAAACATCGCGGAAGAGTTTTCCGTCGAGGAATTCACGGGACAACTGCCGGATCGAAAGTCATGGACCATCAATAAAATTGCGAGTCTCAGATACGGCGAGAATCCGCATCAGATGGCTGCGCTTTACCAGATGGCGATGCGCGGCGGTGTCGCGAACGCTGAGGTGCTGGCGGGCAAGGAGATGTCGTTCAACAACTACGTCGACGCCGACGCCGCCTGGGCCCTCGTCAATGATTTTGACCAAACAGCTTGCGCGATCATCAAACACACAAACCCCGCCGGCGTTGGCCTTGCCCAAACTCCTGGCGAAGCTTATACGAAGGCACTCGCGACTGATCCAATCTCGGCTTTCGGCGGTATCGTCGCATTCAATCAAACAGTCGATGAAAACGCGGCTCAGGAAGTGATCAAGATATTTACCGAAGTCGTGATCGCGCCTGACTATTCGGCGCCGGCTCTCGAGATCCTGAGGACGAAGAAGAACCTGCGCGTGCTTCGTGTGGCGGCGGACAAAGGTAAGAAGAAGCTCGAATTCAGACAGATAAGCGGCGGCATGCTGGTCCAAACAGCAGACGATCATCAGCTCGATCCGGCGACGCTCAAAGTTGTAACCACACGCGCCCCGAGTGATGAAGAAATGCAAGCGCTGTTGTTTGCGTGGATCGTTTGCAAGCACACGAAGTCAAACGCGATCGTTTACGCACAAGCGGATCAGACGGTAGGTGTCGGAGCGGGACAGATGTCGCGTGTTGACTCAGTGAAGATAGGTGCGATGCGAGCGCAGTTGCCGGTCGCCGGATCTGTGCTGGCGTCAGATGCGTTCTTCCCTTTTCGCGACGGGATCGACGAGGCTGCGAAGCACGGAATCACAGCAGTTATCCAACCCGGCGGGTCTGTCCGCGACGAAGAAGTAATCGCCGCCGCCAACGAGCACGGCCTGGCAATGGTTTTCACCGGCATCCGTCATTTCAAACATTGAAGAAATGAACAAGATGGAATGAACAAGTCAGGAAGAGGGGTTTACCCCCGCTGTTGCCTGGATTCGACGAGCGGGGGCAAGCCCCTCTTCCTGACTTGTTCATTGCAGCGGCCTTGATTTCTTCAGTGTACTTGTCTCAAAGCACCGCGATGCCCGATACTCCACAGTAATTTGCGCTGGAAGTGAGCGTTTAATATGGCTGACAATCAAGATTTGATTAACAACATCCCCTCGATCCGCTGTCGCTACTGCGGTCAGCGCAACCAAATTCGCACGGACGGCGGCGAAGCACGCTGCGGCCGTTGCCGTCTGCCTCTCTCCGACGAGCCGCCACACAAGAAATTCGCGCATCTCGACAAGGACCAGTACATCCATCCCGCTGATCGCCGCGCGCTCGCAGCGCTGCGTGCCATCCCGGGAATCGACACGGCGCTCAAGAAACTCCTGGCCGTCACGGGCGAGTCGGCCATTCGCGTCATCTTCACTGCCAGCGCAGTGAAAGTCACACCGACGCAGTGCCCGGATCTCTACGCGAAACTCCAGATCGCGTGTACAACCCTCGGCGTCGACATGCCCGATCTGTTCGTGCAGCAAAACCCGATCGTCAACGCGTTCACGGGCGGCGTCGAGCGTCCCGTCATCGTGCTCTATTCACAACTGATCGAACGACTGAGTGATGACGAAGTGCTTGCAGTCGTAGCTCACGAAGTGGGCCACATCCACGCGGAGCACGTGCTTTACCTGACCGCCGCGCGTTTGATCGAGTTTTTGGCGAAGAGCGCAGTGCTCGCATCACCGTTGGCGTTCATCGTCAAGGAACTACTCACGATGAGCATGCGCGCTGCCCTCCTCGCCTGGGCCAGGCGCGCCGAGCTGTCGTGCGATCGCGCCGCACTACTCGTCACACAGGACGCGAACGTCATCGGCCGCACGATGATGAAACTCAGCGGCGGCACCTTCGCTTCTCGCGTTGATTACGATCAGTTCCTCGGACAAGCGCGCGACTTTCAAAAGAACTACGACGAGAAAGCGCTGGATCGTTTCTGGGCTGACGTGATCAATTCGGGCCTGAGCCACCCGTTTCCGGTGTGGCGCGTCGCGGAGATCCTGCAATGGGTTGAAAGCGGAGAGTACAAAGCTCTGATGAACGCGCCCGAAAGCGCGGCTGCATAAAAACGATGCTTAAAGACAAAAAAGGAATCATTTTTGGAGTCGCAAACAAGCGCTCCATCGCGTGGGCCACTGCCCTCGCGCTGCACGAAGCAGGCGCGAAGCTCGCTTTTACTTACCAGGGCGAGCGCCTCAGGGAAAACGTCGAGAGCCTGACGAACGACGCAATGCCCGGCTCGTTGCTGCTCTCGTGCGACGTCTCGAATCAGGAAGAAGTCGACAAAACATTTCAAGAGGTCGGCGAGCAGTTTGGTCGCCTCGACTTCCTCATTCACAGCATCGCCTTCGCACCGCGCGAAGCGCTCGGCGGTGAATACCTGAACACCACTCGCGAAGCATTTCTGACCGCACTCGAAATCAGCGCCTACTCTTTACCTCAACTCGCACGCGCCGCAGCGCCGTTGATGACGGAAGGTGGCAGCATCGTCTCGATGTCGTATTACGGCGCTGAAAAAGTCGTCGCGGGCTACAACGTGATGGGCGTCGCAAAGGCCGCACTCGAAGCCAGCACGCGCTATCTCGCAAAGGATCTTGGCCCACGAAACATTCGCATCAACGCGATCAGTGCTGGTCCAATCCAAACGCTCTCCGCTCGCGGCGTCTCTGATTTCAGCACCATGCTCAAACATCACGCAGAACGCGCACCGCTGGGACGCAACGTCGAAGCGCGCGAAGTCGGAAACACCGCCGTCTTCCTTTGTAGCTCAATGTCTTCAGGCATCACCGGCGAGATCATCTACGTCGATTGCGGCTACAACATCATGGGCATCTGATGGAAAAGAAACGAAAAGGGACGAGCCGCGCACTTCCCGGAACAACACAGGACGAACAACTACTCGAGAGTCCTCGCCCAGACGAGTTTACACACACAGATCCGTGGCGCGTCTTCCGCATCATGGGGGAGTTTGTCGAAGGCTTCGACGAGCTGGCCACACTCAGCCGCGGCATCGCCATCTTCGGCTCCGCGCGTACACGGCCTGACGATCCCGACTACAAAGCCGCACAGGAAACCGGCGCACTTCTCGCTACGCAGGGTTTCGCAGTGATCACGGGCGGTGGTCCAGGCATCATGGAAGCCGCGAATCGTGGCGCTTTCGACGCTGGTGGACTCTCGATCGGCTGCAACATCGAGCTGCCGTTCGAGCAGAAACCAAACGCTTATCAAACACTCAGTCTCACGTTTAAATACTTCTTCGTGCGCAAGATGATGTTTGTTAAGTACAGCCTCGCGTTCGTGATCTTTCCGGGCGGGTTTGGTACGTTTGACGAGCTCTTCGAAGCGCTCACACTAATCCAGACGAGGAAGATTCGAAACTTTCCGATCGTGCTGTTTGGGAGTCACTACTGGAGTGGACTGCTTGATTGGCTGCGCGCAGTGGTGTTACCTGGTGGGAAGATCTCCGAGCAGGACCTGGACATCTTTCATATCACTGACTCACCCGCTGAGGTGGTTGAGATCGTAACGCGAAGCCAGAGCTCACTCACCGAGCTGGATGTTCCGGTATCAGACGATATCAGAGTCTCAACTTGAAGCGGCTTGATTCAACCACTCGAGATAAGACGCCGACCCGATCACGATAGGAACAGCAACGATCTCAGGGGTGTCGTACGAATGCAACGCCCGCACTTCCCTCTCGAGATCGTCAAACTTCCCGCGCGTCGTCTTCGCGAGCAAAAGCACTTCTGAACTTCGCTCAATCTTTCCCTGCCAGCGATAAACCGATTCGATCTCCGGCAGGATCTGCACGCACGCCGCGAGGTGAGCGCCAACCAGCATCTCGGCGAGCCGCGTCGCTTCCTCACCATTCGCGGCCGTCATAAAAACTACAATCGCATCGTCAGACATTGCAAACTACTCTTCTTCATCTTCATCTTCCAGATCGTCCTCGGTCGTTCCACCGGTAAGCGGCGTCGTGTCGGCGCCGAAGAACGACTGGTAGACTTCCCGCGCCCGATCCACATCACGCTCGTCAACCATGATCATCGCGCCTTCCCAGGTCGCTGACAAGAGCGGCGAGAACGCGTCAGCGCCTCCGGACTTCACCACCGAGCGAACTCCGTTCTGCGTGAGAATGTCGTTCACCATCTCCGCTTCCGCAGGTGAGCCGAAGTTATGGAGCGAGACAAAGCTCGCCTCGCTTTCGTCATGGGGCGAAGTTATTTTGTCGACCAGCGGCGTGTTGTCGGTGGGACACTCGGTGATGCCGGGTTCGTATTCACCCTCGCAAACAGGACAGATCATAAGCACTCCCTTTAATTTTCGATCTCTACTTGGACCGGGTCAGTACCGGGAGCGATAGCGACCGGGT
>DATFDT010000332.1:0-3840 GCA_035251975.1 Pyrinomonadaceae bacterium | reverse complement strand
TTTGTGCTCGGATTTGGCGTGCTGCTGGCTCGCAGCGCGATGGTTGCGGTGGACGCGTCGTTGCCGGTGACCAACCCCTTCAAGGGGCACACGCGACTGCGCGAGGCGGCCTTCTGGCTTGCGATTGTTAGCGGCGGATATGGACTCTATGTGGTGATGACTCTTTGAGGTTCAGATGATTAGTGGTTTGGATCTACTGTTTCTCGAGGTCAACAGTCTGGAAGAGTCGCTGGCTTTTTATAAAGGTGTGTTGGGTATGGAAGTCGAGTCGGTCAATAACGACTCGGAGCCGCCGATGGCCAAGCTGCGTGCGGGCGAACTGAGGATCACCCTCGCGCAGCATCTCGAAACGATGTTGCGAAGAGGACGTGGGGTTCACTTCTTCGTCGGCGTTGAAGATGTGGATCAGTTTTACGACACGTTGATTGCAAACGGCGCGGATGTTCTGCCGCCGGTCGACGAGGGGTGGGGCGGGCGTTTCGTGACGTTGGAAGATCCGGACAAGTACCGCTATTTTTTTGTGACCTGGATGAATGAGAGAAACGGAGTGACGAATGCCGGGACAGCACCTTGAGAATCTTTTCCGCCGCTTTAAAGGCGAGGTCGTGGACGTAAAGACCATCTCGGGCGGAATCTACACGGGGCGCATATCGGAGATCACGAACGACTACGTGTGCCTCATCGAAACATCAGGCGCGCCCGGGCAACAAGTTTTTCTTTCTTTCGCCGCGATCGAGTCGATGGCGGTGAGTGTGACTGAGTAGGATTAACCACCAAGGTACGAAGGCACTTTGCCCGAAAAGTCTGATTTCTCTGTGCAACCTCTGTGTCCTCTGATGTGTCTCTGTGGTTGTTTTTTACGAATGATTTCTTAACCACAGAGGCACAGAGGACACAAAGATTGCACAGAGAAGCAGTCCGATCAGGCTTTTCGGGCAAAGCCGCACGAAGGCACAAATTATTTCTTAGTTCAAATGGTTTTTATGCACTACGTAGAGAACCCTCCAAATCCGTGGTTGACGCACTCAGTTGAGTGGATTGGCGAGCCTCCTGAGGCGACGCTCGAAGTATTTGAAGAGACTGAGACACGCCACATCATCACGCACAACAACAGTCCCGACGTCGGTTTCGACTACACCGTCAATTGTTATCGCGGCTGCATACACGGTTGCACTTATTGTTTCAGTCGCCCGACACACGAGTATCTCGGCTACGGCGCGGGCACTGATTTCGATCGCAAGATCATCGCAAAGGTGAACGCGCCGGAGTTGTTGCGCAAAGAATTGATGAAGCCTTCGTGGAAGGGCGCGGAGATCGTTTTCTCATTCACGTCGGATCCGTACATCCCACTCGAAGCTAATTACAAACTGACGCGACGTTGTTTGGAAGTCTGCGCTGAGTTTCGGCAGCCGGTTGGCGTGATCACGAAGTCGGCCCTGGTTCGCCGAGACATCGACGTGCTTCAGGATCTCGCGCGCAATGCGAGTCTCGGCGTGTTCTTTACGATACCTTTCACTGACGTTGAAGTAGCACGGGCAGTGGAGCCTTTCGCGCCGTTGCCCGAAGCGAGGTTTCATGCGATGGAGGCACTCGCGACGGCAGGGATAAGAGTAGGCATCGGCATAGCTCCGGTTATTCCAGGACTATCAACAGACATTCCGGTACTGCTGAAGCGTGCGAAAGAAGTTGGGGCAGAGTATGCCTTCATCAACATGCTGCGCCTGCCCGGCAACGTTGCCCCTTATTTCGAAGAGCGACTGCGCGAGAAGTTGCCGACCAAAGCCGACCGCGTCCTAAACAGAATCCGCGAAGCCCGCGACGGGAAACTCAACTCCAGCGTCTTCGGGGAGCGCATGCGCGGCAAAGGCCAATATTGGGAAGCAACTGAACGTCTCTTCAAGATCCACTGCGAGCGCCTCGGCTTCAACAAAAAACGCACCCACCAAACCCCCGCGGGCACCACCTTTCGCCGTCCCAGCGCACAGCCCAGTTTGTTCGGCTAAATTTTCTTTGTGTCTTTGTGCCTTCGTGGTTAATAATACCTGCACCCTCAGCCAACAAATCAGGAGGCAAGAGCGATGCTGATCCGAGACGTGATTCGCAACCGTGAGCCTTACTCGACCAGGGCCGACGCTACCGTGCAGGAAGCAGCCGAGTTCATGGCCGAGAGAAACATTGGCGCCGTCTGTGTGATCGACGACGGCGGCAAACTACTCGGCGTCTTTTCCGAGCGCGACGTTCTGAATCGCGTCGTCGTCGCCAAACGCGATCCCAACGTGGTTAGAGTTGGCGACGTGACCAGCGAGTTGCGGGCCGTGATCCAGTGCGATGAAACACCGCACCAGGCCCTCGAACGCATGGAGTTGATTGGCACTCGACATCTCCCCGTTGTCGACGGCGATCGTTGGGTAGGAATGCTCTCGATGCGCGATCTGCTCCGCGTGGAAGTAGGTGAACAGGGCGACGAGATTAAACTGCTCCACGAATACATTCAACATTAGCCCCCTCTGAATCGTGTTGGTGCTTTGTACTTAGTACTTTGTGCTTTGTACTTGAGCGCCGTCAACATCACGAACAAAGTACAAAGAACAAAGTACAAAGAACACAGATGAAAACATACACAGTGATCGCGCTCCTCGTGGCGCTAGGGGTTGGTTGTAGCCAGCCGCCGGCCGGACGGGGGGCAGGGGCAGGAGAAGTACAAACATCGCCACAGTCAAACGTCAGCTTCAAAATCGAAAAAGTGGCCGGCGGATTGGAAGTCCCATGGTCCATCGTCTGGGCGCCTGACGGTCGTATGATCTTCACCGAGCGTCCCGGGCGTGTGCGCGTGATGGAGAAGGGAACGCTGAATCCGAAGCCGCTGCTGGTGCTGACGGACGTAGAGAGCGCTGGTGAGGCTGGTCTGATGAGTGTTGCGCTACATCCGCAGTTCAGCAGTAACCACTTTGTTTATCTTTCTTATGCGTATACGAGTCGCGGCTTGCGTGTGCGTGTTGTGCGCTATCGTGAAGCGCCCGAGGGTCTGGTGGATCGCAAAGTGATCATCGAAGATCTGCCTGCGGCACGCGCTCATGCCGGCTGTCGTATACGTTTCGGATCGGACGGAAAGTTGTACGTAACTACCGGCGACGCCACGCGCCGCGAGCTGGCCCAACAGCTCGACTCGTTAGCCGGCAAGACGCTTCGTCTGAACGACGACGGCACGGTGCCGCAGGACAATCCTTTCGTGGGACGGCAGAACGCACGGCCCGAGATCTGGTCGCTTGGTCATCGCAATGCGCAGGGGTTGGATTTCCAGCCGGGTTCGAACCTCATGTTTCAGACCGAGCATGGACCAAGCGGATTTGATGGTCCTGAAGGAGGAGACGAAGTCAACATTGTCGAGAAGGGAAAGAACTACGGCTGGCCCACTATTCATCACACTCAGACCGCGGCGGGACTTGAGTCGCCTTTGCTTGAGTACACGCCTGCATGTGCGCCGGCGAGCGGCGCGTTTTATCGCGGGTCAGTCTTTCCACAGTTCAAGGGAAACTTTTTCTTCGGATGTCTGCGTGGGGAAAGGGTGATTCGTGTGGTGCTGGATGGCAGACGCGTGGTGAGCCAGGAAAATCTTTTGCAGAACTTCGGTCGCATTCGCGAGGTCGCTGAAGGGCCGGACGGCTTCTTATACTTCTCGACCTCAAACCGCGACGGTCGCGGAAGGCCGGCGCAGGATGATGATCGGATTTTGCGCCTGGTGCCGCAATAGAGCACTAGCCACAAAAAGGCTCAAAAGTCACAAAATAGATCCTATGGGATTATAGACCTTATAGAAAAGAACAAGTCAGGAAGAGGGGC
>DATFDT010000331.1:0-14828 GCA_035251975.1 Pyrinomonadaceae bacterium | reverse complement strand
AGGGCCACCCCTACAGTTAATTCGCAGAGGTAATATGAAGATATGAACAAGACTAAAAGACAGTTGTCAGCAAAACAATGTGAAGAACTACTCACCACACTGCAAACCCGTTTTGAAAAGAACATGAACCGCCACAAAGGTCTTGATTGGTCCAAGGTACAAGCAAAGCTCGAAGCGAATCCTGAAAAACTCTGGTCACTCAACGAAATGGAACGAACGGGCGGTGAACCGGATGTTGTCGCGTTTGATAAAAAGTCGGGCGAATACAGTTTTTATGATTGCTCAGTCGAGAGTCCGAAGGAACGAAGAAGCATTTGCTACGATCGTGAAGCGCTCGAGGCAAGGAAAGAACATAAACCCAAAGACAGCGCTGTTGATATGGCCACCGCGATGGGCATTGAACTGTTAACGGAAGAACAATACCGGGAACTCCAGAAACTCGGAAACTTCGATCTGAAAACATCGAGCTGGGTTAAGACCCCTTCCGACATCAGAAAACTCGGCGGCGCCCTCTTCTGCGATCGTCGCTACAACCAGGTCTTCCTCTATCACAACGGCGCAGACTCTTACTACGCCGCTCGCGGATTCCGCGGTGTCTTAAGCGTCTAGTCTTGAACGCCGCAGACGCCACAGTCCGCGCACCGAAAGGACGATGGAGAAAAGCGCGGTCACGCTGATTGCGAGCAGCGTCCACACGAAGAAGAATGCTCCGCTGGAACCGGCGACCCTGCTGGCGAGGCCGACGCCCTTTCCCTTCATGTGTATGTAAGGAACGAACAACGCAAAGAGCGACAGAAGTAGATTGATGATGAATCCCGATCGCCTTCCGTTAAGCACGGTGGTTCCGTATAACCAGAGAACAACGATGGGCACAGCGATGAGGTTTGAGAGCCCTCCCTTTTCATAGCCGCGGACGATGTCGTCCGCCAGGTGAAACGTAAGGAAAAGGATCGAGAGCAGAGACGCGACAGTCAACGGGACGTTGTCTTTCAATTGGAAGTTCTCCTTAACAAGAACCTACAGACTTTGAACGGCAGAGTCTCCACAGACTGTAACTAGATTGTAAAAAGTTGTATCACTCGACGAAGCGATATCCGATCCGGTGAACGGTAATAATGTGCTGAGGCTCTGACGGGTCTTGTTCGATCTTCTGTCGCAGCCTGGCGATATGGTTATCAACCGTGCGTGTAACCGGAGTGCTACGATAACCCCAAACTTCGTCGAGCAACTGATCGCGTGTGACGATTTCACCTCGACGCCGGATGAGGTAGCGCAAGATCTCAAACTCGCGCGCTGAAAGCTCTAAAGCCTGCCCGCCCTTGCGCGCCGCGTACTTCTTAAAATTCAACTCCACGTCGCCAAAAGTAAAACTCTCGAGATCGACGACTTGCTTTGAAGCCCTGCGCAAATGTGCCCGGATGCGCGCAAGCAGTTCCTTGATGCTAAACGGTTTCGTCACGTAATCATCTGCGCCTACTTCCAGGCCGATTACCTTGTCGATTTCCTGACTCCGGGCAGTCAGCATAAGAATCGGAGTTTCGATCCCGCGTGTGCGCAAGGTGCGACACACATCGATTCCGCTCATCACGGGCAACATCACGTCGAGCAGAATGATGTCGGGCTTTTCAGTCGAGACCTTCTCTAATCCTTCCTTCCCATTGCGCGCCACCGCAACGTCGTAGCCTTCATACTCACAACTATCTTTTAACCCGAGAACCATGTTGGGTTCGTCTTCGATGATTAGAACTTTGGCCAACTTGTGTTTCTCCTATGATCGGACCAGCGGCAGCAGAATCGTAAAACGACTTCCCTTCCCGACTTCACTCTCGACCGAGAGGGTTCCGTTATGAGCTTCGACAATGTGCTTCACCAGAGACAAGCCCAGACCGCTGCCCTTAACATCATGGACCAGCCCGTTGCCCACACGGTAAAACTTCTCGAAAACCCTTGCCTGTTCAGCACGCGGGATTCCAATGCCTCGATCAGCTATTTCGACTAACAGATTAGATCCGCGCCTTACGGCCGTGATCGAAAGCTGCTTCACGTCGCGCGAATACTTAATCGCATTATCAAGCAGATTTGAGATAGCCTGCTCCATCGCATCGCGATCAATTGAGACGGGCGGCAGATCAGGTTGTATGTTTGTTTGAACGTCAAATCCGGAATTGATGATTTGATAACGATAGCTCGAAAGCACGTGGTCAATCACCTCTGCCAGGTCGCCGTCGGCGAATACATACGTTTTTCGTCCGGCCTCGATCTTCGAGAAGTCGAGAATGTTATCAATCATCTTGTTCAAACGCAGACTCTCGTGCCGGATGATCCGGTAGTACTCCGTCTTCTTCTCTTCACTGTTAACGCGACCCAGTTCGAGGATTTCAGAAAACAGGCTGAGTAACGAGAGCGGTGTCTTTAGCTCATGCGAAACATTTGAGACGAAATTCGATTTCGCCTGGGCCAGACGTGCTTCGCGGTCGGTGGCGCGTATGGTAAGGGCCATACCGAAAAGTAAAAAGACTAGAACGAGAAGAGTGGCACCGGCACTATGCAGAAAACTGTTGCGCGCGAGCTCATCGATATCTGTATTCTTCAGGCCGACTCTTGCTTTCCAATTGGCGAACGGACGATCAAAGTTGCTCTCAAGAAAGTATTGGTTTTGACCCGCCGCGTTTGAGTAAAGTATCTGGCCGTTCTCGTCGCTGATGGTAATCACCAGTGCTGATGCAACCGCAGTGTTTCCGTGATATATCTTCGAGACATTATTTATACTGCCGGCCAGCAAGTCATCGCGGACAAAATCTTCGCTCAATAAGACACCCGCAAAACCGCTCTTATCCGGCAACGGATAAAATAGGTATGCTCCCCGAACAGTGCTCGGACCGAATAAATACTTGCGATTACCGTCAAGAAAATTTTGGGCCAGCTGCGCTCGGTCGAACAAAAACATAATGTCCGTAGTTACTTTTTGTTGATCGCGCGACTTAGAGAAAGCGAAAATTTCTTCGATTTCAGGATGCGAACGCTTTGTCCCGGTGAAATATTTTTCGAGCTCTTCCGCGGAGGAAAAGTGCGTGCTGCCGATCGGATTCAAGGTTTGAGCGCCGATGTCCTCCAGGCGTTGTTTCATTTGCTGCTCTACAAAGGGTAATCCCTGTCGAAGGTTGTCCTTGAAAGCGCCTTTGGTTTTGGTCTGAAGTTCTGTGAGCGATCGATATTGCAAATAGGTCAACGCGAGGAGCGGAAGTAAGACGCCTACTGAGATCAGTATCGTCAGCTTTTTTCGCAGCGACAGTTTGCTGATTGCATCTCGGAACGTACGGAGCGAGAGCATACCGGGATTCTACAGAAAAGTTGCCACTCGTTCGTACCCGAATTGTAAAAAGTTGTCACTCTCGGGATGTTTACGCTTTGCCTCAAAAGTACGAGTCGCGCTTGGATCGGGTCAGTACAGGGAGCGTAGCGACCTGGTCAAACCATGGAACTCAAGAATCGTTACGAATGTCGCATGCTGATCACTGACCAGGTCGCTACCGCTCCCTGTACTGACCCGATCCCTAAAATGTTGTTGGACTTTAAGGCGAAGCTGAGCGTTCGTTAACATTGCATTCATCGACGTTCGCATTGGTGACTGCGGTCATCTGCGATCTGGTGTATTCGCTAACGAAATCGTTAGTTTCCCTCTTCAAGCGGAGCAATCGTAATAAACCCGCAATGAATTTCGACCGAAATTTCACACTTGGACCATTTCGCGCTTGCGGCACCGTGATTGCTAAAGGAACCCGCATGAGGTCACGGCAAAAGGAGAACGTTATGAAAACTAGTTTGCTAACGAAAAAAGTGCTCGGAGGTGTTTTTGGTTTATCTCTCCTTCTAGGTATCGGAATGATGCCAGGCTCCGAAGCCAAGGGCCAGTGGCAGGATCCAAACTGGCAGCGCCAACAGCAACGAGAACAGATTAGGCGCCAACGCGAATATGAACGCGAGCAACGACGTCGTAATCGCGATTATCGTAATGATGGTCGTTATGACGATCGCTATGGATACGGTGGTTCTTTTCAGCTTCGCCAGACTGCGTTGAATGCAGGCTACAACGAAGGCATCAAGGAAGGACGTAAGGACCGTTCAAGAGGCGACCGCTTCGAGTATCGCGACGAGGAAGACTATCGCAATGCGAACACGGACTACAGTTCGCGCCTGGGTAGCAGAGCGCTGTACCAGCAGTATTTCCGACAGGGTTTTGTGAATGGCTACAGTGACGGATACCGCGGTTACTAACAACGCTGACTAATTCGAATCGAAGGGCGGGATCGAAAATAACCGGTCCCGCCCTTTTCCGTATGCGTATCTTTTGCTCTCTGCGCGGAAAATAGCCTTTAACGCAAAGACGCAGAGATACGTAGAGGAACGCAAAGATTTAGGGCATCACGATCACTCGATTCTCTTCAGCGTCAACCGTAATCTCTGTGTCTCGTAGTTGTGGGTTGCGGTTGAGATGGAGCGCCAGCGGGGTGACGATTTCCCTTTCGATAACTCTCTGCAATGGGCGCGCACCTAAGCGAGAATCAAATCCTGCTTGGGCCACGTGGTCCACGACGCGATCGGTCCAAACAAGTCTGATGCTTCTCTTCAACATTCCTTCACGCGAGTTGAGGGCATTTAGCTCCTTGATCGCTATGCGGCGGACGTTTTCCTTGTCGAGCGCACTGAAACTCAGGACCGCGTCGATGCGATTGTAAAATTCGGGCCGAAAGAATGTTTGCGCGGCGCGGTGGTAAGTCGATGAAGCGATTTCACCCGCTCCGAATCCCGGCGTTTCCGATGCGACCGCGCCCAGGTTTGAAGTCATGATTAAGACGGCGCTTTGAAAATATGTGGTGCGTCCGAATCGATCGGTTAGACGGCCCTCGTCAAACACGCTGAGCAACAGATCAAAAACTCCTTCCTCCGCTTTTTCGATCTCGTCAAACAGAACGACGGCGAAAGGTTGCCGGCGCATCTGATTGATAAACTCGCTCGGTTCGCCCCATGGTCCGGCAACTAAGCGTTCGGCGCTGCCCGGCAGAGAGTATTCGCTCATGTCCAGCCGTATGAATCGCTCAGAGTCTTCCGCTGCACCGAAAAGAAAGCGTGCCAATGATCGCGAGAGCTCGGTCTTGCCAACACCAGTTGGACCAGTGAATAGCAAAACGCTGATCGGTCTCGCTGGATCGTTCAATCCTGCCTTGAACGTCAACACTGCACTGGTTGCTGCACGGCAAGCCTCGCTTTGACCAACCACTTCATGTTCAAAAAAGGCTTGTAGATCGCGTTCTTCCAACGAGACCTCGTCGCGTAAGAACAGTTCCGGCAATCCCGTGGCTTTAACAAACGCAGCAATGATGCGGTCGCTGGCAATGTCGGTAGCGCGATCTGATTTCGCGCGTTCGTAAAGCCTCGCAGCAAAGTTGACCGTCTTTCCGGGAAACGCTTCGTAGGGCAGAAACCGGCGGAATAGTCGATAAATGAGGTTGCGATCGTCGCTCTTTGTGCGCACCGGACTGTTTCGCTCGATGTTTGTGCAGTATGCATGCAAGGCCGAGAGGGCTTCGGTTTGCGTGAAATCAGGAACTCGCAGAATTCGAAACGCGTCGACAAATCCAGGCAACAGTCGACGACAAGCGTCGAGTCCCGCCGGCGTTGTTTCACTGACGATTCGCATTTCAGCTCGTTCGAGAAATGGCTGGAAAAATGAGGCGATGCTGTTGGTAGTCGCTCCGCCGGTGTGGACCAGCTCCAGGAGATCTTCGAACGCGATGACTCCGTCGATGCGCGCCAGTTCTTCAATCACGCGCTCACAACGTTCTTCCCACTGGCCCAGGTATTTCATGCCCGCAATGAGTCGGGCAGCGCTTGAAGTCCAAAAGCGGGGCAGCTTTGCCTGTGCCTCGTTTTCGTTATCACTTGAACGCGCTTCACGTTCTACTATCCGCACTGCATCGACGAGTATCGACGTCTTACCCACACCTGACTCGCCCACAAGCAGCACGTTTGCTCGATCGCGTTGCAGCAACTGAACGAGCTCTGAAACAATTCGCTCTCGACCAAACGCGCGCGAAAAACTCCTTCGCATTTCGTCTGAGCCGAGGGGAGTTGCAACAAGCTTTAGGTTTTGTATGTCAGGCGTGGTAAACATCGCAGCGGAAGGCTTACCACCTTTTATGGCAAGCTCCTCCAGGCGAACGCTTTTGGGGTTCAGAAAACGTCTGAGTTGTTGAGGAGTAGAATTTTTTAACCACTCTTGCGTGTAGGTCGTCACGAGGCCACGCAACGAGTTCGCTTCGTAATAGTAAAACTGCACACCGAGCATCGGCAGGGCGCAGACAAGCATGCCGCTCTGTTGGCGTCCATGCACACACGCAACACGAAGCGGAAAAGATTCATCGCACGGGTACACTCGACCTTTAAGTATGTACTCAGGACGCACCTCGACTCTGAATTCCACAAGCTGCGGATCGAGAAAGTCCGGAACGGTGCGCCACGGCGCCTGGTCGAAAGACCAGGTGAGATACTCCTTAAGCTGGGCCAACGCTTCACGCGCCGTCCGACCAAAACCGGCCAGTGGCATCGTCGGATCCTCCTCATCGTCAATCAAACGCGCCGAGTAGCGACCCGTGAAGTCTTCCCAAATTAAGACAGGAAATCGATGCATAAGCTCTATTCAAGTCTTCTCTGTGCGACCTCTGCGTTCTCTGTGTCTCTGTGGTTTATATATGCTTAGTAAAAACAACCACAGAGACACAGAGAACGCAGAGGTTGCACAGAGAAGTATATTAATTAAACTCGTGTGGCGTTGGGAGCGCGGCGAGGATGAATGCGCGGAGCTCGGCGCTTCCCATTTTGCCGATCGATAGTAACTGCGTCCGAAGATCAAGTGTGGCTTCCGGTTCCGCGTAAATGCGGAGTACGGGAGGCAAACTCTCAAACTGTTCCTGACGCGCAGGACCAACCGTTACGACAACCGGTTGGTAAGTTTGGCTGTTGGAAACGAACAAGTGCGTTCCCACCTCGAGTGGAGCCAGCAGTGTAGCAAGCGGACCTTCCAGCAGGAGTGTTGCGACATGCATATGTGTTTGCCTGCCGGCATCCGTTTCATTCGAGATCTTGATTACTTTGCAGTTGAATTCCTTTTCAAACAGCGTGCGGTAGACATCGCGCAACTGTAAACACGCTGTTCGTCCAGTAGCATCCAGCGATACGACTCTTATCAGTGTCTGAGTAACATTGCCATCGCCGATCGTTGATAAAGCATTCAGCAGAGAGGTCTCGTTAAGTAAGTCGACGAGGTAGTCGTCGATGTTGTCGCCAAAGGTCTCACTTTGAGCCGGTAGGTCAGTGAGAAGCTGGTGCAGATCGCGAGCAAATAGCTGATTATCAAAGCTCATCGAAGCAACAACTTTCGCCAACCGGCGTTGATATCCCTTGTCAGCGGTTCGCCTTGAACGACTGACAGTGGGTCTTGATGTATCGATTGGCTTGGCGCGTCTTTCATCCGCACGATCGAGCATCCTTGACACTCGTCGCAGTTGCTGTCGGAGATTAATCCGCTGCATTTGCGCCATCGACGACTCACCGTCACCCAGCAAAATCTCACCCGCAGGATATAAACGATCTGCGAGATCCTCGACGCGAATCAGCACATCCTCAATGCGGTCGAGAAACTCTGCGTTATCC
Organism: Pyrinomonadaceae bacterium; assembly: GCA_035251975.1. Taxonomy (GTDB): domain Bacteria; phylum Acidobacteriota; class Blastocatellia; order Pyrinomonadales; family Pyrinomonadaceae; genus PSRF01. Next base: position 7,118 of record DATFDT010000331.1, on the reverse strand, counting down.
GAGAGCGGAAGGCCGTGTGCGCGAGTCTCGACGACAGTTAATGTGCAAGCATCAACTTTAATCCTTCCCCGATCGTCGTTTATGAAAACAATCAACGGTTGATCGGCGGGAGTCCCAGACAGGCGCGCCGCAATCGGAGCGGTAACCTGACGTTCAAGCGTTCGTTTCAGAGCGCGGGCGCCGAGTTGCGGATGATAACCGGCTTCAACCAACAGATTCAGTGCGCCAGTTTCAACCACCAGCTTCACCCCACGACGGACCAACCCCTCGCGATTCAAAACATCTTCAATCAACCGGTTCGCAATCTTGTGCACGTCCTCGCGACTCAAACGCTCGAACGGCACAACGCGGCTGAGACGATTGAAGAACTCGGGCTTGAAGAACTTCTCGGCCGCGAGACGATAAACTGATGCGTCACTTCTGTTCGTCTGTCGAAACCCGACATCGCTCGCCGCTTCCCGCGCACCAAGGTTCGAAGTCAGAATGATGATGGTGTTCGAGAAATCCACTAGTTGACCACGCGCGTCTGTCAGACGCCCATCGCCCATCACACCAAGCAGAAGATCAAACACGGCCGGATGCGCTTTCTCGATTTCGTCGAAGAGCAATACAGCAAATGGCGAACGTCGTACAGCGCTCGTCAATAATCCTTCCGGTGCATCGAGAGTTCCAGTGAGCCGTGCGACCGAGTAGTAACTGGCAAACTCATTCATGTCGAATCGAATGAGTCGCTCGCGATCCCCGAACAAGTAGTTTGCGAGTGCTTTGGCACACTGCGTCTTGCCTACACCTGTCGGCCCTAAGAACAGGAACGAAGCTATCGGTCGGATGCTATCGTTCAATCGAGCTTTCGCGATCGTTACGGCATCGGCGCACGCAGTCACGGCGGCCTTTTGACCGATTACTTCCGTACTGAGCGCTTCGATCACGTGGGCGTAATCGAGCTCAGATCGATCGTCGAGAAAGTTAAGGCTGAGACCGCTTCGCGCAGAAAACTCTTCCAGCGCGGCGGCGCGCGTTACTTCTCCGAGCTTGTGTTTTGTCGCCAACGACTGAAGCAGACGCGCCGCTTTGCCTGGAAACGCCGCGTCAGAAACATAGCGTCGCGTCAGATCGATCACCGTGGGCAGGACGTCCGGGTGAAAGCGCGTATCGTGCTGTCGCTCGAGCGTGCGCCGCGAGCCGAGCAATGTGTGCAGATTCCTTGCTTCATTTGGCTCTTCGATGCGCACCACCTGAAAAAGATCCGCAAAACTGCGATCGAGTTCCTGAAGCACGCGAAATGCCTCCGGAGTCGACTCTGCAATCACGCGCACGTCGCGACGTTCGAGATAGGGTTTAAGCACGTGCGCAACATTCAGGTTCGACGAGCTCGTACGACCCGCATAGAACAAACCAATCACGTCGTCAAAATACAACGTGTGATGTTTGCGCTGGCTCTCTTTGAGAATCGCGAGCAAACGACCTTCCCATTGGCCCAGATAAGACATTCCCGATATCAGTCGCTGCGGCGAGACTAACCAGACGTCACCGCTCAGGTCGGCGATGCTCGCGATATGCATCGTTAGTTCGGATGTTCTACGACGGTCCATACGACGACGAACAAACTCGTGGATGACCGCAGTTTTTCCTACCAATCGTTTGCCGATAACCAGCACGGGACGCTGATCGCTTTCGCTCAGCAAAGTCGAGAGTTCATTTACTTCGGCTTCACGATTGATCGCGTGGTCCAGATCATCCGGATAGAGTGAATTGAGTGAACGGCCAACGCGTACTAATTCGGCTGCGCCGGCCACTTCCTGCACTTCACCAATTGCGGCGAAGAAAGTTTCCACTGTTGGTGTGTACATGCTGGGAATGTCGATTGACACTTCGATGGATGTAATCCATGCCTTCCCGTGGACATTGTTTATGTCAGGCCGGACAGCTTCATTTCCAAAACGTCGCGCGAGCAGACGAAAGTATTCGGTGATTGCTTCCTGGACTCTGTCGCGAATGGTTTCGCCGCGGGCGATTTCCACCCAGACTTCCGGCACGCTGGGAGTCCATGCGAAACGACGATCGAATGCCGAGAGGATTACGAATAGATGACGTAATTGAAAGCGCTTTTTGGCGACTTCCACCGGAAACTCCAGCATTGTTTCTTCCAGTGGTGGATAGAAACTATAAGCTGCCAACTCCTCGTGACGTGCAAAGCGTGCGAGCTGACTTAACTCTTCACGTAATGCGTTCGTGAGTCGTGCCGTTCCACGCTGCAAGCTCACGTCTTGTTCGATTGGGCGTGGGAAGAAGAGCGGACACAGACTTACAGGGCGCACGTGCTGCAGCCCGGCCACCTCCGGCTTCCGCTCCTCAACATAAATCGGAACTCTAACGTTCATCTAAAGGTCAATAAGCACCGTTGAAAGAACAAGTCAGGAAGAGGGGCTTGCCCCCGCTTGTCCAATCCAAGCAACGGCGGGGGCAAGCCCCTCTTCCTGACTTGTTCTTTTTCAACGCGTTCATTCGTCTATCAGTTTTTCGGCTGCACGTTGCAGTTGCTGGTCCAGGAAGTAGGCGAGCACGGCCGGCAAATTCATACGCCAGTTCAGCCGCGTCGCCAGCGAATGATCCTCTACATACATCTCGCTGCGTTTGTATGTACGGCGACACGCACCAACATTCGCAGGCTGAACCGCACCGCGCCGTGCCAGAGACGGCGGCGGGCGATAGTCGTTCACCACATCACTAGTATGAACAAAGACGGGATTGCTTGTTTTGCCTTCAACGAAATTATGCAGCCCGTACTCAAGCGCCCACATTGCGAACGCACTCTCGCCGTCCAGCCTGAAAACAATTCCATTGCACGCAGCCGGCTTGCGCGAGAAAACCTCCGCCGGTTTATTCGTTTCCTCGCGCAGTACCTTTCCGCCGAACAGATCGAACACCTTCGGTTCTTCATCTTCATCTCTCTTTTTTAGATTCCCACGGCTATCCAGCAACTCTGCCGGCAGAGTCGACGTGTAGTACGACACCGTCACCTGCATTTGCATACCCAGGGCGGTCTTGTAGTAGGCCCGCGCCAGTTCAAAAAGCGCGTCTTTGTTCTCACTATAAATCGCCATCGTCACACGATGCGGATGTGCGAACCGTAGATCGAGTAGTTGCCGCAGTAACGTTTGTAAACCCGTTTCGATTTCCTCGATGATGCGAGTCTGCTCGGCTGCCGACTGAACGAGCTCACCGCTATACAACATGAGCAGCGCCTCATCTTCAGCGTTCGCGCTCTTCGATGCGAGCTCGCTGAGCGCAGCCATCTTCCGTTGATACTGTGGCAGTAAAGCCAGCACCGCAGACTCTTTCGGATTCACCACCGTAAACCTGACCTTAACGCTCTTATCCTTTACCTTCGCACGACGCGCTGCTTTCTTGATCCGTCGCTCGAGCTCGTGCAATCGCCAGATTGTGTTTTGCAACTCAATAACCGCCGAACTTCGTCCCAGCCGCACGATGCGCCGGCGTAGCTCACCGAGACGATCGACTCTTGCCACCAGACTCAAATCGTCACGATTTGATTTACTTTCCTCACGTATCTCAACTGCAAGACGTCCAGACTTCACATCCACGTTCGCCGTCAGTGTTGCTCGCTTGCCTTCTGTGGGCCGGCGGTTGAGCTCGACTGAAAGCGGCAGGAGTAGCTCACGTTCGATCAAACGCTTCAGCGGGCGAGCGCCGTAATGCGCGTCATAACCACGACGGGCCAACACTTCAAGCGCTTGCGGCGAAGTGCGCAATGCGACACCGCGTCGCAGCAATCCATCGCGTTGCTCGACCAGCTTCAACTCTCGCACGGCAATCTGCTCGACTGTTTTCCGGTCAAGCGGAAGAAACGGCACGATGTGATCGATGCGATTGAAGATCTCCGGACGCAGAAACTCCCGAACGGCTCGAGTGAAGTGTCTCTGCGCCGCGCGATCAGAATCACTCAGGCCCTGATCGCCGGCATCGAAACCTGCGCGCGGACGTCGAAACTTCGCCGCACCCAAATTTGAAGTCATCACCACGATTGAGTTAGTGAAGTCTGCAACTCGTCCACGGCCATCAGTCATGCGCCCATCGCCGAGTGTTTGTAACAGCAAGTCGAAGAACGAATGATGTGCTTTCTCAAACTCATCAAACAGAACGACGCTGAATGGTTGCTCGCGTATGCGCGCCGTGAGCGTGCCTTCATTACCGGTGACGCCGCCAACGAGGTGAGTTACAGCCAGCGCATCCGCGTATTCGCTCATATCAAAACGCGCCATTCGGTTTTCGTCGCCAAAAAAGAAGCGAGCGAGTGACTTCGCCATCTCGGTCTTACCGACACCGGTTGGACCAGCAAACAAGAGTGATGCAATCGGACGGCGCGGGCGGGTGAGTCCGGCCTTCACCGTGGCGAGCAGATCCACAATCAAACGGACCGCAGCAGATTGTCCGATGACGCGCTCTTCAAACCACTTCGCGGTGTTGTCAGTATCGAAGAGCACTCGATCGTCGAGTAGGAACAGCGGCAGTCCTGTCTCGGCGGCAAAGACGGTGATTACTTCACTGTTGCCAGTCTGGTCTGACTGGTGACTCTGCAGTAAACCGCGGAGAAAACGTAGTGGTCGACTGGGATACGCTGAGTAGCCGGCAAAACGACGATGCAACTGATCGAGCAACTCGAGCGCCGGATCGGTGATTGGCGACACAGGGTGACGCGTTTGCTGCTGTCGCCGCTTTTTATTTTTAGTGCTCGTCTGTTCGCGTGGAAACTCGCTCGCGAAATGTTTCAAGATCTTACGTCCGGCTTCTACCGAAGGCTCCTCGATCATCAGTTGACGAAGGACCTTCAGCGTGCCGGGATCTTCACGCTCCACCACTGACAATTGCTCGGGCGTGCACTCGACAATCGCGAGTGCCTGGCGGCGTGCAAAACGCTGCCGAAAGAAACTCGCCAACCCTTGCGTGTTGTGTTCACTCTTTCCCGTGTCTACCAGTTCGACGAGGTTTCCAAAATGCACGATCGCGTTCGTTTTCTCCGCTTCCTGCCAAAGTGCGTCACAACGCTCCTGCCACATTCCGTAGCCGGTCATGCCCGCAACCAGGCGTGAACCACTGGTGGACCAGAACGGAGTTGTCGCCAAACCGAACCGCGCCCGGCGGCGTACGAGCTCATGGACCAGAGCGGTCTTTCCAACCCCGGATTTACCGACCAGCAACACGCTCGACGCCGAGTGTCCGACCAGAGCTTCAGCGAGGTTTTCAACTACTTGGTCGACTTCGAACGCCGGACTGAGTTTCTGCGTGGTGAGGTCAACTGCGGTCTGTTCGAGCGTCGATTTCTTGTCCTTTTGCTTGCCGGCGCTGGCCATCACTTGCTTTGGGCTGCGAACGTCTGCCTGAAAGAAGGCTTTGGTCACGGTTAACCCACGGGTGCGATTTAGCAACATCAGGCTGAGAAGATTCGCCAGCGCGCCGCGACGTTGCAGTTCGGCGCGCACGTGTCGTTGCAGCATCGAGGTCTGGTCGACATTCGGCTGCAAGTCAGTTAGCTTCGTGCTCAATACTTCGATTCCGAGTGCAGGTATGAGGGCGACGTGCGCGGCCTCGCCTTGATTCCAGCGCAGGACATCGAGTCTGAGATCGATCGGTTCGCGCCAGGTCACACGCTTCTCGGGTGGATCGAGCACGAGGTTGATTTCAAAGGTTTCGAAGTCAGCGGGTTTCAGACGTGTCCAAACTCGCGGCAGGGCCTCAGCTTCAATAATGCGAACCGCATTCTTGATGACCGCTCGTCTCAACTTCTCCGGATCGTCGCCAAACCGCGAGACCTCCGGAAACAGCAACGCCTCCGCCAGGAAAGCGTCGTCGTCGAGGTTGCGCAGGAGTATAGCCAGATCGAATTCGTGAACGGGCATGAAAGAAGTATAAAGTTTTGAGCGTTCCTGCGGCGCGTTTTTTCTTGCCTCAAACTGGTTAAGGACCTCTATGACCAACTCACGCATACCAACAGAAGTTCCATCCCGCAGACAAGATCCATACAGGTTAGTGGGAACTACGCTCGCCGAGAAATATCGTTTAGATGAGTATGCGGGTGGTGGCGGAATGGGAGCAGTTTATCGTTCGCGAGGCAAAAAAACAGGACCAACACCAAACCTTACGTTGGTTGTGCTATAGTTCGCCGCTCGTTGGCTCGTTGATATATTTTCTTTTTCCTCTTCATAGAGTACGGCTGCGGTATTGATCGCCCAGACGATCGATGCTGCAGTCTGAACAACTCAAGAGTCATTTTTACTAACCCGAATGATTGACGCGCCCGTCTGTGGCGCGATCGGGAGGCCGCGCATGCCTGAAGATTCTCCAAACGATGCAGAAACTTCTATTTCTTGCACTCTCCATAACCTCCCCGACTCTGAGAAACCGACCATCCGGATTTTGCTCTACACTGACGATCCGCAAGAAGTAGTTCAGCAAACTGGTTCGCCGTTTGGCCTGGGAGTAATGATTAGTCATCTCCAGAGTCGTCCACCAGCTTTTGCGAAGCTCTGCGTTAAACTAGTAAGCAGGTATCCGAAAGGCAGTGACAAAGCCTCAAATAAAATCAACATCGTTCTCGAAGAAGCAGAAAAAGCCCAGAAGCCCTTCGATCAAGTCTGGTTCTTCGGTCTCCACCAAATCAATAAACAACGTTTCAGCCTTGGCATCGGTGGAGGTGGACCTGAAAGCGAACTCGATAAAAATGAAGTTTCGGCACTGAGGACTCGAATGGACGCTGGCCTGGGGGTTCTGGTGACCGGTGATCATGCGAACGAACGGCCGGAGGGAGCGCTCGACAATCCTGACTCGCCTATTCCCGACGATGCTAGAAACGAACAATTTTTGGGTCTCGGTCGAGCATTGGGACGGTCAGTCCCTCGAGCCGGAATGCTGCGCGACTGGGAGGGTAATCCAACATCCGACCCGCGCCATAGTTTCAATACGCAGGTCATCACGTTTGGCACAAGCCTCACGCAGATCGGGCTACAGAAGGATACTGTCCCTCAACAGCTTATATTGAAGACCTTCAACGAGCGCGGAAAACCATCTTTCGATGGCCACCCTCACCCGCTTTTTTTCTA
>DATFDT010000330.1:0-8370 GCA_035251975.1 Pyrinomonadaceae bacterium | reverse complement strand
CTCTATCTCTTCTGCGGTCTGCTGCCGTGGTCGATGTTTCAGGAATCCGTACAGCAATCCGCAAACACGATCCTGGCCCACTCCAATCTCGTGAAGCGCGTCGTGTTTCCGTTGGAAGCGTTACCCGCCGCGCAAGTCTTCGCCGCTCTCGGCAGTCAACTCTTCGCAACGGTCGCTTTACTGATCGCAACGATCATCATCCGTCAGCGCCTCGAGTTAACCAGCCTCTTTCTTCCTGTACTTCTAATTCCCCAACTACTCTTCGCCCTCGGCGCCGCCTGGCTCGTCGCGTCGCTCGGCGTCTTCCTGCGCGACATCACTCAGGGCATCATGTTGTTGTTGATGGCGTGGATGTATCTGACGCCCATAATCTACCCTGAAGCGATCGTCCCGGAGCGTTTCCGCACCTTTATCAACCTGAACCCATTCACTTCACTGATACGCAGTTATCGCCATATCTTTCTCGACGGCGCCACCCCCGACTGGCGCGGCCTCGCCTACTTCACCACCTTCGCCCTCCTCCTCTTTCTCTTCGGCTACTGGTGGTTCGCCCGCACCCGAAGGAGCTTCGCCGACGTTGTTTAGCCACAAAAAGGCACAAAAAGCACAAATCAGGAAGAATAGAACAAGTCAGGAAGAGGGGCTTGCCCCCGCTGCTGCCTGGTTAAAAATAGCAGGGGCAAGCCCCTCTTCCTGACTTGTTCATCCAACTTTCTTATGTGAATTTTGTGCCTTTTTGTGGCATGATCTTCGACCTGACCAAAAGGTACAACCCATGAACAAATTAGGATTAATCATTGTATTTCTGACGGCAACGGTCACGGCAACGGCGCAGGAGTGGACGCAGTGGCGTGGGCCGGCGCGGGATGGATCGGTGGCGAGTAAAAATGCGCCGGCGGCGTGGCCGGAGTCACTGAAACGGACGTGGCGCGTCGAGATTGGTGAAGGTTATTCGTCGCCGGTGGTTTCCGGAGGGCGCGCGTTTGTTCATGGAAGACGCGATCCGGAAGAGATTGTGGCGAGCATCAACCTCGCCGATGGCAAAGTCCTCTGGGAGCAGAAATACCAGGCGGCGTTCAAGAAGAACCAGTACGCCGTAAGCATGGCGAAGGGACCAAACGCGACCCCACTCATCGCCGGTAATCGATTGTTCACACTCGGCGTCACCGGAATGCTCAACGCATGGGACACCGCCACCGGAAAACAACTCTGGTCCAAAGATTTCTCAAACGCAATCGACACTTCGAAATTGTTCTGTGGCACCGCTGCATCACCATTGCTCGTCAACGGACGCGTCGTGGTCCAGGTCGGCAGCGACATTCACGGCGGACAGATCCTGGCTCTCAACCCCGCGACTGGCGCAAGCGAATGGGAATGGAAAGGGCTTGGACCAGGCTACGCTTCGCCAGTATTGATCGAAGCGAATGGCAGCCAGCAGATCGTGACGATGACCGAAGGCTCGATCGTCGGTCTCGACGGCAAAACAGGCAAAGAGTTGTGGACGGTAGCATTTCCTGACGAGTGGCATGAGAACATAACAACACCACTCTGGACCGGCACACACCTGATCGTCTCGGGAACACGACAAGGCACACACGCCTACGTGCTCGCGCAGAATGCCGGCAAGTGGCAGGCGATCGAGGCCTGGAAGAACCCCGAGATCGCGATGTACATGAGCTCTCCCGTTTTCGGCGACGGCCTCATCTACGGCCATTCATCAAAAAGGAAAGGACAGTTTTTTGCGATCGACGCGAAGACGGGCGCGGTGCGCTGGACGACCGAGGGCAGAGAAGGCGAGCACGCTTCTTTATTACTAACTCCGCAACACGTCGTTTTCCTGACGAACGGCGCTGATTTGATCGTTGCGAAACGCGGTACACCGGCATTCACGGTCGAGCGTCGTTATGAAGTGGCTGAAGCCTCGACCTTCGCCATGCCCGTACTGCTCGGATCTAATATACTGGTGCGCGACGCGACCAGTTTAATGCTGCTCACGGCTGGAAATTAGACCACCGATTGATCCCCATCAGTGTCTCTAACTTTGGAAAACACTTCGGCACTTCTGCTTAACAGGCTGATCGACGCGAGCGTCGACGGTATCTTCGCGTTCGATCGCGACTGCCAGATCATTGCCTGGAATCGCGCCATGCAGCGTATCTCCGGTTTCAGCCGCGAAGCCGTGCTCGGCAAACGCGTCGGTGATATCTTTCCCTTCCTGCGAGAAGCAGGCAACGACAGTTGCTTCCTCGCCGCGCTCGAAGGTAAAGAGTTGGTTTACGAGTACCATCCTTACGGACCCGCCGAGACCGGTGTTTTTGAGAGTCATTACTCACCGCTGCTCGACGAGCAAAACAAAATCGCCGGTGGCATCGCCGTCATCACTGACATCACTGCGCGCAAGCAGGCCGAAGGTGCCGCGCAAACTGCGTATCGACAATTAGCATTTCACGTCGAGAGCTCACCACTGGCAGTGGTCGAGTGGGACAGCGACTTTCGCGTCTCGCGCTGGTCTGCGTCTGCTGAACGACTCTTCGGTTGGAAAGCGGAAGAGGTGATCGGGAAACACGTCAACGAGTGGCGCTTCGTTTTTGCGGACGACGAAGACGCAGTCGCGCTTGTGACGAACCGGCAGCGCGAAGGTGTTGAGGTTCACGGCATCCTGCGCAATCGCAATTACACGCGCGCTGGCTCCGTGATCTTTTGCGAGTGGTACAACTCCGTGCTGCACGACGATCGCGGCAAACTGATCTCAGTCTTATCGCTCGTGCTGGACGTGACTGCGCGGCAGAGCGCGGAAGATGAGAGATCGGCGGCGCTGTCGCGCGAACAGGATGCACGCAAGCACGCCGAAGAAGCCGATCGTCTCAAAGATGAGTTTCTCGCCACGCTCTCGCACGAGTTGCGCACGCCGTTGACTTCGATTCTCGGTTGGGCGTCGATGATTCGGAACGGCGAAGTTGAAGGCTCCAACGCCTCACGCGCGATCGAGACGATCGAGCGCAACGCACGTTCACAGGCGCGACTCATCGACGATCTGCTCGACGTGTCGAGAATCATCACCGGTAATCTTCGTCTCGATCTTCACCCGCTCAATCTCGCGCCGATTGTTGAAGCCGCGCTCGACGCGTTGCGACCCACAGCAGACGTGAAAGGCATAAAACTTCAGACGCGCTTCGAGCCGAGTGAGTGCCTCGTCAAAGGCGATGCAAATCGTTTGCGGCAGGTGATCTGGAATTTGCTGTCGAACGCGATCAAGTTCACGACACGTGGCGGCAGTGTGAACATCTATCTGAAATGTGTTGAGTCGACTGCGCGTCTGAGAGTCAGAGATACTGGCGACGGCATTTCAGCGGAGTTTCTGCCTTACGTGTTCGATCGATTCCGGCAGGCGGAAGGTTCGATTTCGCGGAAGCAGGGTGGTCTCGGATTGGGTTTAGCGGTGGCGCGGCACCTCGTTGAGCTACATGGCGGAACGATCAGTGCGGAGAGCGAAGGACTCGGCAAGGGATCGGTGTTTACGGTCGATCTGCCGATGACGCAGGAGCGGCGCGATCCGGCGCGGGCGGAAGAGCGCAGGCGTGAAGTTGATCGGCGGCGCAGTCGCAAAGGCGTGGTGAGGCTTGATGGTGTACACGTGTTACTGGTTGAGGATGACGACGATTCGCGCAAGCTGCTCGGGACGATGCTGAGGCGCTATGGTGCGCGCGTGACGTCGACGAAATCCGCGGCGGACGCGCTCGAGGTGTTTGCGAGCGAGTTGCCGGATGTGATGATTAGCGATATTGGTATGCCGGATCAGGATGGTTACGAGTTGGTGCGCAAGTTGAGAGCGTTGCCAGTGGAGAAGGGTGGCGCGACGCCCGCGATCGCGTTGACGGGTTACGCATCGCGGAAAGATCGTGAGCGCGCGCTCGGCTCCGGTTACCAGACACATTTGGCGAAGCCGATCGAACAGGCGGAATTGATCGCGGCCATCGCGGCGCTCGTTGGTCGCGGTGATTAGTAGACAGGATTTACAAGATTTTTCATGATGTACATGTAAATCCTGAAAATCTTGCAAATCTTGTAAACGACTGACGTTGAGGTTTTGAAATGATAAGACGATTTCGAATAGTTCCGATTTTCTTTCTCTTAATCCTTCCAGTATTCGCGCAGCAATCGGATCCGTCGCTGCTCACGCTGGACTCAATGTTCACGTATCGCACCCGCCCGCTCGGGCCGGTGCAGTGGCAGACGGACGGCAGCGGCTATCTCGCACTCGAGCCGTCGCCGACTAAAAAGCCTTTTCTCGACATCGTCCGCTACGACCTAAACACCGGCGATCGCACAGTGAAAGTGTCCGCCGAGAAACTCACGCTAACAGGCGCCGCTGAGCCACTCGCGGTGGAAGAATTCGCGCTGACAGCAGACGAGCAGAAGCTACTCATCTTCACAAACTCCGAGCGCGTCTGGCGCAGCAACACGCGCGGCGACTACTGGGTACTCGATCTCAAAGCCAATACGTTGAAAAAACTCGGTGGCAGCGACGCGAAACCTTCGAGTCTCATGTTTGCGAAGTTTTCACCCGACGGCCAGCGCGCTGCCTACGTGCGTGAGAACAACATCTACGCTGAGAATCTTGGCGATTCGAAGATCACAAAACTCACCAGCGACGGCTCGCGCTACATCGTCAACGGCACTTTCGACTGGGTCTACGAAGAAGAACTTTTCTGCCGCGACGGCTTTCGCTGGAGTCCTGACAGCAAACAGATCGCTTACTGGCAGCTCAACTCCGAAGGCGTGAAGGAGATGACGCTCATCAATAACACCGCCGCCCTTTATCCCGTGGTCACCACGTTCCCGTATCCGAAAGCCGGCGAGACGAATTCGGCTGCTCGCGTCGGCGTCGTAGATGCGAATGGTGGTCCAACACGCTGGATCGAAGTGCCCGGCGATTCGCGCAACAACTACCTGCCGCGCATGGAGTGGGCCGCGAGCTCGGATGAGTTGATCATTCAGCAACTGAATCGTCGCCAGGACACCAACACCGTGATGATCGGTGATGCGCGCACCGGCAAAGTCCGTCCCGTGTTGACTGAAAAAGACGAAGCGTGGGTCGACGTTGCGTGGGGCGACATCGACTGGGACAAAACCGGACTCGGGCGCGGCGACGTCGAATGGATCGACGGCGGCAAACGTTTTCTATGGACCAGCGAGCGCGATGGCTGGCGTCATATTTATTCCGTGTCGCGCGACGGCAGCGACGTGAAGACGATCACGCCCGGCAATTACGACGTGATCAGCGTGGCGCGAGTCGATGCGCAGAACGGTTGGATGTACTTCATCGCTTCACCGGAAAACGCAGCGCAACGTTATCTCTATCGCGTAAAGCTCGACAGCACCGGAAAGGAAGAGCGACTGACGCCCGCGAATCTTCCCGGTGCGAACGGTTACAACATCTCGCCGCGCGGCGATTTTGCGATTCACAATTATTCAACGTTCAATCGCGTTCCGGTAACGGACGTGGTGCGCCTGCCGCAACACAGCGTCGCGCGAACGCTGATCGACAACAAGCAGGTGCAGGATCGACTCGCGCAGCTAAAACAAACGCCTTCAGAGTTTTTCAAAGTCGACATTGGCGATGGCGTTCAACTCGATGGCTGGATGATGAAGCCTCCCGGTTTCGATCCGCAGAAACGCTATCCGGTTTTGTTTCACGTCTACGGCGAGCCGTGGGGACAGACCGTGCTTGATACTTGGGGTGGCCGGAATCGCCTCTGGCACCAGATGCTCGCCCAACAGGGTTACATCGTGATGAGTGTCGACAACCGCGGCACGCCCGCGCCGCGTGGTCGTGCGTGGCGCAAGATCATCTATCGCAAGATGGGTATTGTGAATTCGGGCGATCAGGCTGCGGCGGCTCGTGCGATCGCGAAGTGGCCGTTCGTCGATCCGGCGCGCATCGGCATCTGGGGTTGGAGCGGCGGCGGATCGTCGACGCTCAATGCGATGTTCCGCTACGGGGATGTTTATGCTACCGGCATGGCCGTGGCGCCCGTGCCCGACCTTCATTACTACGACTCGATCTACCAGGAGCGATACGGCGGACTACCCAAGGACCATCCGGATGAGTGGAAGCAGAGCTCGCCGATCACGTTCGCGGGCCAGTTGAAGGGCAATTTGCTGATCGTGCATGGGACGGGCGACGACAACGTCCATTACCAGGGCACGGAGGCGTTGATTAATGCTCTGGTCGCGGCGAATAAGCAGTTTTCGATGTTTTCGTATCCAAATCGATCACACTCGATCTCGGAGGGAGCGGGGACTTCGAGGCACTTGATGGGACTGCTGACGCGCTATCTCCACGATAAAATGCCAGCGGGCCCGGCGCCAGCAACAACCAGCTCGGTGCGGTGAAGCCTTAGACAGGATTTGCAAGATTTAGCAGGATTTACAGGATTCATCTTGTAAATCCTGAAAACATCTTGTCAATCCTGTCTAACTTTTCTGCTGCTTTGTCGCTGCTATCTGTGTTAGCCTACAAAACGGGTTGACGGCCAACCCGCTTTGCCCAGTTCTCACCTCTCCTAATTTCAGCGAATTCTCATTCTTGGTATGGAAACCAAAGTCGATGCAGCCCTGCGGCGTCTCGTCGCCACCAATCTTGTCGCCATTTTATTCACCGATCTTGCCGGAAACATTCTCAGCGCCGACGATAGTTTCCTGAATCTGCTCGGCTACACTTCCACAAATTTACCGCGCAACATTCACGATCTAACGCCGCCCGAACATCATCGACTCGATGAAGAAGCGTTCGAGAAGCTGATGGCGTTTGGCGCGTGTGCGCCTTTCGAAAAAGATTTTTTGAAGGAGGACGGCACACCGTTGCCGTGTTTGTTTGGGGCAGCGATGCATGACGAAGAGATCGCGTGTTTCGTCGTCGATCTTTCTCAAAACAAGCAGACTCAGGAAAAACTCAACCACCTCGCGTATCACGACGCGCTCACCGATCTGCCGAACCAGGTGCTGTTCAAGGATCGACTGAAGCAGGCCATCGCGCTTTCTCGTCGCAACGATCACATGCAGGCGGTGCTGTTGCTCAATCTCGATCGCTTCAAGACCATCAACGACTCGCTCGGTTACACCGCAGGCGATCGTTTGTTGCAGTCAGTGGCCCAACGATTGACGAGCTGTGTTCGCGAAAGCGATACGGTGGCGCGTTTCGGCGGCGATGAATTCGCCGTGCTGCTCACACAGATTCCACGTGCGCAGGACGCTGCGAATGTCGCGCGCGCGATCAAGCAGGCACTCGATCAGGCGTTCCTCTTTGAAGATCAGGAGATCTTCGTGTCGAGCAGTATCGGCATCAGCATGTATCCGCAGGATGGCCGCGACACTGCGGGACTGTTGAAGACTGCGGGCGTCGCACTCGATCGCGCGAAAGTGCAGGGCGGCAACAATTTTCATTTTTACACGGCAGGCGGCACGACGCGCGCGCTCAAACAGCTCGTGCTCGAAAGCAATATCCGGCCGGGGCTCGAGCGATCTGAGTTTTTTGTGCAGTACCAGCCACAGGTTGATATTCGTGGTTTTCAAGTGGTCGGCATGGAAGCGCTCGTGCGCTGGCAGCATCCGAGTCTGGGTCTGCTGTATCCCACCGAGTTCGTCTCGATCGCCGAAGAGACCGGCTTGATCATCGCCTTGGGCGACTTTGTGATGCGCACGTCATGTGCACAAAACAAGAACTGGCAGGACAAGGGATTGCAGCAGATGCGCATGTCGGTGAACTTCTCGGCGCGACAGTTTCAACAGCCGACGTTCATCGCCGATGTGTCGCACATACTGAAAGAGACGAATCTCGATCCGCGCTGGCTCGAGCTCGAGTTGACGGAGAGCTCGATCATGAAGGATCCGGACGAGGCGATTGAGAAGCTGCACGAGTTGAAGCTGATGGGGATCAGCGTAGCGATTGACGACTTCGGCACCGGCTACTCGTCGCTCAATTACCTCAAACGTTTTCCGATCGACACGTTGAAGATCGACAAGACGTTTGTTTCCGACGTTTGCAAAGATCCGCACGACACGGCGATCGTGCGCGCGATCATCAACCTCGGACATGCGCTCGATCTGACAGTCGTGGCAGAAGGTGTTGAGACGAAGGAGCAGCTTCAGTATTTGAGCGCGCTCGAGTGCGACGTCGTGCAGGGGTTTTTGTTTAGCAAGGCTCTGCCGGCGAAGGCGTTTGAAGAGTTGCTGATCGAGCAGCGGCGGGTGACGTCGGGAAATGTTTCCGCAACGGCGCCTTTATCGGTCGATTCGCTCGTCCCACAATAACTGTAGGGGTGGCCCTCCGTGGCCACCCGTTCCTCAAAAACACGCCTTTGTCTTTAT
>DATFDT010000329.1:0-26821 GCA_035251975.1 Pyrinomonadaceae bacterium | reverse complement strand
AACCGAGCGCGGTAGCGCCGGGTCAAACTCCCGCTGCGGGCGTGTAGCTTGCATTTGACCCGGCGCTACCGCGCTCGGTTCTGTGCCTGCTCGGCATCGTAAAATGACGCAGGATTGTAATAGTCAGTATTGGTAAGTTCTGGTAATCTACCGCCTATCTTTCCGCCTTTTCAAAAAGTTCCTCCTGGTGGGTGGTGGATTTGTGTATTTAAACGATGGTCGTGAGCGCCCCATGAACTCGTTATAAGAGGTGTTTGAAGAAACGATCCATTTAGAGGAGACCAGGCATGACTACTCAAACTCTTGCTCGCCTAATCTTCGCAATCGCAGCTGTGGCTTTGTTAACAGCAATGCTTTTCAGTGGGAGAACGGCATCTGCTGCGAAAGCAGATAAAACTGCACCGACCACGCCAACCAACCTCGTGGTGACCGCAATCACGTCAAATACAGTTTCGCTTAGGTGGAATGCTGCCACAGACAACTCAGGCAAGTTTTCTTACCGGATTAAAGTCAATTCGCTGACTAACGGCAGTAGCACGTTGGAGTTCGTGAACCAGACGCAAACGACTTTCACAGTGCAGTACATGGTCCCATTCTATAGCTACAGCTTTGCCGTCTATGCCATCGATGGAAGCGGCAACCGCTCGAGTGACAGCAATCTTGTTACCGCTGACATTCCGGGTGATACCATCCCGCCGAGTGCTCCGGTCCTGGAAGCTACCACGCTTGGACCATCTCAGGTCCAGTTAACCTGGAGCAAGTCGGTCGACAACCTCCCTAACAATTGCTGCTCTTACGCCTTTAGCAGAAACGGGAGCCCACTGACGCAAAACATCAACGCGGCTGCGGCGCCGAATGGTTACCAGTCAGTTATTATTCGTCACCTTCCGCCCGGCTCCAACAATACATTCACCGTCACGGCCATCGACTTCACCGGAAGAAACTCGACGACCAGCAACCCTGCGAATGCCCAAACATGGCCCAGCACCGATACCACACCGCCGAGTGTTCCTACTAATCTTCACGTGGTCAGTCTTGATAACTCCGGTGGCGAGGCGTGGTTGGGGTGGACACAATCAACTGATAATAGTGACCCGCAAAACAATATCGAATATGAGATCTATGTAAACGGGATCTTGAGTCCACTTCCTGTTTCGGCAGGCGTTGACACTGATTTCGTTTACACATTGATGGGAGTGTGCGAGAACACTTTTACAGTCAAGGCGGTTGACAAGGCAGGCAATACGTCGGCAGCCAGCGCTCCAGTCACCGTAAAGCTCTGGGTGTGTTAAATGGCGGTCACGAGTCTTGTCCGCTAGAAATATATGGTCCTAAAAACGAAGTCTTTTAGGCACAAAAAGCTCAAACCAGTAGAACCTATTTTGAGCTTTTTGTGCCTTTTTTGCGGCTAAAATTGCAGCTCTATCTAATACCTTTTTTCGCGAGCTGATCTCGTAGTGCTGCTGAGACAGCTACATCAAACCCGTTTTGTGATCCGCCAGTGCGTTTCTTTCGTTCCGCGGCGATGTATTCGGTGCGTTTCTGGGAAAGGTCCAGGATTTGTTTGCGGATTTCTCTGCGTTCAGCGAGTCGCTTGGCAATTTCTTTCGTTTGTTCTTCGGGTGAAAGCTTTTGAAGCTCAGTGGGTAAGTCCTCAGTCTTAACTGATTCGAGTTTTTTTGATCCGTTTTCAATATCCTGCAACAGATCACCGACATATGCTTTCGAGTTCAATGCCTTATTCACAGTTCTCTCCGCCGCTGCGGATGGCGCAGAACGCGTCGCAACGTCATACTCCACTTTATCCGACATTTCCTTTCGCTCAACTCTATATCTAACTCCGTCTGCACCTGCGCCGCCGCCATAGGCCATGTATGTTCCTCCCAAACGACTGCCAAGTTGACTTAGTTTTTCATCGTAGGGCGTCGAGATTGTTTGCACGCCACCGTCCTGAGGAATCAGGAAATACTGACCCTGACCCCGGCGCGCGATCGCTTCCCACACCTGTTTGGTCGAGGCAGAATTTCCACATTGAATCGTGTTCACGATTATTCCCTGCTTAACGGCCAGGTCGGCAGTAGTGAGAGGCGAAGGCTCATCGGCATAATCGTGAGGCGGAGCGTCGCCTACCAAAAACAGAATCTGCGCGTTACCTGGAGAAGGTCGTGACCAACCGGCCTGCGACACTCCTTCCGCTAAAGCGCGCCGTACGTTCTCGGGCTCGTCACCTCCTCCGCCAGGCTCGTAGTCCATCAATGTCGAGTAGACTCTATCGAGATCGTCGGTCAAAGGAAGTACCTGGGTAACGTACTGATCGCCGCGGTCCCGGTAAGCAACCAATCCAACCTTTACTGACGAAAGCTTTGAGGTTTGCATTACCTCATTGACGATTCCCCAAATCCGCTCCTTCGCCCCGGTGAGCAGCCCGCCCATTGAAGCGGTGGTATCCAAAACAAAGACCATCTCCATGGCGGGCCCACTCGAGCTGAGTGAGACGGGAGCGATTGTTGGTTCTGCGGTGCGATCGAAGACCCAGGCTGTGGCTATTGCGACTCCGATTGCAAACGTGATTACGGCTGTCAGGATGCGAACGGTGAATTTGGTCATTGTTCGAACCTCCTCGGAAAAATGGCTGGGTTGGGGATTTGTTAGTTAGACGCTCAAATCGTCCAAACGTTCCCTGCTTTTCTTGGCAATGGAACGGACAGCCACTTCATTTCTTGCACGAGTTTTAATTACTGCTCCCGCGCACGTGTGCGGAAGCGACGAACCTTTGCCAGATTTCCGCAATCCTGCATGTGACACCATTGCCGGCTCCTGTTTCGGCTCGTATCTTCGAACAGCCAGCCGCATTCTTCACCGCCACATTCGCGTAGACGCGAAAAGTCTCCTGCACTCAGAAACTCAGCCGCTGATTGCGTTACCGACCAGAGCATCCGATCAAGCGCAGTCTCCTCGCCGATCCACTCCCACCGAAATCCTTTGCCCGTATTAATCAACTTTTCATTTTTTCGTGCTTTCAGTAATTCCTCATTCACTGTCTCGAGGTCAATGCTCCGCGGCACGCTTCCCTTCACTGTTGCCTTGAAGATGCGGTGGAATGCTTCCCGCAATGCAATAGCACGGCGCAACACGTTGTTTGCTGCGGAGGGTTTTTGCTTGCCTTCCTTAATTAAGCGTGCAGCTTCTGCGGCGGTGACGATGCCCGTGTGTTGGCTCCACGCCACGAGGTCTGAATAGTCTTTGAGTTTATCAGCTACGGGCGACGAATCGTTCTTCCGTCCGTCAACAGTGTTGACAAAGTCGAGACACAATCGACCGCCGACGAGCCTCATTTCTGCTGCAGATGATTTCAGTCCTTCCATAATTTGGTGTTGTTCTTAATTTGGGTTTCTCAGTGCAACCTCT
The DNA here is from genome assembly GCA_035251975.1 of Pyrinomonadaceae bacterium. Taxonomy (GTDB): domain Bacteria; phylum Acidobacteriota; class Blastocatellia; order Pyrinomonadales; family Pyrinomonadaceae; genus PSRF01. The sequence goes on along the minus strand of DATFDT010000329.1, from coordinate 23,413 downwards.
GTGTCCTTTGTGTCTCTGTGGTTTATAAATTCATGGCAAACACCACCACAGAGGACACAGAGGTTGCACAGAGAGCTCGTAATTTCAGCAACTTGACAGGTTCGAATATCTCTCTTACGATGTAACCGTCGTTTATCATAATAGCCGGTTACACGGATGGACGTCAATTTAGTGATCTAGTTGAGACGCGAATGCTTTCGAACCAAAAGACAAATCGCCAGAGCCAGCTTTTGATCCTGCTTGCCTTCGGTTGCATTTATATCATTTGGGGATCCACTTACCTGGCCATCCACTACGCGATCGAAACGATTCCGCCGCTCTTCGTTGCGAGCTTCCGTCACCTCATTGCCGGAGCGTTGCTGTTTGCATGGTGTTGGCGTCGCGGACTTCGTCCGGTCAGAAAGCAATGGGTCGCGAGCTTTGTGCTCGGGGTGTTATTTTTCCTGATCGGTCATGGGACGCTGCATTGGGCCCAACAAACTCTTCCTTCAGGCATGGCTGCAATCTTAGTAGCAACCGAACCAATCTTTGTCGCAATCATCGTAATGATCACGGGACGCGCCCGGATGACTCCATCGCTCTTATTCGGTGTGTTGCTGGGATTAGGCGGCGTGGCTTTGATCTTTGCGGCGGATGTTCGAACCGGACGCGCCGAGATGTTGAGTTCACTCGTCGTTCTGATCGGCTCAGCGTCCTGGTCGATCGGTATGGTCTATTCACGCAGCGCGTCGCTACATCCTGACAGCCACATGGCCGCGGCGATGTCGTTGCTCGCCGGTGCAGTATTGCTATCTCTTGGCGGCTCGGTAACGGGAGAGATAGCGAGTCTTCACTTCACTGCTATTTCGATGAAATCCTTCCTCGCACTTGTATATCTGGCAGTCGCAGGGTCGCTCGTTGCTTACTCAGCATATTTCTGGTTGTTGGACCGATTTCCACCGACACTCATCGCAACGCATACCTTCGTTAATCCCCTCGTCGCGTTAGCCCTTGGCTGGGCTCTCGCCGGAGAGGTCCTGGCGCCTCGAGTTGTACTTGGAGGATGGGTCGTAATCGCTGCGATTGCCTGGATGAGTCGAGTGACGACTGGTGAGGGCCAGCCCGCCAAAATCCGCGAGCAGCATCAAGCTTCCATTGAGAAAAGAAGAGCCGCTTGAGCGGTGGCGTTCTATGGTGTAATTCGAATCGTCCCCATATTGCTCGATTGCCCATGTAGCTTGATGGTTACCTTGCAAGTGCCGGGCGCCAGAGCCTGGGGCAGTGTAAACACGACCTGGGTTAAATCAGTGTTCGGCACTGCGCGCACGTCCGCAGCAGGCACGTCAAAACTTTGGTTACTACCATCGACGAGATTCACGATCACATCAGAGGCAGTCTCACCCTGATTCAACCTCAAGTTCTGAGCGAAGATCATCAGACGCGTTCTCTGACCAGGTGGGAGCGTGGGCCAGTTGGCAACACTCTGAACTCGGAAGGGATCTCTTATAAGTAATAACGCGTCGAAAGCTGCCGTCTGCTGTGCAGCAGGGCCTGATTCCTCGAGCATAAGCAGAGTATCGTCATCGAGAATCGTGCCTACGCCTGTGCCATCTACGATAGTCGTACCGAAAGGATCGCTCAGATTTATAGAGAACGTTTCATTCGGCTCGAGGTTAGTGTCGCCGACGATCGGCACATCCACGGTGCGAGTTACTGCTCCGGGATTAAAGATAACTACTGAGTCAATGGAGTTGTAATCACTCGACGCAGTTGCTGTTCCCGGTGCTGTAATTGCTCTGATTGCGATTGTCTCAACACTTGGGCCAGACAGGCTCAACGTAAACGTGGCTGCTTTCGTACCGGAATTGCCCTCCGTAACGGTGACGTCATTGATACTGATAGTCGGGCCGTCATCATCATTGATGAAACCAGTCCCTCGGTTTGAGCTCACGGTTGCGTTTTGGACATTCGAGATATCCAGAAACAAAGTCTCCTGCATCTCATCGACAGTATCGCCATTGACGAGGACGACAACCGGTTTCTCGACTTCTCCAGGTGCGAAACTCGAGGCACCCGTACTGGCAACATAGTCAGAGCCAGCCGTCGCCGTGCCGTTTGACGTGGCAAAGGAAAATGAAACTGACTGCGAGCTCGCGGCCGAGAGCGCGACGACAAACGTCGCCTGCGTCGTACCGGAGTTTCCTTCGACAACGACGACATCGCGGACAGAGATCGACGGCGTCTGTGCATTAACGTCAACACTCGTCGCTAACAGAAGCAACGTGGCGATCATTACGAAACGAATTCGGAGAGTGAGCGGAGAGGTAATACGTGTTGTCATAAATCTAATCAGTTTTACTATTTTGTGATGTGTCACACTTATTCACTTTGTCCTGGAACCCACAGCTTAAAAACGATTAAAACTGAGGTCATTCCAGTTGCAGCCCCAAAACGGCAATTTTAGCCACAAAAAGGCACAAAAGGCTCAAAATCACCAAAACCCGTTTTGTGCTTTTTTGTGGCTAAAAGACTATTCTTGCCTGGCGTCGACGACCTCGATGATAAAAATCAAAGTTGCGTTCGGTGGGATGACGTTGGGAATACCCTTTGGTCCATAAGCGAGCTTGCCCGGAATAATCAGAATCGCCTGATCGCCAACGCGCAGTCTGGCGAGACCTTCATCATATCCCTTGATCACCTTACCGGCGCCCAGTTTGAATTCCAAAGGCTCGTTGCGATCATGGGAACTGTCAAACTTCAGGCCGTTTGTCAGCGCGCCTGTGTAATTCAGGATCACGGTATCACCAGCCTTGAGCTGAGGACCTGTTCCTTTTTTTGTGATCAGATAAGTTAGGCCGGAAGGTGTCGTAATAGCAGCGGACGAGCTTCTCGGAGTGCGTCTACGTTTAGTTTGGGCGTCTGTTTCAAGATTGCAAACGGAGAGAAGAAAAAGAGAGAGCAGAGCAACGATCAATTTCGCTTTCATGATGGGTGGCCTCCGGCAAATTGTAGATGGTGAAAGTATTCTGGTTTTGGTTTACTTGTATTTATTCGTACGCATGCATCATGCATTCAAACGAAAGGAAATACAAAATCAGGTCGGAGCTTGGCTCAATGATGGTCTAAAGACATCACAAACTTGAAAGGAGTTCTTCACATGCGATTTGCACTCGGACTCTTACTGGCCGCCACAATTGCCATCACAGTCACCGCGCAAACACGTCCGCGCGGCCGTGAACTGAACATTCCCTTCCCCGGCACAACTGGACCACTGAATGCCATCACTGACGTTCCCGGCATAGCCGTGGGCCACGTGACGCTCATCGAAGGCGAAGGCAAACTCGTGCCCGGCAAGGGACCGGTGCGCACGGGCGTCACGGCGATTCTCCCGCGCGCGCGCGGCAACTGGGATCCAGTTTTCGCAGCCACGTTCAATCAGAACGGCAACGGCGACATGACCGGCATCAACTGGATCAAGGAATCAGGATTTCTCGAAGGACCGATTCTATTGACAGGTACGCACAGCGTCGGAACAGTGCGCGACGCCGCGATTCAGTGGCAATTGAAGAACGGACGCGAGTTTATCTTTACTTATCCGATCGTCGCCGAGACGTTTGATTTTCTAAACGATGCGAATGGCGAACACGTAAAAGCAACACACGCGTTCCAGGCACTCGATCGCGCGAAACCTGGTCCAGTTGAAGAAGGTGCAGTGGGCGGTGGCACCGGGATGGGTTGCAACGGATTCAAAGGCGGAATCGGTACCTCCTCGCGAGTACTAACCGCGGAACAAGGCGGGTACACGATCGGAGTGCTGGTCCAATGTAACTACGGCGGCGATCTGCGCATTCTCGGTGTTCCGATCCGTTCCGAGATCACTGACCTGGGCATTTGCACGACACTTCCGTCTGCGCTGAGCAGACCGTGGACCGCCGGCATTCCTGCCTGTTCAAACACAGGCGGTGCGGCGCGGAACGACAACGGTGGCGCTTTTGAACACGAAGGACGTGGCTCGATCATCGTGGTCGTTGCGACCAACGCGCCGCTGTTGCCGCATCAACTGGAAAGAATCGCGCGCCGCGTGAGTTTAGGGCTTGGACGGCTGGGAAGTTACGCGGGCAATTCCTCTGGCGATTTGTTTCTTGCGTTTTCAACGGCGAACCCCGGCGCCGCAAAGTCTGAAGGTACACCGTCGCTGACAATGCTTCCCAACGATCGTATCGATCCCCTGTTTCGGGCGACTATTGAAGCGACTGAAGAAGCCGTCATTAATGCGATGCTGGCGGCGCAAACGATGACGGGCGCAGACGGCATCCGCGTCTATGGTTTGCCTGGCGATCGCGTGGTCCAGGTTCTGCGAAAGTACAACCGGATGAAGTAGTAAAGTTTTTAGCCACAAAAAGGCACAAAAGCTCAAAAATCAGCAGAACCTCTTTGAGCTTTTTGTGCCTTTTTGTGGCAAAAATTTCAGGCGTCTGCTTTGATGTAGTTCAACGGCGAATCCGTGAGCAGAGCTTCAAGTTTGGCCCGTTGTTCTTTGGTGCTTTCAATCATCCAGCTTTCAGGTGCTGAGGCGTAGGCTTGTGCATAAGCGTTCTCTGCCTCCTGCTGCTTGTTACCCATACCCAGATAAGCCTCCGCCTGCGAGGCTACGACCCAGTATTTGCTGTTCTCGTACTGCTTCTTCGCCGCGTCAGTGGCTTCTTCTGATGGAGCAGGATTGGAGTTCAGCCATTCCTCGCAGATAGAGAGCACTTCCTTGCGCACGCGCTGCGCTCGCACATAGTCAGCGATGGCGGCGGCACGATGCGCGGCGGCGGCTGTAGGATCAGCGGAGTTTTTAGCCAACTCAACGGCATGAGCAGCCCGGGTGTTGAGCAGGAATGCGAAGTTGATCCCGTTGTAATAATCGTTGCGCAGGAAGAATCCGCGCTCGTAGCTGCGTATAGCTTTGTCGAGAGCGATCTCATCCTTCGCTTTGTCCCAGAGTCGCTTGTGCACTGCGCCCCATAGACCAAGAGTTTCGGTATCGTTGGAGGTTGTCGGATCAAGTTCGTAGAGTAATGTGCAGGCTTCTTTGAGTGCTGCTATTTCCTTCTCCGGTGTGTCCTGTTTAGCCTTGTAGGTTACGAGTGCGAGGCGTTGCGTGATGTAAGGATCGTCAGGCCGCATTGCCCGCACAGCGCCCAACAGCGCCTTGGCCTGTACGAAGTCGCCCTTCTGTTGTGCTTCATCTACTTTTTGCATGAGTGCGCTATGCGTCTGGTCGGGAGCGACCTCGATGCTTGCTGCTGCGGCGACTGCCGCCCTGGTAACTTCCTCGTTCACATTCATGTCTTCCGGCAGCTTCAAACGCCGGAGGCCATGCAGAAACGTGTAAACCGGACTGTCATCGTGTGGCGGATCGTTGGCCATGATTTTGGTGACGGCTTCGGTAAGTTCGGTGGTGAACCGCTTCGCTTCAGAGACGCCGATATCTTCTCCAAGGTGCTTGTATTTCCGAATGGCGATTTGCTGAATGTCGAACGGAAACCTGAACTTGTCTTCCGCAATGATGATGGTAGTTGAGGGCCGTAATGCATGGCGGACGCCGAGCTCATAGAAGGCGTTGCAATTAGCTGTTGACACATCTGCAACGACTACGTCCGCAGTCAGTATATGTTGATACATGGGCACATTTATGTTGCCGGAGTGGGTGATCTCATCAGCCCGAATGCATTCGATACCCGCTGCTTCAATTGCCGGCTTGATGAGGTTCTGGTAGGTGGCATCGAGATTCAGCTTGCGACCGGTCTCGAAGTCGACCTTCTCGCCGAATCCCATAACTACGAAGCATGTTTTTTTCTGTGTCATGTTTGAGTCCTCGAGGAAGTTGTGAGCGGTGAAGAATATGGCAAGCCCGGCGTCCGGTCAATTCTAATTTCGACAGCCGGAGGTGGGATCCGGCTATTCGTTACGCTGTTACTGCAGTTCTACGACCGCCAAAGAGGAACGTGAGCACCAGACCTGCTACGAAGCCTCCGATGTGGGCCATGTAAGCCACGCCACCAGTTTCAGCCGACTGTGTGATCGATCCGATTCCGTTGATGAACTGTAAGACGATCCACAATCCAATCACCACCAACGCAGGCATCGGGACCACGCCTCTACCCATCAGCACCCTCACCTGTCCTCTCGGGAATAAAATTAAATAAGCGCCCAACACCCCGGCTATCGCTCCCGAAGCGCCAAGGTTAGGAACGTTCGACCCCGCACTGACAATCACCTGCGCGAACGTCGCAGCTATGCCGCATAGCAGATAAAACAACAGGAACTTCGCGTGCCCAAACCGATCCTCTACGTTATCGCCGAAGATCCAGAGGTAGAGCATGTTGCCGCCCAGGTGCAGCCAGCCGCCATGCATAAACATCGAGGTGAAAACGGTTATGAAGTCGGCGCCCGGGTTTGCAGTAAGACGCCGCGGCACGACTGACCATCGTTCTATGAATGGATCGCCACCGCTTAACTCTACAAAGAAGAACAGGACGTTGATCGCAATCAGAACGTAAGTCACGACCGGCACTGATCGTCGGGCCGAGTCATCATCGCCAATAGGAAACATAGCCGACCTCCACCGCAGGATAATTTGAAGATAACTGCACGTCCAAATCAAAAATCGTGCCTCGTTTTCCAGTGGCAGTAGTTGAGAAAGATCGTGAGTACTTGATTTCTAACAATACTGAATTCAATAACCAGCGTTCACATTTAATACGGAATCACCTGGTCCAAAAAGGAACGAAACATGCCTACGAGTGGAGTTGGCGCAGGCGTACCGCAAGACACGAACGACAACGCGGTGGACTTCAAGTTTGTGGATACGAACGGCACGAGCGCCGGCGGCGGACAGAGACTCGGTGCACCTGGACCAGAAAACCTCTTTAGTCCGGGCCATTTGAATAGTGGTTCGTCTCTCTCGGCGTGCGACAGGAGGGCAAGTACAACTTCTGTGCGGTGATTGAAACCTTGCCGTTCACGAATTCCGCAGTGACGTGTTTCTCAGGAGGCACGTTGCCGGCGTCAGGCGTGGGAGACGACACCGACCCAATTCAGTAATCGTTTTTAATCAGCCACAAAAAGGCACAAATAGATCACTGATCATTTGTACCTTTGTGCTTCTTTGTGGCTAAGGATGGGACTCAGAACAGCCTCACCCCTGTGAAGATCGGCGAAACAGACGTGCTGGAACGGCTGATGCTGACCTCGACGGTGTAGACGTTCCCGTCGTTGAAGTTGATCGGGGTCATCAAGGGGCACTGCCGCTTCACGAGGAAGCTGTTGTCCAGGCTCGCGCAGGCGCTAATCATAGAAGTGGAACCGAGCAGATTGACTCGAAACACTCTGATCAATACTTGACTGTTCGGTGAAGGATCGTAAGCGCCCAACTCGATAGTCGTCCACCCGGGGGTGCCGAACCCGGTAGTGTCCGTTAAGTTGTAGCGGGCGAGGATGGGCGTCGTAGAACCCGAGCCGTTGTAGTAAATACCACCCGGGTCGACTTGGTAGATCCCCACAGACTGTTCGTCGAAGACACCGGCGCCGGGGGCTCCGGTCCAGGCAGTTTGAGCCCACGCCGCGACGGGCGCGAGCAGCACGAAAGCGAGCACGGATGGTAAGGTCTTGATGTTCATGTTCACATTTCCTTTCAGTAGTAAAACTTTGGCAGGGAAGGCTACGAGGTAGCTCCCTCCGACAAGTAACGCGACCTTCCAGCGCACACTCCTTCATTTTTTTGGCAGGCACAGAGAGGAGGATGTCAAAGACTTCCTTTTTCGCCGCACGTTCGGTTAGACTTCGGTCACCTCTCCCAAGTAAGGACCTCAGCAATTTCGAGGAACCATGCCTCACAAAGCCAAGGTCATCAAACCGGTGGAATCTGTTGATGAAGACGCTCGTCCGTCACCGGACGAACTAATCGTCAACGTCTACAACGAACTGCGGCGTCTGGCGACCGCGTACCTGCGGCGTGAGCGTCCCGATCACACACTTCAGCCCACGGCGCTGGTTCACGAGGCTTACATGAGACTCGCAGCGCAGAATGGTGTGGACTGGCGCAGCCGTGAACACTTTCTTGGAATAGCAGCAGCGATGATGCGGCGAGTGCTCGTGGATCACGCACGCGGCCACCGGCGTGGCAAGCGCGGAGGCGGTCTGAAGCTGCCCCTTGCCGACGCCGATGGCTGTGCCGAAGGCGAGGTCCACGATGTCGTCGCGTTAGACGAGGCTCTGCGAAAGCTTGCGCGCAAACATCCACAGAAGAGCCGCGTCGTAGAGTTGCGCTTCTTCGGCGGCCTCTCCATCGAGGAGACGGCTGGTGTCCTGAAAGTCTCAGACTCGACAATCGAGCGCGACTGGAAGTTCGCACGGGCGTGGTTGGCGCGCGAGATAGATCCAGGTGGTGGTTATGGGTGAACCCCGGCGCGTCGAATTGGTCGAGCAGATTTTTCACGAAGCGCTCGAACGCGACGACGCGCGCCGCGCCGGCTTCCTGGCAGAGGCATGCGCGGGAGACGTTGGACTCCTCGCTGAGGTCGCATCATTACTAGCGTCCTATGAACAAGACGACAACTTCCTACAAACGCCCGCATTCAACCTGTCGGCTTCCGATCTCGCCGGCAGCGTTCTGGAGGAGGAAGGCAACCGAGTATCGGAAGCCCCGCGCGTCAGTGGCTTTTGGTTAGTTAGGGAAGTGGGCCAAGGTGGAATGGGCACCGTCTACGAAGCCTTCACCTTCAGCACCAATGGCGAGGTCGATCAGCGCGTCGCTATCAAGCTAGTCAAGCGCGGGATGGATAGCGAGTTCATTCTTCACCGCTTCGAGCGTGAGCGGCGGATACTGGGCGCGTTGGACCATCCTTATGTCGCGCGCCTCCTCGACGGTGGTGCAACTGATGACGGGATGCCTTTCTTCGTCATGGAGTACGTTGAAGGGCTGCCCATCGATCAGTATGGGCGGGCAGCAACACTCTCCACCGCCGAGCGGCTTGGCCTGTTTCTCAAAGTCTGCGACGCCGTGTCGTATGCGCACCGCCATCGCGTCATCCACCGTGACCTGAAGCCTTCTAACATCCTCGTCACACAGGACGGCGTACCTAAACTTCTTGACTTTGGCGTCGCCAAACTACTCAACTTAGACTCCGCTGGTGGGACCGGTGATGCAACAACCTCGGTAAACCGCGTAATGACGCCCGAGTACGCGAGCCCTGCGCAGTTACGCGGACTACCACCGAAGGAGACCGATGATGTCTACTCCTTAGGCGTGTTGCTGTACATACTTTTGACGGGGCGCCACCCTTACCGCTTTCGCAGCCGGGCGCCGGACGAGGTCCTTCGGTCCATTCTCGAGCAACGGGTTCAAAGGCCGAGTGAGTTCCAGCGCGCCTTGAGCGGTGACCTCGATAAAGTTGTTCTGAAGGCGCTGCGCAAAGAGTCAGAACAGCGTTACGCTTCCGTCGAACAGATGGCCCATGACATCCGCCGACTTCTCGCGGGGCAGCCGGTCTCCGCCCGTCGGGATTTACTTGCCTGCTTTGCCGCGAGGCATCCGGCTTATGGCCGGCCGGCGATTGGAGTCGCTCTACTCTGTCTGTTGCTCGGCATCCTGGGAATGTTGAGCACCAACGGAACACCGGCGAGATCGCTGGCCGTTATGCCGTTCTCTGACATGGGCCAGGGCACATATTCGGAGCAACTAGCCAAAGGCATTACCGAAGGGCTGACCGAACACCTCTCACGACTGCCACAGCTCTCCATTCGTTCGCACAACTCCGTCTCCAGCTACAAACGCCGGCAGCACAGCCCCCAAACGATCGGGCGCTCGCTCGGCGTGGAGAGATTGCTGATCGGCGATGTCGCGGTGAACGATGCGAGTCTGAGGGTGAGCGTCGAACTGTTGGACGTCGACAGCGGCGATTCGATCTGGAGTAATACGTACGACGCGAAATCTTCAGAAGTATTGACGATACAGAGGCGGCTCACGGCCGACGTGATGCACGCATTGGGCGTGGTGGTGAAACCGGAGGAACTGATTCAATCAACGGTCCATCACACCGAGAACGAAGAAGCCTACTGGAACTATACGATGGGGCGCTACTTCTTCAACAAACGTACGAAAAACGACTTTCACAAAGGGATCGAATACTTCCGCCAGGCGATTGAGAAAGATCCATCGTACGCGCCCGCCTATGCTGGCATGGCCGACTGTTATAGCCTCCTGGGCGCTTACATGGTGATGGGACACCACGAAGCCTTCACGTTCGCTCGGGACGCGGCGAACAAAGCGCTCGAACTCGACAACGGGCTGGCCGACGCACACACCTCGCTCGCGTTCATACACTGGCTGTACGACTGGGATTGGGCAGTGGCCGATCGTGAGTTCCGCAAGGCCATCGAGTTGAAACCCGGCTACGTTTTGGCCCATCACTGGCGCGGCCTCTTCCTAGGTGAGATGGGCCACTTCAATGAGGCGGAGGCCGAGTTACAAAAGGCGCTCGAGTATGACCCTCTCTCAGCTCCGGTCTACGCTGACTACGGAAGGGTGCTCTATTGGGCTCGCCGCTATGATGAGGCGCTGGAGAAATACCGTAGAGCATCTGATATGAATCCGTCCTTCGGCTCCATGGGGTTAGAGCGCGAATTACTTTACGAGCAGATGGGAAGGGTTGATGACTGGGAGGCGTCGGTCGAACTGGGAGGTGACGCTGAGTCGCGCGAGGCATACCGCAAACACGGTCGCCGTGGTTTATGGAAGGTATGGTACCAGCAATTAGCGAAGCTCCCAGGGGCGAACTATGCCTGCGCCGAGATGCTCGTGCGGCTCGGTTACAAGGATCGAGCTTTAGCGAACTTGGCGAACGCCATCAAAATGCGCGAAGATCATCGCGTGACGCAGCTCAAAGTGAATCCTATTTTCGACCCTCTGCGATCTGATCCCCGATTCGCAGAACTGCTGCTGCGCATGAACTTAAGTGATTAAATTAAAGGAGTTAGCAATGAAACAAAGGTTGGAATTTCTAAGTGCAACACCGAATGTAGTGAAAGCGATGCTGGGACTGCACAAACCGCTGTCACAGAGCGGGCTGGAGAAGCGCTTGCTCGATTTGGTGTACTTTCGCGTCTCCCAGATGAACGGATGTGCATTTTGTCTCGACATGCACTCCAAGGATCTGCGAGCGGAGGGCGAAACTGAGCAACGACTCTACGTCCTCGAAGCCTGGCGCGAGAGCCCGTTCTATTCGGATCGTGAACGTGCGGCACTTGCGTGGGCAGAAGCGGTCACGACACTCCGTGACAAAGATGTTCCCGACGACGTCTACGAGCAAGCGCGGGCACAGTTCAGCGAAGCAGAGTTGGTGAACCTGACTCTGGCCGTCATCGCAATTAACGGCTGGAACCGGCTCAACATCGCCTTCCGCACAACACCCGGCACCTACGAAGTCGGCATGACTTTCGCGGCGTAAAAATGGCAATCCACAGATTGCACGGATTAAAAACATCTGTGCAATCTGTGGATGGGATTAGTTGACTATCTATTCATCGACGACTGAACCATTTAGCGATCTTGGGGATCCGAGCGGTGTTGTCAGTGGCAAAATCCAGCGCGCGGGGAGCATTCCTACTTCTTCTTTGGTCAGGTCTACGTTGGGATCGATTAGCAACTGCGGCTCGCGGCCGTTGAGGGAGACCATTGCGCGGGCTCGCACTTCGACATTCTCGTAACCTTCACGCCTCTTCAGTTCAGCCAGATAATGCGCGAAGTGCAGGATTAGATCCGGCTTCGTAATCATCTTCATCACCTGATGAGATTTCAAATAATCATCCGGTTTGATGGTCCAGGTTTGTCCGCTCTGCGGATGTGTAACTGTAAAGACTGCCTCGCCAGTCTTGGTTCTCAACTTCATATGCCACGCAAAATTATGTCCCTCTTCGGTCCAACTTACGTTGCCCGGATACAGGTAATGGCGCAGCGGCAAAATAACCTGGACCGCAAGGTAGGCTGCCAACAATCCCATAACTAACTTCTGCGACGTTATTAAGGTCGGGCAACTGCTTCTTTCCACACGTCGCGGCGACGGTTCGTTGTCCGAAGACTCTTCTCCTGACGACATGAACGCTCGGGCAAAGCGTCGCGGCACGTCAGGCGGAAAGTAAATCAAGAGCGCACCCAGCATCAGCCATGGGAAGATGCCAATGTCAAATAACAAGGAGTTCATGAGATTGAATGAAACTGCCGCTACGAATGCAAAGAGGCGCGTGCGTCGCCACAGCAGCAAAGGCACCACCATTAGATCGAGCAGCAATCCGCCAATCACGAAACTGAAAACGACCCAATCGGCTGCGAAGATGTGGCCAAACGCGGGAATTTTGGCTAAGGGACTCAACCATATGCGCATTGGCTCGCCGCCTTGTATCCAATCGCTGTTAAGTTTGGCAATCCCGCCGAAGAAATATGGAATGCCGACTTGTACTCGTAGCAGCCACAACGTCCACGCCGGAGCCACGTCTGAGCGAATTTTCCGGCGCAGCAATGAATCGACTGAAAACGCCCGTTCTGCCGGAAGGAAACACATCAGAAAACTGATCAGGCAGACCAGATAGAAGTGATTCATAAAACGCGTCTGGTCCAGCAGAAAAGAATATGTGAACGTAAGAAACAGAACCGGCGCGGCAATGCGATACAGGAATCCCACCATCACGAAAGCAGCCGCCAGACCGAGCACAAAAAAGTGAACGTACATCCCGGAGCCCGGCCACGGCTTCACCCAACTGAACCCGTAGTAAGGAAAATTGACAGCGGGTTCAACGAAGTAACGAGTTATCCAACCGTGAGTGAAATACCGGTAAGTTTCCCACAGCATGATGCCGCCGAAGACTATGCGGAAGAAAACCAGGAATGAGATATCAACCGGTTCGAACAAAGCGACGCACAGCCGTCCCAGGACACTTGCCTGCGCGCCGCTGGAAACCACCGGCGCAACGATCGGCACTTCTTGCGTTGGAACTGTTTGCATCAGTTTCTTCTCTGTGCGACGTCTGTGTTCTCTGTGTCTCTGTGGTTAGTTATTGCTGTGATTTAGTTAACCACAGAGACACAGAGACCACAGAGGTTGCACAGAGAAATCATTAAGTTCAGCTTCTAACGCCGCTTCAGACGCGCGCGCTCAGTTGCGAGACGCGAGAGCTTTTTCCACTTCTTCTTTTCCACGATTTCGGACAGTTTATCTTTTCTGCGAGCCTGGTATTTCAACTCTTTCTGTAACTTCTCGTAGCTTTGATATCGTCCAGCGTCGATCGTTCCTGCTGCTAACGCCTCACGGACCACACAACGAGGCTCGTCCTGATGTTGGCAGTCACCGAAATAACATCGCTCGGCAAGCGCCTCGATATCATCAAAGACGAGTTGCAAGCTCTCGTCACCATCCCACAATTGCAATTCACGCATGCCTGGTGTATCGAGCACGAGTCCTCCGGCAGGTAACAAAACCAGTTCGCGATGAGTTGTCGTATGTCTTCCACGATCGTCGTGCTCACGAACCGTTTGAACTCTCAAACGCTCGACACCCGCCAAATGATTTATCAGAGTCGATTTTCCAACACCGGATGAACCAAGAAGCGCAACCGTCTCTCCGCGCTTGAAGTATTGCGCGATATCCTGAAGTCCGCTTCCAGTGATCGAACTGATGGCGTGAATGGACACACCACGCGCAACGGACTGAATTTCGTTGATTGAGTCAGCGACGCGGTCGCATAGATCCGACTTGCTTAAAACTATGACCGGATTGGCGCCGCTTTCCCACGCAATAATAAGATACCTTTCGATCCGGCGCAGGCTAAAATCATGGTTCAGCGATGTGAGCAGTAATACCGTGTCGACGTTCGTGCCCACAATCTGTTCTTCGGTGCGTGAGCCGGCAACCTTGCGCGCAAAACTCGTCTTCCGCGGCAGGATTGCATGAATCATCACTCGGTCGCGAATCACTACCCAGTCTCCCACCGCAGGCAAGTCCCTTCGACTCGTCGCTTCGTGCCGCAGCTTGCCGGAAATCTCCGCGAGCACCTCTCCGTTCTGAGTGTAGACGCGAAAGAGATTTCTGTGTTCGAGCGTGACGCGACCACACGTATAGCCCATGTCTGCATAGGATTTAAAATTCACCTCAAAGAACTTACTCCAACCAAAGGTTGTCAGATCAACGTTCATGATGATTCTCCAACGAGAGACGCGGCTGCGATCAAACTGCAACCAGCGATTTATCTGGATGTTTTTGTGAATTGAGCGTTGGAGATAGTTACTGCGTTGGCTGTGAAGACACTTCGGATCTATACAGTCACAGAAACCGCAGCAACTTTTTTAGTAGGCAATCATAGGCACGGGCGGGATTGTAGCAGAAAGTTAGCCACAGATAACACGGATTAAGGACGGATTGGGTGATAATTCAATCCGTCTTCATCCGTGTAATCTGTGGCCTAACGTTTTCACTTCTGCAATTCTGCGATGAAATAATCAAGATCAAAGAACTCTCTTTCCCTTTCGATATGAGGTCGTAATAATTACCGTCGTAGGGAGAAGTTGCTGAACTCTTCACCGTATTACTGCGGCGCGAAATTTTTTCGCTCGAGGGTTGGACACAATCCAAGCGACCGTTTTCAAAATTGGCGAAAGAATGTAGGGTTTGAACCGGAGGATCTCGCTCATGCGCTTTCACGCGATTTGTATTCTGCTGCTCTTAACTTCGTCATGCACAAAAACCGCAACCACCGCTGAGGTAAAAGAGTCCCCTGCCCCGGTCACTGCAACACAAAACGTCGATCACGAACTAGAACAGCGCCTAAAGATCATCTGCGATGGCGCACAAGGAACCGTCGGTCTTTCCGTTGTTCATATCGAAACCGGCAAAACCGCCTCCATCAACGGCAACTCTCAACTGCCGCTGTATAGCGTCTACAAACTCCCACTTGCCATAACTGTCCTGAAAGACGTGGAAGAGAGACGTCTGCGGCTGGACCAGAAAATTCATGTAACACCAGCAGAACTCGTGCAAGGCACGCCCGTTAATGACGCCCTCTGGCAAAAGCCTGTGGACTACACCGTGGAACAGCTCCTTGAATTCTCAATCTCACACAGCGACAACACTTCGAGCGACAAACTGGTTGAAGTTGTCGGTGGTCCACTGAAAGTCACTGAGCTAATGCGTTCCCTCGGTTTTCAAAATCTCGACATTCACACATCGAGCGGCGAATTCATGAAGACTCGCCAAAACCCAAACACCGGATCCGCTGACGATCTCGCGAAACTTCTCGTGCAACTGCACCAGGGCAAGATCCTCGAGCCTGATCAAGTGAACCTGTTAAGGGGATTCATGCAACGAGCAACCACCGGCTTGCATCGACTGCGAGGGGATTTGCCGCGTGGCACAGTCGTCGCCGACAAGACCGGTTCCGGCGAGCCGGATGAGGTTACCAAAGTCGCGAAAGTGACCAACGACGTCGGTATCATCACTCTTCCTTCTGGTCGAGGTCACCTTGCAATCGCGGTCCTGGTGTATGGATCGAAACTGCCTGACGCAGCTCAGGAAAAGTTGATAGCCGAGCTGGCCCGAGCGGCGTATGACGCGTATTCAAACGACGTGGCAAAATGAGCTAAGCTTGTCAACACAATGAAGTTTGTTTTAGCCACCGCACTCTTGCTTGCCTGTTGCTCCGTCGCCATCAGAGCGCAGTCGTGCCTCACGGATGACGATGTGAAGCAGTTGATCTCTCGGGTTGATGCTTCCCCAGCGCCTACGCCAAACAAAAAGCTCAGAGAAGAACTGATCAAGATGGCCGACAAGCAACGCGAGTTGCTGCTAAAGGTGGTCGATAAGGATCAGAAAAAACTGTCAGACCAGGAAAAACTCTACAAGATTTACGACGATAACATCGCCAAATTCTGTCAGTTAATAAAGACGTATGGTTGGCCCACCAGCGCCGTGGTCGATCAGGATGGCGTCATGGCGACGTTTCATATTCTCAACAACGCCGGCACCTACGAATTTCAGCGCGATTTACTGCCTGTGATTGTTGCCGCCATTAAAAAGGATTCACTTCAGAAGAGCGAATTTGCGGGATTGTATGACCGGCTTCGCGTGAACGCCGGAATGAAGCAACTCTTCGGAACACAGGCCGTCAGCATGGGCGGCTTTCTGGTTCTTTATCCGATTGAAGATGAAGGAAGGCTGGCCGTAAGACGTGCAGAGTATGGGTTGCCGTCGATCGACCAATACATGAGAATTCTCGAAAACACTTATCGCAAGCCAGTCATCAAAGCACGCCAGCCACCCAGCAGCAAGTTGTCAAAGCAATTAACGGATTCGCTGACAAAAGCCATTGGTGATACTCAACTCGGTCCAGGTGACGTCGATCCGAACGACGTTATCAAAACGGAGACGAATCTCGTCAGTCTTAATGTCAGTGTTTTCAGCAGCAAGTTGAAGATGTTTGCCGGTTTGCTGGCTAAGGAAGATTTCCGTGTATTCGAAAACGGCCAGGAGCAAACCGTTACCTACTTTGCTTCGACTGCCGTTCCATTCGATCTAGTGTTAGTGGTCGACTTGTCAGGATCCACCCATGAAAAACGTAGCTTGATTAAGAAATCGACACTGCGGTTTATCGAGGCAGCGCGTCCGGCTGACAGGCTCGCTATCGTAACTTTCTCCGGTACCACAAACCTGATTTCGCCGCTCACGTTAGACCGCGCCCAACTGGCAGGCAGCGTCTTGAATATGGAAGGCGGAGGCGACTCACACGTGTGGGATGCAGTGAAATTCGCTCTCGACGACGTACTTGGACCAAAGACGCCGGAACGACGCCGCGCTGTGGTGCTAATGAGTGATGGTGTAGATGGTCTCCTGGTACGTTTTGCTCGCAACACTGGCTCAAACACGAGCTTCGCCGATCTGGTCGAACAGGTGCGGCAGACCGATGCGCTTATCGTGCCGATCTATCTGGACACAGAGAAGGATTTTGGCTATTCAGAAATGAAAGACTCGTACGAGAATGCGCGTCGTGCGCTTAACCTGCTCGCGGATGAAAGCGGTGGTTCTTATTATCGCGCCGGAAAAATCTCGGACCTTAACGGTGTGTACGAGCAGGTAATCAATGATCTCGGCAAAGTTTATAGTCTTGGATACAAACCAACGAACACGACGCACGACAGTACGTGGCGCCAGGTCAACGTTTCAATCGTCAACCGGACGGACCTCGTAGCACGCACGCGTCCCGGATATTACGCGCAATGAAGTCTGAATTTCCCGCAGCAGTCCCTGAAATACCAGTAACCGATATGAACGCGGCACTGGATTACTATGAGCGCAAACTCGGCTTCAGCATCGATTGGGGCGGAGACGGCGGCGGGATTGCCGGAATCTCGAAGGGCGACTGCAGGATATTCCTTACCGATCGTGACTTCCGCGCGCATCACGGTAACGCTCCGCCTGTAATGATCTGGCTCAATCTCAACAGCAAAGAAGAGGTTAACGAGTTATACGAGCTCTGGAATGCCAGCCAGGCAAGAATCATCGCAACGCCTGAGTCGAAACCGTGGAAGCTGCACGAGTTCACAGCCTCCGACCTGGACGGTAACCTCTTCCGCGTGTTTTATGATTTCTCCAGAGATGCCTAAGCGTCCGTAGCTTTTTGTAGCTAAACTTTAATACATGGAGGACATCATGTCGGAAGAAAACAAACAATTGATCCATCGCTGGTTTGAAGAAGTTTGGAATAACGGGCGCGCTGAGGCGATCGAGGAGATGTTCGACGAAAACGGCATCGCGCATGGATTGTCTGATGATCCTGCGAACCCGATTCGAGGGCCGCGAGATTTCAGACCCTTTCACACATTATTCCGCGAGGCGTTCCCAAACATGGTGATCGTTGTCGAGGACGTGGTTGCGGAAGGCGACAAAGTCGCGGCGCGTTGCTCCGTGCGGGCCAGGCATGAAGGAAACTTCATGGGACGAGAAGCGACTCAATCTCCGGTCGAGTTCACCGGCATCACAATCGTCCGCATCGACAATGGAAAGATCGTCGAGGCCTGGAACAACTTCGACTTCATGCAACTGCACAAGCAGGTCGGTCTTATCGCGTAATCACGACCACTACACTGTTTTCAGTTGCGCTTTCCGAGATCAAATTATGAAAACGAACACGTTCTTCCGGATCGAGTCCGGCCGTCGGCTCATCGACAATGATTAACTGAGGCTCGCCGATGAGCGCCTGGGCGATGCCTAAACGCTGTCGCATCCCGCCTGAAAATCCGCCCAGCCGCTGCGTGCGTTCGGCTGAAAGATTGACTCGATCGAGCAGCACATCGATCAAAGCGTCTCGCTCTTTCTTGTTGGTGACGCCCTTGAGCTTGGCCAGGTAATCGAGCATCTGCCACGCGGTGAGTGTCGGATAAAGGCCAAAGTCCTGTGGCAGGTAACCGAGCATGCGGCGTGTGTGGTTCTTACGAATTCTTAGATCAGCGCCGTTCATCTCGACTGTGCCCGAGTCAGGCTCCAAGAGGGTCGCTACGATCTTCATCAAGGTTGTCTTACTGATCCGTTTGGTCCAAGTAAGCCGAAGACACCCGCAGGCAGATCGAGACTGGGGAAACTCTGCTTAGTCTCTGCGACTTCTGTGTAATCTGTGGATAGATCTATAATCAGCCCATGAGGCTAAAATCGTTCCTACTCGCGGTGATCGCCGTCGCGGTGTTTGTATCAATGCCGGCACGAGCGCAGCAGTCTCCTTCACCAGGAGATACCGCGCGCGGTTTTTATACCTGGTACTTGCATCAACTCACACTCGAGAACAGCAATCCGCTCAAGCAGAAAACTACAGCGTTGAAGTATCTGACGCCGCAGCTATATGCAAACGCGCCAAGATTGATTCGCAGCATGGACGCAGACATCTTCATTTGCGCACAGGATTGGGACAACGGCTGGGAAAAGAATTTCAGCGTCAGCACGCCGCAGATCAAAAACAGCAGCGCCACCGCAACAGTGACCTTACCCTCCGGCGAGACTGACAAGATCAAGATCGATTTGACGCTGATCAAAACCGCTTCCGGCTGGCGCATCAGCAAGGTCGCCTGCGCGAATTGACGGCCAGCAGTTGGTCATAGGTTTCCTCCCATTCATCACACTTCGGCTACTGCACAGAACTAAATCACGCCTGTTTTGAACGGACTTCTGGTAAGTTTGCGCCGTTTCGTCCGAGGCAAATGAACCAGGAGATAGCCATGTTGAAATACTTCTGTTCACTCTTAATCCTAATCGTCTTCATCAGCAGCGCCGCCGCACAAGGCCCAGCTTCGGAAACGCTTATCCCGCTCGAGGGTCTCGATCCGGTGATGCTCTCGCAGGGCAAAGAAGTCCAGGGAGATCTGAAGTACAAAGTCACGCGAGGCCGTTTCGAGTACCTTTTTGCGAACGAAGAGAACAAGGCGGCGTTTGAGAAGGATCCGTCGAAGTACGAGATCCAGTTGGACGGCCATTGCGCGCGCATGGGCGCACCCACTACCGGAGATCCGGATCTCTATGCAGTTCACAACGGGCGCATTTACATTTTTGGATCCGAGGAATGCCAAACGCTTTTCAAGGCCAAGCCTGAGAAGTATCTGGAAGTTCCGGTGGCGCCTAAGTCGCCCAGCGCGGAGATGATCAAACAAGGACAAGAGCTCATCGCAAAAGCCGCTGAAGCTTTGGGTCCCGGATCAAAACTGGATCAGCTACGCAGTTTTCAACGGACGACTCTGAGAGAAGATAAAGTCAAAAACAATTTGGTGTTGTCGTTTCCTGATACTCTGCGACAGGAAACAATTAGACCAACCTTCACGCTTACCTCGATCATCACGCCTTCCGATTCATTCATCGTCGTGAACAACGCTGCCAGGCCGATGTCGGAAGCAAGTCGCGTCGCGATCTATAAGGAGCTGAATCACGATCTACTCGTTCTGCTTCGAGCGAGGACTCGATCCGATTTCAAGGCGTCGCTCTCAACCGAAGAAAAGTCCGCGGTTGACGTTGAGCTGCCAGGGTTCACCACGACGTTAGGCATCGATCCCGCAACAGGCCGCGTTGTTAGCCAGACATACAGAGGACGCGGGCCGGGCGGTGTGGTGGGCCAGATCGTCATCAACTATTCCGACTACCGAACAGTTGAGGGATTGTCGTTGCCATTTAAGACGGCGGCAACGTTCGACGGCCAGCCCTTCCCTGCTCTCTCAGCAACGAGCGAAACCATAACCGTCAATGGCCAAATCGATCCATCAGCGTTCGAGAAACCGCAAAAAGAATAGAGCGCCAAAAGAATAGAACACGTCAGGAAGAAGGGCTGTTCTATTCAGAGTTCAGGTATTCAACAATGTCCTCTGAAATGGTGAAGTCGATGCTGCACTTCGAAGCCATCGTGCTGTTTACAATGTTTTTGTTAACGTCGCAAACAGCAGCTCAGGCGCAAGACTGGTCGCAATGGGGTGGCCCACACCGCAACTTCACAGTGGAGACAAAGGGTCTGGCGCCAAGCTGGCCTGCCACTGGGCCACGGCGACTTTGGCAAAGAGAGCTGGGCGAAGGCTACTCCGCCATTGCGGTCGAACGCGGCATGCTCTTCACGATGTACCGGAAAGGTGACAACGAAATTGCCACTGCTCTCGACGCCGCAACCGGTAAAACGATTTGGGAATACAGTTACGCCGCGCCTTTTTCACCGGACTACGACATGTCGAATGGTCCAGGCCCTCACGCAACTCCTTTAGTTGTCGGAAACGTCGTCATCACTTCCGGCGCGACTGGTAAGCTGCACTGTCTCGACAAGAAGACGGGCAAACGTTTGTGGTCACACGATCTACTCAGCGAGTTTAATGGCACGCTCCGCGTGAATGGTTACTCGTGTAGTCCACTCGCTTACAAAGACAAGATCGTGATGATGGTCGGTGGACCTTCCAGCTCGCTCATTGCTTTCAATCAGAAAGATGGCTCGGTGATCTGGAAGAAGCACGATTTCAAGAATTCAACGTCGTCTCCGATCATCATCAACGTGGACGGTCAGGATCAGCTTGTCGCGTTCATGTACAGCGAGATTGTAGGCGTCGATCCGAATAGCGGTAATCTTTTATGGAGTAATCCTCATCCGGTGGATTACGGTCTGAACACCAGCACGCCGATTTGGGGATCCGACAACTTACTCTTCATGTCGAGCGGATATAACGGCGGCAGTCGTGTCTTAAGGCTCTCTCGGACGGGAGATAAAACGACCGTCGAAGAGGTATGGGCCAATCGTCTGATGCGAGTTCATTTCACGAACGCGATTCGCGTCGGCGATCTGATCTACGGATCGAGCGGCGATTTTGGACCCGCGCCCTTCACCGCGATCAACGTCAAGACTGGAAATGTTGTATGGCGGCATCGCAGTTTTCCGAGAGCCACATTCCTGTTTGCGGACGGCCGTTTCATCATCCTCGACGAAGACGGTCATTTGATACTGGCGACTCCGACGGCTGAAGGCTTGACGGTGACGTCTAAAGTCGAGCTACTTAGCAACCAATCCTGGACGGTCCCTTCCTTATCAGGTACGCGGCTCTACGCGCGCGACCGAAAAAACGTCATCGCGCTAGAGCTCGGCGCGCAATGAAGTTTCCTGCCTAGTAATTCTGACAGTATTTAATTCCTTCAACTACATCGATACTAGAAAATAAATTTTAATATCGGTGAGGTCCGCTATGTCCATTAATGAAAACGACGATTTACTAAGCGACACCAGCAATCTCCTCTCGCAAGAGATTCCAAACGGTGTGGATCGACGTACTTTCCTGATGCGAAGCGCTGTGGTTGGTGCGACAGCGGTAATGACCGGCCGCGTGGTATCCGCACAGGAGAGAACCGAGAGGTCGACCGCCGCTCCTCCCCTTGCCCAGGACCTGAATGTTGTCCAAAAGGGCAAAGGGCCGGTGATGACTACGGTCGACGAGTTCTACAAGGTGGGGCCCGGGCCATCAAGCTCGCACACGATCGGTCCGATGCGTATCACTTACGACTTCTATCAACGCGCAACGAAACTGCCCGCGGACAAACTCGCCAAGGCGACCGCCATGAAAGTCCATTTGTTCGGCAGCCTCAGCGCGACGGGCAAAGGACACGGAACAGAACGCGCCGCACTCGCAGGACTGGTTGGAAAAGAGCCGGCCACCGTCGATCCCGCGTTCCTCGACAGCCTGCGCGACAAGCCCGATCAGGTCTTCCCGATGAAACTCGGTACGGCAACGTTCGAAGTCAGTCTCAAGGATGTCATTTACGACGCGACCAAGGGCGACTTCAAACATCCCAACACGATGATCGTAAAGCTCATGGCCGGAAACGACGTGTTGCTCGAGCAGGAGTATTACTCGGTTGGCGGCGGCTTCATCGAGTGGAAGGGTTATACACCGCCGAAGAAGAACGCTCCGAAATATCCGTTCGCGACGATGAAAGAGCTGCGCGCGCACGCCGACAACAACAAGCTCTCGATCGCGAAAGTAATCCTTGCGAACGAGATGTCGATCATGGGCAGGACGGAGGAAGAGGTTTACGCCTTCGTCGACAAGATCATCAACGCGATGACCGCAACAGTCAGGTCAGGATTGAAGATGCCGGAAAATGATGTGCTGCCTGGTCCAATCAAGCTGCACAGCAAAGCAGCGACCGTTTACAAACGCGCGATGGACGATTCATATCAATCAGATCGCGGCATCGGCGCGCTCTCGGCTTATGCGTTGGCGGCATCGGAAGAAAATGGTCGCGGTCACCTTGTGATCACAGCGCCGACCGGCGGCTCTGCAGGCGTTATGCCCGCGCTGGTGTACGGGCTCATTGAGAATCGGAAGGTCCCACTCCAGAAGGTTCGCGACGGCATGCTGGCAGCGGCGGCGATCGGTTATCTCTGCAAACACCACGCTACATTGTCGGCAGCGGAAGGTGGTTGCCAGGCAGAGATTGGCGTGGCGTCGTCGATGGCCGCAGCATTGGTTGCGACTGCGAACGACGCAGAATCGCGCGTGGTCGAGAATGCTGCGGAGTCTGCACTCGAGCATCACCTCGGCATGACGTGTGATCCGGTCGCCGGGTACGTGCAGGTGCCGTGCATCGAGCGCTGCGCCTTCGGTGCGGTCAAGGCCTGGACCGCCTACGCGATCGCCAGCAACGAGATCGCATCAAGACACCGCGTCGACTTCGACGCGACCGTCCAAGCACTGGCCCAAACCGCCAAGGAGATGAACAGCAAGTACAAGGAAACGAGCGAAGCCGGTCTGGCACTTTCTGTGGTGCTCTGCTGACCTTCTGTGTGCAGCCTCTATGTCTCTGTGGTGAATTTTAACCACAGAGACACAAAGAAAGCCGAATTC
>DATFDT010000328.1:0-2440 GCA_035251975.1 Pyrinomonadaceae bacterium | reverse complement strand
ACCTCGCTGCAAACGAGGAACGAGTTGGGCCTCCCAAGTTCTCTAGTGTTTCTCTTCACACATGCCACGCTCTTTAGCGACCCCGGCAGACCCTCGGCAACCTCACCTTAGCGATTGCTCTGTATTGGCTTCTGGATCTTCGACTCCATCGCCGTCTGCTTTGTTGGACTTGACGAGGCTGTATCAAGCTTTAGAGAGTGCGGTCTCTCTTACGGCCTATGTGATGCCCTGTGTACGCTTCAATCGTTTCGTTCGATGATTGACTCACCTCCTCGACGACTGCAACACTCGGTATGAGTGGCTGGTTAGACCTTACTCAACTGGGACTTTCACCCAATCAGAAACACCAAGCTTCCTTGGCGCACGGAAGATTGTCCCGTCGGCTCCGCCACTTTTCTTAGTAAGCCTCGCGAGAGATCCCGCAAATACGGGCCCCTCCAAAAAATTTTGCCGCCGCGCTTGACCGCGCGGCCTTTTTGACTACAATTCAACCCAACGGTGAATGTGGTTGCCGGGGTGAGGACGGTAACCAATAGAGGCTGAATGCCTCCGCCAACCTTGAGAGGCCGGTCCAAAACCGGCCTTTCGGTTTTTTGCCACAAAAAGGCACAAAGTCACATAACAAAGAAAAGCAGAGATGATATCGGTCGCGGAAGCTATTCAGATTGTGAGGCAGCAAACGGCCCCCCTTGCCACGGAGCGTGTGCGGATCGAGCAGACGTTGGGAAGGGTGCTGGCCGTGGATGTTGTCGCGGATACGGATTTGCCGCCCTTCGACCGGTCGCAGATGGATGGATATGCAGTGCGCGCGGAGGATGTGTCTGCCGTTCCAGCGCGTTTGCGAATCGTGGGTGAGTCGGCTGCGGGGAAGGGTTGGCATAACCAGTTGGAAGAAGGACAGGCGGTGCGCATCATGACTGGCGCGCCTGTTCCCGCTGGCGCCGACAGCGTGCAGCAGGTTGAGTTAACTACCGAGCTGAAAGACGGCACCGTAGTCGAGCTGCTCGAGACTGTCGAGACGGGAAGATCGATCGTAAAACGCGGTTCTGAGATCACAGCCGGTGAGGTTGTTTTGCGTGCCGGCACGACGATCAACGCTGCGATGATGGCGGTGCTCGCTGCGTTTGGTTACGCGCAGGTTGAAGTGTTTCAGAAGCCGCACGTGGCGGTACTCGCAACAGGGTCTGAGCTGGTCCCAGTAGATCAAAAACCCGGTCAAGATCAGATTCGCGATTCGAACAACTACTCGATCAGTGCTTACGCTGAGTTGGCAGGCGCAGTCACAGAACGCATGCCGCTCACCGGTGATGAAACTCTGCTTCTAAAAAATCAGTTAGCTGAAGCTGCGAAACGTTGCGATCTGATCGTGACTTCGGGCGGCGTTTCGATGGGTGTTTACGACCTCACCAAAGCAGCCCTCAAAGAACTCGACGCGGAGATCTTTTTTGAACGCGTCGCACTTCGTCCCGGTAAGCCGACCGTCTTCGCACGTCTGCCGAACGGCACGCTCGTATTCGGACTGCCTGGAAATCCTGTTTCAGTATCGGTGACGTTCAACCTGTTCGCGCGTGCAGCGCTACTTGCAATGCAGGGCACAGCAGAACCCGCGTTGAAGCGCGAGACTGCCGTGCTGGCTCGTAGTGTTAAGGGAACGGCGGATCGTGAAAGCTATTTACCTGCTCAGCTCACGTCTAATGACGACGCAGAGCTGGTGGCGTTTCCGTTGAAGTGGGGCGGCTCGTCTGACTTCGTGGCGTTTGCGTTAACAACCGCGCTCGTGATCGTTCCCGCAAACGTCAAAACGATCGAAGCCGGATCGTTAGTAAGCGTTCTGCGATTGCCTTGAAATCAACTGTAGCGTTTTAACTAGCTCAACCACAGAGCGGCGCCTAAGGCACAAGCAAGATTCACGGTCACGCCTTTCTGCACGATCGGCGCAACTCTCTCCGTCAATCCTTTGAACCCAAGAAAACCGGGCAAGCGCTCGATGCGGCTGGCGATTTTCTGATCGAATAATTCGAGTCCTTCTTTACCAGGCCACAGCGTCGCCATCACGTAGTTTGCTTCGCCCTTCGGCTTCGCTCCCTGCCCAACAGGACTCCAGAACTTGCCAATGATGAAGCGCGCGAGATTGCGCGAAAACTTCGTCTCACCAAGCTTCACGCGCGCCACGTTCCAGTAAAAACTTCCGTGAATCGACTCTTCCTGCACGATTCCGATCAGCAGTTGTTTCAACACCGGATGACCGGCGAGATCTGAAAGCCTGCGATAAGCATTCATCGCCGTGATCTCGTTGATCGCGCCCCACACCATGTGAGCGCCGTGGAAGTATTTGCCAAACGGTCGCGAAGCGTGATCTACGAGATAACTTCCAATCGTGTACAGTCGCGGGATCTTGCGGGTCGCCTCGACCTGCCAGTTTTTCCCGGTCGGGTATCCA
>DATFDT010000327.1:0-4535 GCA_035251975.1 Pyrinomonadaceae bacterium | reverse complement strand
ACCGGAGAACCGACGCCCGGGAAATTGTCAGCCGGTCCAAAGTTGCCGCTGTTCGGCTGCGTAACCGGAGGCCCAAGCTGCGCGTTGAAGCCCGGGAAGCCAAACTGCTGCTGT
Organism: Pyrinomonadaceae bacterium; assembly: GCA_035251975.1. Lineage (GTDB taxonomy): Bacteria > Acidobacteriota > Blastocatellia > Pyrinomonadales > Pyrinomonadaceae > PSRF01. The sequence continues at coordinate 4,421 of DATFDT010000327.1, read as the reverse complement.
CCCGGCGCGAGGCCGAACGTTCCGGCGGATCCGCCAGTGAACGGGAACTGTACGAATGGCTGATTATTGAGTGGGCGAAACACCGCAGTGTTTGCGATCGTTCCCACGTTTGGTCCAGACGGCGCCAGCACGATTGCTGGTCCACTGCACAACGCTGCGCCACAGAACAGTTGCGAGTTCGGCAGATAGAAGCTGGAAAGATTTTGCGGATTATTGACCTTGATCCCGCGATAGCCGTTTGTCTTGAAGAAGACTTCGATGTGATCGTTGATACCTACGTTGAAGCTCAACGGCACATCCACGATATCAACGTTGCCGGGATCACGGTCGTAGTTGCTGTAAGCAATACTGAACGTGAACTCACCACGACGCAAAGTTGAACCGTCGTAAATAGTGAAAAGACCGGTTGGACCACCTTCAGGACCACCGGTACCTACTGCTGGAGACTGATTACGCGGGTCATCAGGCGACCGCAAAGTCTGTGCTGATACTGCGGCACACAGCACCAACGAAACGAGCGCAGCTATAAGCGCCCTATGTGCGAGTCTCATCGCATTCCTCCTGCGAAATGAGTAATAAGAATTCGTAAATAGTGCCGCCGTAACGGAACAAGTACCAACGCCCTTCTCCCGAGGTGGCCCCAACTACAGTTGTCAATTCGGTTGAACCGCTTGGGCCAGCATGGTCCAGCGGCGACGCTCGGACCGTGGTATTAATCGAGCACTTCGGCCTTACTGACAGTGCTCAAATTCCACCAATTACTATTCCCGAGTGACTCCTGAACTGAGTTCATTTCTTATAGAAAATGAACATCCCCTTGTCAATGATTTCAGCCCTTAAACCATTACGTAATTATTGAGAAATCTTAACGCTGGTCCGAGGCGTAAACCATGCCAGACCATACTCTACCTTAAAGGGGAAATCAAGCCTTTTTCACTACTTAGCGGTTCCGCGTTTATGTTTTTTCCGTCACGCATAGATGCCTCTCATGCGCGTGTCATAGGCCACGCGGTCTATCGCCAACATGTACGCCGCGGTCCTGGTATCGACGTGGTGAGCATCGGCATAACGACACAGATCGTTGAAGCTCGCGACCATCTTGTCCTGTAACCTTTCGTTCACCACATCCTCGCGCCAGAAGTACCCCATTCGATCCTGGACCCATTCGAAGTACGATACTGTCACGCCACCCGCGTTCGCGAGGATGTCAGGCACGACGAAGATCCCTTTTTGGTGAAGAATCTCATCAGCCGCAGCCGTGGTCGGTCCATTGGCCCCCTCGGCGAGCACTTTGCACTTCAAACGGTCCGCGTTCTGAGAAGTGATCTGGTTCTCAGTTGCCGCCGGCACCAGCACGTCGCACTCGAGCTCCAACAGCTCCGAGTTGTTGACGAACTCCACACCTTCGTAGCCCTCGAACGACCGCGTGTTCTTCAAATAAGTCAGCGCCTTGGGAATATCAATCCCGTTAGGATTGTAAATCCCTCCATGTATGTCCGATATCGCTACAACCTTGTAACCGGTCTCGTAGAGGAGTTGAGCGCCGATTCCGCCAACATTTCCCGAGCCTTGCACGACCACACGGGTCTCGACCGGCCTCATTTTGAAACGCTTGATGGCCTCGTTGACGACAAATAGTATGCCGCGGCCAGTCGCTTCGCGCCGGCCCGCGGATCCGCCGAGGTCGATTGGCTTACCTGTCACGACGGCGGTCACGGTGTGGCGTGCATGCATCGAGTAGGTGTCCATAAGCCACGCCATAGTCTGCTCGTTGGTGTTCATGTCGGGAGCGGGCACGTCCTTTTCCGGTCCAATGAAGTCGAGCAACTCAGCGGCGTAACGGCGAGTCATGCGTTCGAGCTCACCCATGGACATCTGCTGCGGATCGCAGATGATGCCGCCTTTCGCACCGCCGAAAGGCACATTGACCACTGCACATTTCCACGTCATCCACGCCGCGAGAGCGCGCACTTCGTCGATATTGACGTCGGGCGCATAGCGAATGCCACCCTTGGCTGGACCACGCGCGAAGTTGTGCTGGACGCGAAAGCCTTCGAATACCTGAATGCGTCCTGAATCCATCTTCGTGGGGATGTATACCTTCAGCTCGCGGTTCGGAACTCTCAAGACGGCGTAAAGATCCGGATCGAGGTCCAGTAACTGCGCCGCGCGATCGAATCGCGACATCATCGACTCGAACGGGTTCTCTTCTTTTATCTCGCGAATGTCATCAACGTATGTAGAGCTGTACATGCTAACCATTAGAGCGTCTCCATCAACAGAACCGAGCGCGGTAGCGCCGGGTCAAGTTCAGAATAAACGACCTTCAATTGGATTCACCCGGCGCTACCGCGCTCGGCTCTGTTAAAACCTCATTCATCGATCCGCTTCTAAATCCCTCGAGATCGAGTGTGACATATTTAAAGCCAAGCTCGCGAAAGCGTCTCGCCAGCTCATCAATCAAATCTTTCCGCAACACGCGGTCCATCTCCGCCGGGGCGATCTCGATCCGCACAAGCTGGTCGTGATGGCGCACCCTGAACTCTCGAAAACCAAACTCTCGCAAAATCTCTTCGCCGCGGTCCACTTTGCTCAGCCTTTCGATCGTCACAGTGGTCCCATAAGCAATCCGCGACGACAAACACGGGCTCGCAGGCTTGTCCCACGTCGGCAGGGTGGCGCGCCGGCTCAATTCTCGAACTTCACTTTTGGTTAGACCAGCTTCAATCAGCGGACTACGCACTGCATGCTGCGAAGCTGCCCGCCGCCCGGGACGATAATCGCCGAGATCGTCGACAGTCGAGCCATCGACGATGCTCCTGATGCCGCGCGTGCGCGCCAACGATTCGAGCTTCGTGTACAACTCGTCTTTGCAGAAGAAACAACGATCGGGATTATTCGCGCGATAGCCGGGATTCTCCAGCTCTTCGGTTTGGATCACTTCATGTTGAAACCCAAACTTCTGCACGACGCTGTCGATCTCCGCGCGTTGAAATTCAGGCAGGCTGGCTGATTGTCCGGTGATGCAGACTGCGCGTGGTCCGAGCTCGGCGTTCGCGACGTAAGCGACATAACTACTATCGACGCCGCCTGAGTAAGCGACGATCACCGAGTCGAGTTCACGAAAGATCTCTCGCAGTCTTTCTTCCTTAGTATGTAAGTTCATGTGGAATTACCGCATGTTAGCTTATGCATCAATTGCTACGCAACCAGCATCCCAACGGTGTTCTTCATCCGCAGATTACGCAGAATCAAGGAAACAATCTGTGTAATCTGTGGATAAAGAATCGAATATGCTAACATCGAAACCTCCCCGGATCGTCCGTCAATGTCTAAGAAACTTTTACTCGTCGCTACCTGCATTGCGTTGCTCTCCGTGTGTCCAAAAGCTTTGGCACAGGGCGTCGAAGCGTTTGGCGACGATGCGGCAGATCCGGTGCGACTTTTCGAGCGCGGGCAGAGCGCACACGCGCGCGGTGAGCTCGAAAAAGCGCTCGCATATTACGAACAGGCGCTCAAGGTGCGCCCCGAATTTCCGGAAGCGGAGTTTCAGCGCGGCAACGCGCTCGCCTCGCTCGGACGCCTCGCCGAAGCAGACGCGGCATTTCGTCGTGCGATCTCTTACAAGAAAAACTGGTCACTTCCCTACTCCGCGCTCGGCGTCGTGTTAGTGCGACAAAACCGTGATAAAGAAGCCGAACAGTTTTTCAACCAGGCATTAACAGTCGATAACAAAGACAATGTGGCGCTGCGTATGCTCGCCGATCTGCGCCTGCGCGCTGACGACGCAAAGTCAGCACTCGATTTCGCAAAACGCGCGACCGCAAATCCCGATGCGCCCGCTTCTGCGTGGGTCGCACTCGCACTCGCGGAGAAAGCAAACGGCAACACTGCCGGCGCCAAATCAGCACTCGAACACATACTCGCAAATGAACCCGAGAACGTCGCTGCACTTCTCGAACGTGCAGATCTCTTCACAGCCGAGAAAAACTTCGAGGCCGCGATCGCAGATCTAAAAACAGCAGCGAAGTTGAAGCCAACCGACAAAGCCGTGCTCTCGCGTCTCGCTTACGCACTCCAGCAGGCGGGCAAAACAGAAGAGGCACAGGCAGTCGCGAAATCCGCCGGAATCGAAACGCAACCGCCGGCCGGCGCGAATGCTAACGGCGTCGTGGGCACGCCTGAAGAGATCGAGGCCGCAAACAACGCCGATCCAGCGGTGGCTCGCAAGGCGCTCGAAAAGCTACTCGAGAAAAACCCGCGCAGCGCGATGCTGCTCGGTCGTCTCGGTGCGTCATACCGTACAGACGATCCCGCGCGTTCGCTCGATTATTATCGACGTGCATCGGAGATTCAGCCTGACGCTCCTGAATACGCGCTCGGTTACGCGGCGGCGCTGGTCCAGGCGCGTCGTTTCCCGG
>DATFDT010000326.1:0-9259 GCA_035251975.1 Pyrinomonadaceae bacterium | reverse complement strand
GTAGTTGGTCCAGGATGAGCACCGCTGCGTTATGACTCTGCCCGTCAAGCCACTGAAATTGAGCATCAAGTCCATGCCTCGCAGCGCGGAAAAAGTTTGACTTCGCATCGTCAAACGCCATTTGCTTCGCGATTTCGCCGTATATTTGTGGCAGCGCAACCATCAAGCCGGTAAAGAAAGCTGCATTCGCAATCTCATCGGCGATTGTTGGACCAGACGGCAGCGCGCGGTTCTCGATGCGCAAGTGTGCGACACCGTTATGTACGCCGTAACAAGCCCGATTCCAGCGCCAAACCGTACCGTTGTGCAGGCGCAAGGCTGAAAGTGAAGGCGTCTCACCACGCGCGAGCACGGCAAACGGATTCTCGTCCGGTTCCGTGATCAACACCGGACGAAAGCGCGTGATCTGATCGTGAAAGAGCTCGATCACGGAATGCTTGAGCCAACAATCACCGAAACTGACGCGCGTGGGCTGATGGCGCGCCAACTGCGGACGCGAGCGCTCGTCAGTCGAGTGCTGAAACAGCGCGACGCGTGTTTCCTGCCACAAACGTTGACCAAACAAGAGCGGGGAATTAACTGCAACAGCCAGAATGGGCGCAGTGATCGCCTGCGCGACGTTGTAATGATTCGCGAACTCTTTGGCGTTACTCTGGAAATGAACCTGGAAACTCGTGTTGCACGATTCCATCATGATGTTGTCGTGCGTCAACTGCAGCTCGTCTAATCCCTTGATGTGAATCGAGAGTGGACCGCCACGCATCCGGATCACCCCTTGATCCAACTGGTGATAACGGGGGACTGGCGTGAGGTTATCGAGCGTCAAATCTGACTTTTGCAGCGTCGGTAAAATCCCGGCAAGAAGAACATTGACGTCCTGAGTCGCCGCACTGTTGCGCGCGACCTCGACTACTTCCGTGAGCTCTCGTTCCATCCGGCTGAAACAATCGTTCTCAAGCTTTAGCGGACTAAGGTTAGCCTCGAGATTGAATCGTGCGATTTCAGTCGTCAGCCGCGGGTCATTGGCTTCCTTCAATACTTCGAGCGAAACAGGCGCGGGTCGTAAGTAGCGATCGATGAGAAACATCTCCTGCTCTGCACCAATGCGCGTCACGCCAGTTTCCACACGTCCATCCTCGAGCATGAACGCGAGCGCGCGCAGGTCTTCCAGAAGTGCCTTCATGAAAGCTTGCGACTTCGTTTCATCTACCTGTTGTTCGACTCGTTGCTCGCCCATAGTCTTTAGACAGAATTTCAGGATTTACAGAAGCCACTACATTTGTTCCGTGAATCGTCGGGCGCAACGGGCGTGCGACGAGGACCGGACACGGCGACTGGCGCAGTACTCGATCCACATTCGAACCAAACAGCGCACGCATCCCAAAGCCGGCGCCGTGCGCTCCTACACTAATCAAGTCGATCTCATTCTTCTCGGCATAATTCAGAATCTCTCGATACGGGTGACCTTCACTGACGGCAGTTTTGACCTCACACCAAAGATTCACCTCAGCCGGCACCACTCTTTGCAGCCGGCGCGCGGCACTGTGATACGCCGATTCGCCGCCAACCGGAAACCATGCGATCTCAGGCTCACTCACTGAGCGCGATGGCAACACGTGTAGCAGATGTAATTCGGCCTGGTGCTCCTGGGCGATTGACACTCCATACTTCAAAGCAAGCTCGGAGTAATCGGAGAAGTCGTAGGCCACCAGCACACGCGCGAGATTGCCGGCGAACTCCTGCTCGTCGTTGTGCATAACCAGCACTGGGCACGGAGCACTGCGGCAAACTGACTCCGCCGTCGAACCAAGCAACGCCGCGCGATGAGGACGACGCCTCGATCGCATCACGATCATGTCGACACCGTCGACTTGCGCTTGCGTCATGATCGCTTCGCCAACGTCAGTGGCTGTAACTGCAACCAGCCGCCAGCCCGCGTCAATAGCAGACAGTTGCTCTAACACGGACGCTCTCAACTTTTCCCCACCATCGAGGTCCAGCGTGCAGTGGAAGAAGATCAACTCTGCGTCGTGCGCGCGTGCGAGCGCCACTGCATAACGCACGGCTTTTCCAGAGTGTGGCGACAAATCAGTTGGACAAAGAATTCGTTTGATATTGATCATGATGGACCCTCCGCTTAAGGTCTAATCGCTACTTTCATTACGCCCTCGAGTCGTTCACCAAACAGATCGTAAGCTTTTCCGATATCCTCAAGAGCGAAAGTGTGCGTGAGCAACGGCGTCAGATCGACGCGGCCATGCCGAACGACTTCCATCAACCGGCGCATGCGTTCTTTCCCACCCGGACAAAGCGTCGTCACGATGCGATGATCGCCAATACCCGCGGCGAATGCTTCGTAGGGAATCGCAAGCTTGCCTGAGTAGACACCGAGACTCGAGAGTGTTCCCGCCGGCCGCAGACTCCGCAACGCACTCTCGAAAGTCTGTTGCGTGCCGAGTGCTTCGATACTCACATCGGCGCCGCCGCCGGTCAGACGTTTTACTTCGGCCACAACGTCAACGTCGCGAAAGTCGAGTGTGACATCCGCGCCCATACGCTTTGACATCGCCAGTCTATTGTCATCACCATCGACGCCGATGATCAGTCCTGCTCCCATAAGCTTTGCACCGGCCGTCGCGCACAAACCGATCGGCCCCTGGGCGAATACGACAACCGAGTCGCCGATCTTGATTTCGGCTGACTCTGCGCCGCTGAAGCCGGTCGAAGCGATGTCGGCAAGCAGGACTACCTGCTCGTCTGTTAGCTCGTCAGGAATCTTTGCGAGGTTGGCCTGTGCGTACGGAACCTTGAGATATTCAGCCTGTGCGCCGTTGATGGTATTGCCGAAGCGCCAGCCTCCCAGTGCTTCATAACCTTCACCATGACCGCATTGTGACGAGTGGCCGGATAAGCATCCGCTACACTGGCCGCAAGGAGTAATCGCGCCGACGAGTACGCGATCCCCGATCTCGTAACCGGCAACGCCTTCGCCGAGCTCCTCGATCACTCCAACCGGTTCGTGACCGATCACTAATCCGGGCGCAACCGGATATTCACCTCTCACAATGTGAAGATCGGTGCCGCAAATCGTGGTGAGCGTCACGCGAATAACTGCTTCACCCACACCTGCTCGTGGTTTGTCTACCTCTTCGATTCGGATGTTGTTTTTACCCCGAAAAACATTTGCTTTCATTTCAATTACTCCCGGCGTTAATGGCCCCGGCTTTCTAAAGCAGAACCCGACATCAAGCGGTCGAGTGCGTCGTCGATGCTACGCAAACGTGCTTGTAGTAGGTGGCGCTTGCCTGCGGTTTCTTCTTTGACCAATGCCTCGCAGAGCTCCTCGCGCTCTCCGTGCAGGCGGTTCCAAACAAAGCCGTCTTTTCCAATGGGGACTTCAGCCAAATGAATAGTGCGTTCTTCGCGCATGATTTGCCTCCCTTCAAGTTATGAATGCGAAACTTCCCAATACTTTTCATGAGCCTTTTTGGCCCAACTCCAGAAACGACCTTGCCTGACTGTTGCCGGCTCGTCTGTCGAAAGATCTTTGTGCACGTAAAGACTGTCGGCCCCAAGCTCATCGATGACGAATCTCATTTTGTGTTGGTAACGTGCAACGGGGCCGCGTCCCTCGATTTCCGCCGCCAAATTTGCAGCAGCCACTTCGGCTTGCCGCACGGCCATGTGGCCCATCTTCGGGCCCTCGAAATTTGTGCAGTCGCCAACGGCGTAAATTCGCTCCTGGCTGGCTACACGCATCGTGGAATCGACGTGGATGTAACCCTCTTCGTTTGTGATTCCAAAGTAAGAGGCCGCCGATGAACCACGAAACGGGGGAACCAGCATTAAGAGATCGAAATTGATTGCGTCTCCACTGGTGATGGCAGAGTTTTCCGTTAGTGATTGGATCCGAAGATTGGGGAGGAATTCTATTTGACGCGCATCGAGCGCCTTCTTAATCGCGGCGGCAGCGGCAACGTCTCTAAGCTCCAAGTCGAGTGTAGTCGGACTGACGATAGTTATTCTGACGCGCTCGCGCTCGCCTTTCTCTTCGAGCCGGCGTGCGAGAGCAAAGGCGCTTTCGTACACCGGAACAGGCAAGCGGGCGCCGAAACATTGGCCAAAAACCGCTCTGCCCGTGTGCAGGCTCTTGACGGCCTTTCCAAAATTGATTGCCTTACCGACGTTCAACAGATGATGTGCATGCTCGTAGAATCCGAGGATGCGTTCGGTTGCGAGGCGCCGTCCGAGCGCAAATACGAGATAGTCGTAAGGAAGCTTTCCTTCGACCTCGCCGTGCGCAATAGTGATTGTTCTTTCGAAGGGATCGATGTAGGCGACTTCGGCTTCAATGAAGTTGACTCGTCGATTCAGCATTGTTTGCCTGAGGTCGAACGAGACGTCGGATGTCTCAGCTTTGCCAAAAGCGAGCTTCACAAGTCCCGGATAGAAAATGAACTGGCGGCTGCGTGACACGAGCGTAATTTGATGCTCGTCGCCAAGCTGCTCGGCGAGACGCTCGGCGGCTACGACACCGCCGAACCCGCCACCCAATACCAAAACCTTTGCCATCGCTTCAAACTCTCCAGAGCCGGGTCAGAGCACAACCTGTACCAAGTAGTCTTTTGAAGGATTTAGTGAGGTTAGGAAAAGAAGTTGCGAGGTATTTCGCAGCCTGCCAGAAATTTCCCGCAGAAGGGTAGCCACAAAAAGGCACAAAAGCACAAAATGGATCACTTAGGTGAGTTCATCATGTGACTGCTGGTTTTCTATTTGTGCCTTTTGTGGCTACTTCTTTTCTTAGCGCAGAACGTCGGCCAGTGTCTTGAGTAGTTTTTCGGCGGTGTAGGGTTTGTTGAGGAAGACGGAGACGCCTTCAAGGGTTCCTTCGCCGGCGCGATGTCCGGTTCCCAGACCACTGGCGGCGATAATTCGTACTTTGGGATTCATGCGCTGGAGTGCGCGAATCGTAGCCGGGCCATCCATGAACGGCATCACCATGTCAGTCAAAACAACTGCAATCTCGTTCTTCTTGTCGGCGTAGAGCGCGAGTGCTTCGGTGCCGTCGCTTGCCGTCAGCACGGTATATCCAAAGGTCTCCAGCGTCCCGCGCGTGATCTCGCGAATCGACTCCTCGTCGTCAACCACCAGAATCAATTCGCCGTTACCCAGCGGAAGATCTGTTTGCGCGACCGCTGAATCGATCGTGCCGGGCATATCGAGTGCGGGAAGGTACACAGAAAACTGGCTGCCCTTATGCAACTCACTGTAGACGTTGATAAAGCCTCCGTGACTCTTCACGATCGTCAAAGCCGTTGAGAGGCCGAGACCGGTTCCCTTAGTCATCTCCTTCGTGGTAAAGAACGGTTCGAAGATGCGGCTTTGAACCTCCAGAGTCATTCCCGGCCCTGTATCGGAAACGGTGATCGCAACAAAGCGCCCGGGCTTCGCCTCGATATGCATGCGCGCGTAGTTTTCGTCTACAAAAACATTCTCAGCTTTGATTGTTATCGATCCGCCTTCCGGCATCGCGTCGCGCGCATTCACGCAGAGATTCATCAACACCTGGTGCATTTGCGTCGCATCAGCGGAAATGAGCCAGATATCATTAGGAAGATGAAAGTTGATCTCGATCGATTTCGGCAGCGTTTCACGCAGAATCTTGACGATATCTTTAATGAGATGCTTTGGCTGCAACGCTACACGCTCACCTTCGACGCCTCTTGCGAACGATAATACCTGCCGCACCATGTTGCCGCCGCGTTCGGCATTGGAGCGCAAAACTTCGAACCACTTTTTGCTATTTTCGTCACTTACTCGCAACTGCAACATGTCGATCGCCATCAGGATTGGCGAAAGAACGTTGTTCAGATCGTGAGCAATACCGCCGGCCAGCGTCCCAATCGACTCCATTCTTTGCGCGCGAAGAAACTGCGACTCCATCCGTTTCTTCTCAGTGACATCTGTATTAATGATCAGGATCGATTTCGGTTGTTTCTGTTCGTCGCGCACGAGGGTCCAACGGCTCTCGATGATGATTTCACGGCCATCTCGCCGCACCTGATGCATTTCACCTTTCCACTCTCCGTCCTGAATGATTGCCTGACGCGCAGCCTCGAACTGAGCGGAACGATCTTTGAAAAGGAGCTCTCCGGCGTTTTTGCCAATCACTTCTTCGGCCGACCAACCGTAAATTTTTTCGGCGCCCTTATTCCAGAACAAAATGTTCTGATCGAGATCGCGTACGAGGATGGCGTCCTGCGCCTGATCCAGCAGCGCTGCCTGCTCCATAATCTGCTCTTCAGCACGTTTCCGCTCGGTGATGTCGCTGCGAATCGCGACGTACTGGTAAGGTTTTCCCTCGGAGTTGAGAAAAGGAACGATCGTCGTGTCTACCCAGTAATACGTTCCGTCTTTGGCACGATTTCTTATCTCACCGCGCCAAACTTTTCCGCTTGCGATCGTGGTCCACAGGTTTCGAATGAACTCTTTGGAGTGATAGCCCGAATTGATGATGCGGTGATCCTGACCAAGCAGTTCTTCACGTGAGTATTTGGAGATTTCGCAGAACTTGTCGTTGACGAAATTGATGATCCCGCGCTGGTCGGTGATGGCAACGATCGCTGATTCATCAAGCGCAAACTTGATGTCAGCCAGTTCCTTCTGGGAGCGCTCCAGCTCACGGTCAAGGGATCTGGGATCGATCGCAGTCATGGCGAATCAGAACCTGCGATTTGCAGCTCTTCAAGTTTCTTCAGGCGATATCTAAGCTGATCGCGCGAAATGCCCAGGAGCTCGGCGGCACGTGTTTGATTACCACCACTTCGCTCGATTGCCTGCCGGACAAACGAGAGCTCAGCTTCGTCAAGAGAAATACCTTCCGCGGGCAACACAAAGTTGGTTGAGACTTCAATGGCTCCAGTTATTGGAGTTTGTGCAAGACGCGACGGCGCCAGTAATCCGCCGGGCAAGTACTCGGTCGTGATCTTGTCTTCATCTTCGAGAATGAGAGCGCGTTCGATCACATTACGCAGTTCGCGAACGTTTCCGGGCCAGTCGTATTTCCGGAACACTTCCTGAGTTTCGGCAGACAAACCGGTGATTTTGTTGCGCTTCAGTCTCGCTCCGATCGTGTCGATGTAATGTTGAGACAACAGCAAAACGTCGTCACCTCTCTCGCGCAGCGGCGGAATATCGATCTGAATGATCGATAAACGATAGTACAGATCGAGGCGAAAACGACCGGCCTCGCTTTCCGCCTTTAGATCCCGATTTGACGCTGCCAGTACACGCACATCGAGTGGAATATCTTTTAGACCACCAACACGACGGAAGGCGCCTTCCTCCAGAACACGCAACAGCTTGGCTTGTAGCGAGAGCTCCAATTCGCCGATCTCGTCGAGCAAAAGCGTTCCGCCTTCGGCCTGTTCGAATAAACCTTCCTTGCGCGCTTTCGCATCGGTAAATGCGCCCTTTTCGTAGCCGAAAAGCTCGGATTCAATCAGCGTCGCGGGAAGGGCGGCGCAGTTGATCGCCACGAAAGGTCCATCGGCTCGTTCGGAGCCGTAATGAATCGCTTTCGCAACCAGATCTTTGCCTGTGCCTGATTCGCCCTGAAGTAAGACAGACGAGACTTCACTTTCAGCAACTTTGGCTGCCAGGCCCAGCATCTTCTTCATCGCCGGCGACTCACCCACAATCTGCTTGAAGTTAAACTCGCGCGCTCGTTCCTTTCTAACTTGCGCTACTTCACGACGTAATTGTCGAGTTTCAATCCCGTTTCGTAATGTGACGCGGAGCTCTTCGAGGCTTAGAGGCTTCGCGATGAAGTCGTATGCGCCGCCGCGCAGGGCCGAGATGGTGTTATCAATCTGAACATTCCCTGTGATCATGATGACAATCACATCGGGATGTTCGCGTTTGATCTCTCGCAACACATCAAGGCCGGAGCCGTCAGGAAGGTCGATATCGAGCAAGACTGCGGCGGGTAGGTCTGCTTGAAACTGTTTTACTGCTTCCGACGCGGAGCCAGCTTCAACTGTAGCGAAGCCCCAACTCTGCAGCGCTTCGCGAAGTGTCCAGCGAATAACCTGGTCGTCGTCGACTATAAGGATCTGTTCGTTTGAGCTCTTAGGGGACATTAACCTCCATTAGATTCAGCCTGGGGAGCGCAGGCTGATTATATGCGGTGTTTTTCGAATAAGAAATACGCCAGCGCAATTGATCTCACGTCCTTTGAGTAGGCACTGTGGACTTTTTCTCAGCAACTGCGAAAGCTTACTCACAACTCGCGGAGGGATCTTCACTAAATACTAAAAACACGTTTGGCATGTCGCTTGCGCTTGCGAGGGCGGGTTGGTTATCAGAACAGAAAAGGAGGTTCAAAGCCATGTCAACGGATGAGCGCGATATTCTTGAACTCCTCAAAGATGAGTTGGACTTCATTGAAAAGGGAGGATACGGACGATCAGTTCGTACACCGTGGCAAAGCAAATCTACTTTTCAGGATTCTCTGTCCTGTATTAACTATGGTTACCCATATCGCGCTCATCCTTGCAATGAGTGCCACTTGCTTGAATTTGTCAGCCCGGAAAACCGGACCAAAGACGTTCCGTGCCACTTCATTCCTTTAAATACTGATGGGGACACCATCGAGGATCTAGAGCTGCGGGACGACCAGGCAAAGCTCGAGCAAAGAGTAAGTGGGTGGCTTCGTACTAAGATCAAAGAGATCGAGGAGCAGCGAGCGTAAGCCACCAAAAGGCACAAAGAAGCACGAATGATTGATGCCGCGCCATTCTTTCATTCGTGCTTTTTCTCTGTGCAACCTCTGTGTCCTCTGTGAAGCAAGTTCGCAGAATCTTGTTTTTCTGAGAAGGTTTTCCCTCTACGCCGGAGGCGTTCGCTAATTTCAGCCCAGGGTTCGAGGAACGAGAACCCTGGGGACTAGCACATCACCGCCGTTCTAACCCTGAAAGGGTTCGCCAACTGCCAAACCCTTTCAGGGTTTAGCAACGAAATAAATTGGCTAACCCAGGGTTCGAGGAACGAGAACCCTGGGGGACTAGCACATCAAAGCCGTTCTAACCCTGAAAGGGTTCGCCAACCGCCAAACCCATTCAGGGTTTAGCAACGAAATAAATTGGCTAACCCAGGGTTCGAGGAACGAGAACCCTGGGGACTAGCACATCAAAGCCGTTCTAACCCTGAAAGGGTTCGCCAACTGTCAAACCCTTTCAGGGTTTAGCAACGAAATAAA
>DATFDT010000325.1:0-10223 GCA_035251975.1 Pyrinomonadaceae bacterium | reverse complement strand
TAGCAAAAGTTTTTAATACTAATCCGTATCCTTGTCAAGATTTTTTTGACTTTGCTATCAGTAAAATTTAAACCGAGGGAAACTTTGTTCGCAGAGCCAACAATGAAGAGGGGTTTAAGTGAAGGAAACGGACGCAAATTTGCTTGCCAGGACAAGACTGAGGGCGCCCATCAAAGTGGGTTCTGGTCCAAGCGTCGAAGCGATAATGCGAGTCGTCGGTAAGCCGCGACAGATCGTGGCCTCAACGCTGTGCTTGATGTCAGACGAGATCACCGGCCACGCGCGGACGATTGGGCCACCAACGATCACCGCTTCAGGCGCGAGGCCGCGAATCAGGTTGGCGATGCCGATGCCGAGATAGGTAGCCGTCTCTTTCAAAGCCGTACGCGCAGGACCTTCACCACTCAACGCCAGATCGATCAGCGCACCGAAGTCTGTACTCGCAGCCCCGTTTCGCCCGCCTGATAAATTCTTGTAGCGCGCGAGCGCCGAGCGTTCGGAAGCAAAAGCTTCCCAACACTCACGACTACCAGAAGCACAAGCAACGGGCGCATCACGTCCGATAGTCATGTGTCCGAACTCACCAGCCGCGCCGTTTTCACCACGATAGACCTGACCGTCGAAAACGATGCCCGTGCCGACGCCGCCTTCAACGAGCACGAGAATGAAGTCGCGCACCGCGCGAATCTCGGGTCGACCAAACCACAGCTCGGCTTGCGCCGCAGCGTTCGCATCGTTGTCCATCGTTACAGGCAATCCGGTTGCGTCGCTTATTTGACTGGCGAGCGGCAAGTTGCGCCACTGGAAAGTGGGGATGAACAATTCCTTGCCTTCCGGATCGACGAGTCCGGGAAGACTGACGCCGACTCCTTCGATCGTGCCGTTGTTTCGCCTGATAAACTTTTTCGCGCGATCGATGATCTCTTTTGTTGTGACATCGGCGTCGGGATTGGTTTCAAACTCTTCCTGGTCCAACACGCGACCGGCCAGATCGCTTGTGGCAACGATCGTGCGCGTTGTACCGAGATCCACGCCGATCGCAACTGCGTCAGCCGTGCGCAGCGACAAAAGGATCGGCGGGCGTCCGCCGGTCGATTCACCGCTCACTTCCTCGATCAGCCCATCGACGCGTAATTCCTCGACGATTAGTGAAACTGTGGAACGCTGCAGCGCTGTTTCGTGGGCAATTTCGGCGCGTGATATCGGACCTCGCTCGCGAACGTAGTTGAGGACGATCTGCCGATTGATATCGCGGATCGTGTTGGACCGCGCTACGTTTGCTTTCTTTAAGTCTATTCGTCGCATACCGCAAAACCGCCGGCGCCGTACGCCCAAGGGAAGGAAGTTAGAAGGAGCGGGGCCAGAATGCAAATGGATAATCGATAAGAATAATTAGTACATGGCAGAGAATCCGTCAACTGCTTTTGTAGTTATCCACAGATTACGCCGATTTTGTGGCATCTGTGTAATCTGTAGATGTATACTGAGCCCCACTCAAAAAATCGGGAGGCTTGCTATGAATCGATTAATGATCGCGCCTATCCTCCTCCTAATTTGCGCAGCCCCCGTTTTCTCTCAAGCTGTTCCCGCTGGCCCGCCGCCTGTCGATCGGCGAAACAACGATCGCATTCGACAGCAGGAGATGAGTCAGCGTGAATATAACCTTAGGAATTTCGGAACCCAGCCTGAGAGTCCGAAAAATGACCGGCAACTCAAAGCGCTGATGGCGCAAACTGAAGAAGACTTCACGCGCATCCTGACTCTTCACAACGAAATCGCCCGTGCGCTTGCTTCTAAAAAAGATCTCGATTACCACTTTGTTTCCGAAGCGACGGAGGAAATCAAAAAGCGCGCGACTCGAGTGCAATCGACGCTCAGGCTGCATCTCTCGCCTGACGACGCGCCCATCAAGGAGCACTCAGACGCGGAGATGAAGGATTCACTGATAAAACTCTGTAAAGAGATCCGCAGCTTTGTCACGAATCCGATCATCGAGAATCCAAACACAGTTGATGCTGTCGAGTTGCCGCGCGCGCGCCACGACCTCGAGAGCCTGATTCAGCTCAGCGGTATCATTAAGAAAGACGCCGACAAACTGATCAAGAAGGACTAGACGAGCTCGGCGAAGGCGACGGTGATGGAGCCGGAGGTGTGTGGACGAAGATGATTGGTTCCTGCGCGGTGATGCCTTTTCCTTCCTGAATTACGATTGACTGGTTAGGTTTGAGGTTCGTAATCGTATCTTTCTGACCGCCGGGCCAGGTGATCTCCAGTGTGAGAGTCGTTCCGTCTTCAGGCTTGCCGATCCCAAACGTCAAGGGCAGCTCTGACTGCGAACAGTAGCTCGAGCCGGTGCGGACCATGCCAAAGACGCGATTGCCTTTCGACGTTTTCAAGACAATCTGAGCTCCGATGCCGTCGCGATTCGCGCGTGCGCCGACAGTTCTCACACGCAACAGATCGTTCTGATTTGCGTTGTCGTTGCGAAGCAAACGCGCCGGACCATTGTTAGTCGTGACGAGTAGATCGAGATCGCCGTCGTTATCGAAATCACCGTAAGCAGCGCCGCGACCGACGATCGCGCGGTTCATCGCGCGACCTAGTTTCGCAGTCACCTCTTCAAACTTTTTCTTGCCGCGATTGCGGAAGAGATGCGGCGGCTGCGCGTACTTCACTGTCGGCTGCACGACGCTGATATCGTCAGACACGTGACCATTCGCAGCGAAGATATCGAGCAATCCATCGAGATCGTAGTCGAAGAAGAAGCAGGCGAAGGTCAACGACTGCGCCGACATTTTGCCGATTCCGGAAGCTGCTGCTTCATCGGTAAAAAGACCCGAGCCGTCGTTGTGATACAACGCGATGCTCTCGTTTGTGAAGTTTCCGATCACGAGGCTCTGTTTGCCCGAGCCGTCGTAGTCGGCGGCATCGACGCCCATGCCGGCGCGTGCAGTGCCAGCCTCGCTGAACGCCACACCTGCGAGCACGGCATTGTCGGTGAATGTGCCGTTGTGATTGTTTCGATAGAGTTTGTTTGGCTCGGTGTCGTTGGCGACGAAGAGATCCATCCAGCCGTCGTCGTCGTAATCGAGCAGTGCGACGCCGAGTGTTTTTCCGGCTGGATCGTTGACGCCGGCTTTTGCGGTGACGTTTTCAAACGTGCCGTTGCCGCGATTGTGAAACAACGACGCGCTTTGGCCTTTGTAAGTTTGGGGCGTGCAATACGATTTGTTCTTGTTGTCGAGCGTGCAATATTGATCTGTTTGTACTGACCAGTCGACGTAGTTGCCGACGAAAAGATCGAGTTTGCCATCGTTGTCGTAGTCGAACCACGCGGCGCTCGTTGAGAAGCCCGGATCGCCGGCGCCCGCGCGCGCACTCACATCTGCGAACTTCCCACCGCCGAGATTGCGAAAGAGACGATTTGGACCAACACAGGTGATGTAGATGTCGACGTTGCCATCGTTGTCGTAATCGGCCACTGCGACGCCGATGCCGTACATCTCGACGCCGAGGCCTGCCTGGTGTGTTACGTCTGTGAAGGTGCCGTCTTTGTTGTTGTGATAGAGCGCGGGGAATGATTTGCGTTTTTTATTCTCGGGCCAGTCCATCGAGTTGATGAGCAGGATGTCTTGCCAGCCGTCGTTATCGTAGTCGAGGAAGGCGCCGCCCGCGCCGATCGTTTCGGGGAGATATTTTTTGCCGAAGGCGCCGCTGTTGTGTTTGAAGCGGATGCCTGCTTCGGAGGTGACGTCGGTGAATTGGATTTCACCTGAGGGTCGTGGTGGTGTCGGGCTCGGTGAGGGTGATGCGACTGCCGCGGCCGTCTCAGTCGCCGGGGCTGCTGGCGTCGCAGTCGGGGATTGCTTACAAGCAGTAAACAGATTAATTGCAAAGAAGAACAAGGCTACTGAAACATAGAACAAGTCAGGAAGAGGGGCTTGCCCCCGCTCGTCCATCCAAGTAACGGCGGGGGCTAGCCCCTCTTCCTGACTTGTTCTATTTCTGCTCGTTAAATCCAATCTGGTTGTTCCTGTCCAATCTGCTTGTTCTCAAACAGCACGTGCAACCTTTCGGCTGGATTCCAACCAGATCTCGATCAGCATCGCTGTTGGTCCAACGAGGAACAATGCGTAGAGCGGCGCGTTTACCACCTGATTCAGCCGCAACAGCATTTCCGCGAACGCCACGAAGAACACGACGGTGCATTGCCACTTTCTCGACTTCACCGTCGTCTTCGGATCCGTGATCATGAAGAAAACGAAAAGCTGGTACATCGGACCAGTGATCGGCGCGATCTCGGCCTGCACCGGATCTCCCGTGATCCAGCTTCGCAGAAACGCAAACAGAAAGAACGACGCAACGTAAGTGGCGCTGATGTGAAAACGTTTCGCGCGGTAAATGATGATCGATCCGAGTACCCAGATCACGATCAACGGCCATTTGAAGTTGCCCCACTGCACACTCAGACTCGCCACAGTCTCGGGCGCGAGAAACAACAACACACAGATGCCGAAGTTTGACGGATTCCAAAGATGCCGGCCTTTCACGCGCAGCACGTACTTCGACATGATCGACAACAAGCTTGCCAGCGCGAACGGCCAGAACGCGGGCGAGCGCAGAAGGATGCCGACACTGATGCCGCTGATGTACGCGCTCGAAAGGTTGAGCCATTTGCCGAAAAAGATCCGTCCCAGCACGACCTCGGTGACAATCGCAGCGACGATCGCGAGCGCCGTGCGTTCGTAGCTCTCGAGAATGCCGTAGAAAAGATGGCCAACGAGCAGGATGAACGTGATGAAGAGCGGCGCGATGTAGCGATTGTCAAAGCGCAGCCCAAACACCGGCGCCGTCACGGGTCGAATAGTTGAATCGCTCATCGTGATTTCTAATCCGTGTAATCTGTGGCTAAAACCATCCACAGATTACACAGACTCTTTGATCCTATAAACCTGACCAACTGATGGTTTGTCGATCCGCTCAATCTTCCCTGACGGCCAGCGAATCTCGGCGCGATCGATCTGTGGGTTTTTGCCGAGACCGAAATGTAAGCGCCGCTGGTTCTGCGAACAGAATCCACTGCCACCGGAAACGTGTTGCACCTGCTGGCGGCCGTCCCAAAACAACTTCACTTCCGCTCCGATCGCGCTGCGATTACTCGACGCGCCCTCGAGTTCGAAATCAACCCACTTATTCTCAGGCGCCACGTTGTTCTTATAAATCAACAACGGCCCGCGCTGATTTGCAACCACGACATCCAACACACCACGATTCCAAAGATCGACAAGCGCCACCGCTCGCCCATCGAACACATCGCTCGCGCCAACCGCCTGCGCAACATCAACAAACTTCCCAGCTCCATCATTGAGCCAAACTTTTTTCTGCTGGTAACCAGACAAGCTGCGACCATCCATCGCGGGCCAGTGCGCCGCGTCGGAAATGATAGTCGAGTTGCCACCGGCGATCTTCGAGAAGTCGTACCAGTAATTCAGATTGCGATCTGCTGACACGTAGCCGTTCACGAGATAAAGATCGAGCGTGCCGTCGTTGTTGAGATCGCCAAACTGTGCGCCAAAACTCCAGCCGCCGATCTCAACATCCATCGCGCGCGCGAGATTCTCGTATTTGATCGCGTCGCCGCCGGTGCCCTCTTGCGGCATCCAGAGATTGTTTCCCTGAATTAACACACCTTCCTCGGAAATATTCGAAACATAGATCGAATAGCGACCCTGGTTGAGAACATCTCCGACGGACGCGTTCATGCCGCTCTTCGGTGAAAAGCCGACACCCGTATCTTTGCCAGCTTCACGAAACTGCTTGCCGTCGTTGAAATAGAGCTCGGAAATTCCGTAATCGTTAGCGATGAAGAGATCCTGGTTGCCGGTCCCGCGCAGGTCAGCGACGATTGCCGCAAGCGCCCAGCGCCGCGTGTCAATGCCGGCTTTTTGACTGATCTCTTCGAACGCACCATCACCGAGATTGCGAAAGAGATACTTGCGCCCGCCGTTCTTCGCGTACTCAAAACTCTCCGGCATCATCTTCGTGTTCTTCAAATGCCAGAGGTCGACGTCTTCACCGTAGTAACCGCCGAGAAACAGATCCAGCCTTCCATCGCGATCGTAGTCAAACCAGACTGCCGTGTTTGCGTTCACCCATGCAGGCAAACCCGCTTTCTCACTCACGCGTGTGAACTTCTCCCCTGCGTCGTTGTGGAAGAGCTCAGGTCGACCCCACTTGTACAGAAAAAGGTCTTCGTAACCGTCGTTGTCGTAGTCGCCCCAAACAGATCCCATCGAAACACCGGTGCCGGACTGATTGACGTCTGCGATACCGAGGTCAGCAGCAACATCCGTAAACGATCCATCATGATTATTTTTGAAGAGCGAGTTCTTACTTCCCTCGCCGCTGTTGGTCACGTAAAGATCCGACCAACCATCACGATTGAAATCGACAACAGACACCGCCGCGCCCATCGATGCGACTTGCGGCATGATGTGATCGAGTTGATGATCGAGCGTCGGCGCCTCGTGTTTGAAGTTGATTTTCGAGGTTTGCGAGACTTCCTGAAGATAAAAACCGTAGCGCGACAACGAGCTCGACGGATCAGTTTTCGCCACTGCACGCCGCTGCGAAAGCCGCTTCATCACGAGCGGCGTCGCAATCAACGCAACAAAAATGATCAGCAGGATGATTCTGGCGGCTTTACCGCGAAGCATTTATCGTTCGAGTCCTTAATACATTCCTGAAAACGTCGGGCGCAACATATCGCGTGTGATACTTCTGCCAGTCTTCCGGAAATCGTTTATAGACGACTTCGTCTTCCAGCTTACCCGGCTTCGTCTCATACTCGTTCTGGGCGTGATGCGGCAGCGGCTGCACCGTCTTCGAGAAAGTCGAATTGTAATCGCCATCCTTAATCCAGCCATCACCCATTAGTATGAAATCGCGCACAAACCCGGCCGCCGGCGGCGGTAGCTCCGGAAAACGAAACGACATCTCATCACCTGACGCAACGATCACATAGCGATCGTCGATCGCTTGCAGCAGCTCGCTCACTTCGCCAAATCGAGTGTAATAGCCCTCGAGATCGCGCCAAGCCTGTTTTGTTGAGAAAAGCCTGTAGTAATCCGGCACTTCTGGGGCCGCACCGAATTCAGGCCCGTTTACCACGGAATAGCCGCGATAATGCAGGTCAACCGTCGAAGGCGCTAAGCGTACCATCTTCACGGGCGCATCGGGTAGACCCACCGCCCATTCGAGATGATCCCAGTAGATTTCGAGGTTCGTGCGAATGCGCACGCGATGCGGCGTTCCCGGTTTAAAGAGGTCAGTCAGATTAAATAAAACTGTCTTTTTCCGCCCGGCTGGGAAGCCGAGATTCGACTGCGCGACTCGCCAACCGCCGTTTCCATCCGGAATTTCGACGCTCATCGGGTTCGCGCGCCAACGACTTCCCTGCGTGATCGCGACGTTCACGGACGACTCGGTATCGTGAATCGACCCGTGCGCGACCAGGTAAAGCGGTCCGCTTGTGGGCGCATCGTCGCCGAGATCGACTTCGACGTAGTGATCGCGTGTCAAACCCTGGAACTGACCGCGTCCGAAGTTATCGAGCGCCTTGCCATCACGCGCGCTCAACAAGCTCGTGACGTCGTTGCCATTGTCGTCGATAGCCAGCTTGATCGGTTTTGGAGTCGCGACAGTCGTGAAGCCGAGCTTCGCCGGCGGGACGACGAAGCGCTCGTCGACGAAGATCTCAGTTCCTTCAGGATGATCCACCGGCATCAGACCGATGTAGTCGTAGTAATAAACTTCCCAAAGCTCTGCGGTCACGCGGATGTCGTAATAACCGTCGTGCGGCACGAGCTGATCGCGGCGGATCTTGTACCACTCGCCGGTCGCAGCGATCTTTGCGGAGCCGAGCGTGTTGATGCGCAAACCGATCGCCGAGCCCCACGGCACCGCGTCTTTAATAAACTCCATCTGCTTGCCGTTGTAAGCAAACAACCACGGACACGAAGCCTTCAAACGCTGCTCGGTCAGAACTTCCTGATCGGCTTTGACTTCAAACTCCGCGCGCACTGTTCCATTGGGCCAGACGACGCGAATTACATCGGCACTCGTTTGGTCGCCGAGTCCGAAATGAAGTAGCGGACCGGTGATCGGTTGTTTCTGCACGAGCAGACCGGAGCGGATCTCCATCTCACCGCCGACACCAAACGGATTGATACGCTGATCGCCGACGGCGTTGGAAGCGCGTGGGCGCACGATCTGCCAATGATAGTTTTTCGAGCCTGAGTTGATGGCTTCGCGTGGTTTATAGTCGAGATCAAGACCGAGCAGATCGAGCCGGCCGTCATTGTTGAGATCGGCGACGTCAAACACATGCTCAGTAAGAGATGTGCCGTTCAATTCAGTGAACTTGCCGTTACCGTCGTTGAGCCAGATCCTCGCCGCAGGCATCAACAAGAGGTCGAGGCCGCCGTTATTGTCGAGATCGGCGACGCGTAGAACACTGGCTCCCAAAGCGGCATTAGCATTTACAACCTCGGCACTGTCCCAACCTGCTCCGTGATCTTTATCAGACAAACGCATGATGCGACCGTCGTTTTGTGCGACTGCCAGATCCATAACACCGTCGTTATTTAAATCCAGCACACTGATTGCACGGATTGCCGATCCGATTGGCACGGATCGCTTAGTGAATTGTCCCTGGCGCTCGTTGCTGAAGACGTGCAGATTTGATCCGCTGTCGATTAGAGAGGCATCGGGGTCGCCGTCTGCGTCGAGATCCGCCCAGGCAAAGTCGGTTAATCCTGAGACTTCAGCGAACGGTTGAGTATCAGTAAAAGTACCATCGCCGTTGTTCCTTAAGACGATGGGCGGGCCCTGAGCTGAGCCAAGGATAATGTCGAGATCGCCATCTGCTTCTATGTCAGCGTTCCAGGCACCCGTGTATTTGCCGTTGAGGATAGTTACCGGCAGTTTTGTCTCGGAAGTTACGTCCGTAAACGCAGATGGACTGTCCTGACGAAGCAAACGGACGCCACCTTCACCGGCGAGCACGAGGTCAGTTTTGAAATCGTAACTGAAATCAAGCGGCAAAATAGAGTTGATGGTTGGAGGCGTGTTCATCGCACCTGCTGGAAAAGGAAAACTCGCGCCAGTTGCCAAACGAACCTCACGTGCAGAGGCAGTTGCAATCACGGGCGCGCCTTGACCACTTAAGGAGATCGTGCCGATCCAATCCGTTTTATCCGTGGCTGGATTTAAAGGCTCGGGTTTGAAGGTGACGGAGGTGTCTGGAGGCGCGGCTGTGAAGACTGGCGCTTCCAGTTTCAGAAAGTGTGTGAAAGGAGTCGCCTCTTCGCCGGGCGGTGGTTTGATCACCGCGAGGTCGCGACGGTATTCCGGTAAACGCATCAATACGTTTCGCAAGAAACTCGTACGTGTTGCGGCTGAGTTGAGGTCGCCGCTCTTAGCCGCCGTATCGACTGCGTTTACTTGTGTACGCACTTCATCGGGCCATGCAGACGAACGGGTGACGATCTTTGCCACGGATGATTTAACTGTTTCAGCGTCACCGCGTTTTGCGGCGATGCGGGTCGATTCGACGAGGGCCGCGAGGTTGTCGGGTTGGACAGTAAGGATTTTCTGGATTAGCGATTGGAGTTCCTGTGCGCTTTTCTCATCACCTTGTCGTTCGACTTCTTCGGCGAGTTTGTAAGTAGCAATGAGGTTTTTCTGGTCCAACTCGACTGACGTGCGCAGATAATCGATTGCTTGCGCGGTGTTGCCGCGACTGCTTTCGAGCAGTCCGAGAAGATAAAAAACGTCGCTGTTGTCAGGCGCGTAATCGCGTGCTTTGTTGAGTCGCTCGGCGGCGGTGTCGTAGTTTCGTTGCCGCAGTGCGAGGAGTCCCCAGTTGGCCCAGCCGGCCGGTTCGCTTGGAGCGAGTTGCGTAAACTGCTGGAGCCTGGCGTCTGCCTGGACGTCGTGACCGACCTGCAATGCCGCGAGTCCGATGTAGAACGTGCGGACGATCTCGTTGTATTGCGGAGCCGATCGCGTCGGGAGCTTGTTTGTTGGACGGCAGGCGCCGAGCAAGGCGAGCAGCAGCAAGCCAGCTATTGGGGGGACTGTTTTTAGATTCATAAAAGGATTTTCCCCACAATAGCGCAAAACTAGAACAAGTCAGGAAGAGGGGCTTGCCCCCGCTGCTG
>DATFDT010000324.1:0-8316 GCA_035251975.1 Pyrinomonadaceae bacterium | reverse complement strand
AGATTGGATCCATGGATTACTTATCACAGCTTGACGAAGCGGTCGCGCAACTAATCAAGCGCCCTGCGATCCACCGCCTTATCGATACTCTCAAGAACGACTTGCAACACACCGCGGAGCCGTTTGTCTGGTCCGCCATCGACCTGCCCTCAATCGGAGCACGCCTGCCGGACACAATAGGATCGTGCTGGATCTTCGTGCTTAAGAAAGACGTGCCTTCAGGCTGTCACTTCCATCCAAACAGCATCCAGCACATGGTGGTGATTGAAGGTGAGGGAACATCATCCGTTGGCGAGATCTCAGGTCCGATGAAGCGCAGGGGTGAGCCCGGTTGCTCGTTGAACGACGTTTGGTACGTGATTCCTGAAGGCGTGCCGCACGAGTTCTTTCCGACAGAAAGAGATATGGTCGTGGTGTCGTTCCATACGTGCGACTCTGACGAACTCGAAGAAGTCAGCTGCGACTCTGGCGCGACCCGCAATTACGCAAACTAGCTACGGCACGATCTTCAGGACTGCTGCCTGACTGTTTACGCCGCGCAGAGTGACAGTCAGTGACAGGTTGCCGCTGGGTAGATTGTCAGGGAGCCTGATGATTACGTAGGAGCCGGTCAGCCCGTTAACTCCAGTAATTGGCCCAACGTTTTGAACCGCCAAAACAATCCCATTGATTTGTACCGACAATATCGGCGGCACGGGAATTGGCGGCGACGCGAGTCCCAGACTCGACGTGAAAAACATGATGCGCGTGTGATTATCGAAGCTGAAATTATGCGTATCAAGGATCTGAAAAGGCCCGCGGATAAAGGTAACTGAATTGACAGCGGCGACATTGTTCGTGCCTTCTTCAGTGAATATAACGGGCGTGATCAGATCCGGACGCCAAACGCCATCACTGCCGGCCGTCACCCGCGTTTGACCGCTGCCATCAGCATTCATCACGTAGAGCGCCGGGCTCATTGGACCATCACGCAACGAGGTAAACAGAATCCTGGTACCATCCGGTGACCATGCCGGTGCTGTATCAGCCGCTGAATTATTTGTCAGACGCGTTTGCGCAGTGCCGTCGGAATTCATGACGTAGATCTCGGCCTGCCCATCGCGATTGCTCTGAAAGACAATCTTCGAGCCGTCAGGTGAAAAGCGGGGCCGCGAATCGCCGGTCGCATTCGTTAGCCGCAAGCTGCTCCCCGAAATCCTTCCATAAATCCAAATCGAATTTCCGGTCTCGAGGACAAGTGACAAGCCGTCAGGAGACCAGTCTGGGTTAGCTGCGCTCGAGAAGATCAGGATCGGAAATCGGCCAGTGCCATCTGCGTTCATGATCGATAACACACTCTGGAAGCCCGGCGCGGAGGTCGTAAAGGCGATTTGAGTTCCATCGGGGGACCAGGCTGGGCCAAAGTCTTCTGCAAGGGTGTTAGACAGAACGGCGAATCCGGTGCCGTCGGCATTGCGGACGCAGATACGCTGCGGGGCCTTGATGCTGCCGTCAGGCTGGCGGAGACACGTGTACGCGAGACGCGAACCGTCCGGTGACCAGTCTGGTCGCGTGTCATCACCGGCTGCGTCAGTGATATTCACCACGTTTGTGCCATCCGGGTTTACGAGGAAAAGATCTGAGGCACTTCCCAGCGAGCTTCCCTGTTTGACGAACGCAATTGATTGCTCGCCAGCGCCGGGGACCGGAGTAGGAGTGGGAGTCGGCGTTACGGTGACGTAAATAGCAGTAGCCGTGTGACCCTGGTTCATCGATACCGTTGCCAGTTGACTCTGCACATAATCAACGCCATCGACTTGCCATTTCCAAAAAGTACTTGAACCAACTGTAGCGGGCGCGGTCAGATTCACGCCCGTAAACTCATTGTACGTACGCGTGAATGGTGTAGTACCGTTTCCCGCGCCATCCTTGTCATTTGGAGTGACGGTTATGTTCACACCGCTGTTTGGATTGGAAGAGTTAACGGTTAAGACGGGCGAGGTGGAATAAACCGCCGTCATCGTGACGTTGCCGCGTACTTCCACGGTTGTCGTGACACTTCCACTCCAACCTTGTCCGTTTCGGTTCCACACTTTGAAGTTGTTCCCGTTCATTGTGGCGGGCGCGGTGAGAGTTACCGTATCGCCCGGATTGTAGGTGCGCGTGAACTGCGTCGTGCCGTTGCCCGCACCTGAGATGTCATTCGGACTGACAGTAATGCTGACACCGCTGGCCGGATTCTCTGAAGCAACAGTCAACACGCCGCGTGGAACTGGACTGCGCCGCGCAAAGACCACAGTCTGCGCATTAGTCAGATCTTTCAAGCTGCCTGCAAACGAATGCGATTCTGAAAAATAAGGTTCCGGCGCTCCATCACTAATGCCTACGACCGGCACCAGCTTCTGATTGCCATCACCATAGCGCACGGTGATCGTGCCGTCGAACCGCAGCTCAATCTCGAAGCTTACCGGATTCTCGCCGCGCGTTTGTGTTGGGCTGATCGGATGATCGAACGTGACGGCCTGCCACCTGAAAATTATCCGATCCGTATCCTGGACCACATAAACATCGTCGCCGGCACGTCGATCGGTGCGCAGATCGTCCCACAGGCCGGCGATCATGCGACGACCATTCAGCAATCGTGGAGAGCTGAGCGCATCATCATCCGGTGGAAAACCGAAATACAACGCGCCATTCGTTGACACCGTAACTGCAGGATACTCGATCCCGTAATATTTGAAGCGGAACGGCAAATTGATCGTTTTGACTTCGTCATCGCCGACCAATCCCAACGCAGTTCCGCCGGTCGAAACCGGAGCCGCCGCGGTTTCGGCAATCGTGTAAGGATCGCCGACGTCCACGCTAACTGAAACCGGTATTTGCGAAATAGGACCTTTGTTTCCAACGTCGTCCACCGCCCGAACGCCGATGAAGCCGGAAGGGTGTCGCCACGGAATCTTTAGGGTGACACTTTGACCACTGATCGGTTCGTGGGGTATCGGACCAGGCAAAGGCGTCGCCAAATCCCAATTTGCATCGTTGAGGTTTGTTTCCGAGAAGCGAACCTCGTAGGCCGCGGCCGTCCCGGAATTTCCGTCATCCCCGGCTGTTACCCAACCGAGCGTGTAGTTTGGAAATGTATCGCTGATAAACGCGTTTAGATTATTGATCGGGCCGGGCGGCGTTACGTCTGTGCTGCTGACACCTTGCAAGGCCCTGCTCGCGTCAACGATACGCCCGGTTGAAATCGGAAACACATTGAGAAATTGCCACGGCGCAAGACGTCCGCTGTACATCATCAACAAGCGAAGCTTCGGCATCGTGATGTTCGGAGATAACGCACAAACCAACGCGGCGCTCCCGGAAACGTGCGGCGCAGCCATCGACGTGCCGTCGAAAAAGTCGTAAGTATTCTTCGGCGTGGTGCTCAGGATAAATTCACCGGGCGCGGTGACGTTTACGGTCGCCTCACCCCAGTTTGAGAAGAAGGCTCTGGTGCCGCCGCCGCTCGAAGCTGCGACGGAGATCAGGTTTGGAGAAATGTAATTCGAGGGATAGACCGGGAAAAGGTCGTTAGGAAGTCCTTCGTTACCGGCCGCGACTACAAACAGGATTCCGGCGTCGCTCAAGGCGCGAATCGCGTCGAGCTCGGCCTGAGAAAATCTATCGCCGCCATAACTGTTATTAAGAACCCGAATATTCGCGCCCTTCGTCCCACCTGAAGACTCCCAAAGCTGTTTCATCGCTTTCGCATAAGCGAAGGCGCTCAACAAATTCGCAGACGATCCCGCTCCGTCTTCGGTCAGAAACTTGAGCGACATCAAGCTTACCTGCCAACTGACTCCCGTAACGCCGGTTCCGTTATTACCAACTGCGCCGATCGTGCCGGCTACGTGAGTACCATGATCTTCTACGTCGCCGGTGTAGCTTGCAGACGGCGGATAAGTAGGTTCGGTGTAATCGAAGACGGAGGCGTCGTGATGAGCAAAGTCCCAGCCGTTGATGTCGTCGATGAATCCATTGCCGTCGTCATCGAGGCCGTTGCCCGCGACCTCAGCCGGATTGGTCCAAATGTTGTCGTGCAGGTCCTGGTGGTTGATATCGATTCCCGAGTCGATAACTCCGACTACGACGCTGCGGTTGCCGGTTGTAATGTCCCAGGCTTGCTGCGCGCGAATGTCATTGCCGGGAGATCCGGGATGTCCGCCTAAATCTGAGGGTTGACCGGTATTGTTGAGTCCCCACATTTCCGGGTAGCGTGGATCGTTTGGGTTGGCCGTCGCTCTCCGGATGAAATTAGGTTCTGCATAGACAACGTCAGGCCGGGCACGCAGCGCTTCGATCGCATTGCTGGTATCCGCGGGATTGACTTGCGCGACACGCAGTCCTTCGACGATCTCGAATTTGGGGCTGACGGCTCTGATTGACAGCGCGATTTGCCGTCCGGACTTCTCGGTCAGTAGGTGGCGGCCCAACTGTTTGCTTTTTGACTCAGGACGGAAACGCACGAGAATCTCGCCCGGTACGGCGTTGAGAGACTTCTTCTTCGTTCGCTCAGGTGGAGTTTTAGTTTTTTGCGACTGCCGCTGAGCTCGCTGCGTAATCGGGAGAATTGCGACAAGCGAGAAAAATATCGCCAGGAGTAAAAACCAACGAAATTGCGAAGCGTGGGAGGAGTAACGTTTCAAAAACATAAACTTTGATTATCCGGCCGGGCATGGACCGTGAAGTTAACCACGGATAATACTGTCTATGTGCTTTTTTGGCCAGCGGAGATTGGACCAGCGCGCGCCTTGCACAAAGCCCTTGTTCCGGGATTTCTCTGTGCAACCTCAGTGTCCTCTGTGTCTCTGTGGTGTTGTTTTACTCGGAATTCATTAACCACAGAGGCACAGAGGACACAGAGGTTGCACAGAGAGGCGTTATTAAAGCCACTGCTGGCAATAACCGCTTATCCCGCAGCTCGTTGGACCAGGTCCCTCTCAACCATAAGATGGCCCTGGTAGCCGATGGCCGTGAGCAATATCGTGATCCGGTCGCTGCCTTTGACCTCGCGTTCAAAGATTCCCATCAAATTCTTTAATGGGCCGGCGCTGATAACCACTTTGTCTCCGGGCTTCAGCTCGTGATTGGTTTTGACGAAACCATTCTCGTCGATGCGCTCACGAATGATGCCGATAATCTCCTGGTCAACCGTGGCCAGGCTTTCGCCGAAACACACGACATTTTGAATTCCGCGAGTGAAGCGGACCTTGGCTAGTTGTTCCCGAGCATTGAACTTAACGAATAGATAGCGCGGGAACAATGGCTGCGTGATGTAATTTGGTACGCCAGTGAATTCGTTGTAACGTCGAGTTCTCAATTTCGCGTGAAGGGTCTCGACGCCCCAGGCTATCAAATTATCGTTGGCTCGTTCTTCTTGTTTAAGGTTCGTATATACGAGATACCATTGACTACTGTCTGCCCACGTTTCAACACCCATGTTTAGCTCCATTTGAAATGGAGTCCGCACGGCAATCCGCTCCTCCTGCTCGTCGTTCGCATGCGAGCAGTCAATGCCATAAGTAAAACTATATCGTGAGTTAACGGAGAGGCATGTGCAATGAGACTCCTAATGATATTGTTGAGTCCTCACTGCATCTGCGTTATGATGCGGGCCGTCCGAGCGACGCACTTTTGCAGCTTATGCAGTGAAGGTTGTGTTGTTTAGATCGGCTCCGTCGTTACCGCCAGTAATGACGGAGCTTTAGTTTTTGCGACTCTTCTTGTGTCTAAAACCCACCTTTAATTTTCAAAAACTCAATTCTGATCCAAAAGATAAGACGGCTATCAATTAGCAGTTATACCGATACCAGTACTGACTACTTTTAACTGACAACTATGGTTTATTCGGATTTCGGCTGCTAACGCGCGGCCCAAAAACATTGCGCTTTAGCCTGCTGGGAAGGCTAAGAGAATTCCTCCTAAAACGGCAGGGAGAAAAATACCAAACGTTGGCTTCACCGTCGCTGAGACCGGGTAATGATACTCCTTTTCGATCGGCTGTCAACTGAAAAGAAAAGCAAGCTTTATGATGATTTACAACGTTTCTTGCGAGTTGATTGCAGAGCTGTAACGTCGTACTGAAGCAACGTTAAAAACGAAAATTCGCCGGTTGAAGCAATGGGAATAATCTGCGAGTAACAGTCAAGAAACTCAGGCTGCAAATCCACGCGCGGTGCGGTGTTCGTTTCGATAACGAGCAGGCGGCAAACCGAATTCGCGCTTGAACGCACGATTGAAAGCAGCTTCAGATTCGTAACCAACGTCTTCAGCGATTTCTGCAACGCCGCGTGAAGTTGAAGCGAGAGCACGCGCTGCCAATTTCAATCGCCAGCGAATGAGATAAGCCATCGGTGGTTCAGACAGGTACCTTGTGAACCGCTCCACCAGCGAGGATCGCGACAGACCAACTTCCTTAGCGAGCTCAGCAATGGTCCATGGATGTGGACTGCGCGAATGCATCAGCATCAAACTCTTTCCGATAATCGGATCGCGCGCCGCCGCGAGCCAGCCAACTTCCTGTTCCGGTAAACCAGCGAGATAACGACGCAGCGTGTCAACAAACAACGCTTCAGACAGCTTTGCCAGTACTGCTTCGCTGCCGGCCCTTTCCGATGCAGCCTCCTCAACCAGATGAAGCAGCGTGTTCTCCAGCCATTGGCCCGATCTGTCAGTGCGCAGGTTAACTTTGAAGGCTGGTGGGAGACTTTGCAGAATCGGGCGACACAGAAGCGGATCGCAAACCATAAAGCCGCAAACGAAACGCGCGACTTCGCCACCACCGCCGGCTTGCATCGCGGAGAGATCGCGAGTCTTCAACTTTGCGATCATCGCCTCTGATAGTTTGTTTGACATGCACTGCAAGCTGCACATTTCGTGAGCATCGCCGTGCGGCACTACTACTACATCGCCGGGAACCAATGCTATCGGCGCTTCGTTTCCCAGGCGCACAAGCCCCGAACCTTCTACTAAAAAATGATAAACGAGCAGGTGCGGCGCATCAGGAGCCAGCCACGGCGTCAGCTCCTGTGCGGGCGGAGCGTTAAAGCCCCACGGCGCAGAAAACTCCGCGTTGAAAAAAAGGGCGCCCTTTAAAACGACGCCACTAAGTATTTGCGAGAAGGCATCCATGCAGGTTTTGTGGACGCTTGGCAAAAGCCGCCGCACTCGCGGCAAATCGATCTGCTTAGTCTGGACGGTGAGTCAATTCCTTCGGTCGCACGAGCATGTTCAGCATCAGCGACACGACGCATGATTCTAGTTGTAACGCGGCGGACGCGCAATGCTTTGAACAGACAGACTGACTGGAGGGACTATGATTACAACCACATACAACTATCAGGAAACTTTGGCAGCTTCGGTAAAAGCGAACTGGCGAGTCGAAGACATTATCGGCGGCGAAAAGCGCCTCGACTTCACCAGGCCATTCATGCCTGACTCGCTCGCGCGAGTGAACTCGCTCGATTTTTTGAGCAGCGACGAGAAGATCTTGCTTAATCAGATTCGCGGTTACGGTTATCTCTGCACCTTCGGCATCGTCGAAGAATTCATCTTGCCTTTTGTGTTGGACCACGTACGACCCCACCTGAATGAGGACGACTATCAGACCCGAGCGCTTTTGCAATTCGCGAGCGAAGAGGCGAAACACATTCATTTGTTTAAAAAATTCGCCGAAGAATTCAAGCAGGGGTTCGTGACGACTTGCGAGACCATTGGTCCACCCGAGGAAATCGGCAAAGCTGTTTTGTCTCACGGTCCACTGGGTGTGGCGCTCGTCATTCTCGGAACCGAATGGGCGACGCAGAAGCACTATCTCGAGAGCATTCGAGACGACAATGAGCTCGATCCGCAGTTCAAGAGCCTGCTGCGCCATCACTGGGTAGAAGAAGCGCAACACACGAAGGTCGACACCCTCATGATCCAGGCGCTCACAGGGAATATCAGCGAGGCTGAGATTGAAAGAGGCATCAGCGACTATGCGTCAATTGGAGGTTTGGTCGACGACGGCCTGAAGCAGCAAGTCGAGTTTGACATGCAGGCATTGCAGCGTGCCAGTGGACGGCAGTTGAGCGAAGCTGAGCAGGCGCGATATCGCTCGGTTCAGTTACAGGCGCTGCGTTGGACGTATCTTGGATCGGCGTTGACGCATCCGAACTTTCTGGCGACTGTGGGTGAGTTCAGCCCCGCCGGTCGAAAACAAATTGAAGAAATGGCGCCGGTGTTCTCGTGAGCGTTTGCGATCACTTTTCTCTGTGCAACCTCTGTGTTCTCTGTGTCTCTGTGGTTAACTAATCC
>DATFDT010000323.1:0-11090 GCA_035251975.1 Pyrinomonadaceae bacterium | reverse complement strand
TGAATGTCCACAACGCAGAATTTCCCAACGGCGCCCTTAGAGGGCAGCTCAAATAGAACCACGGGCGGCCACGGAGGGCCGCCCCTACAGTTGTAGTCCACCAAGCGTTTCCAAAGAAGTTGCATGATTGAGCACAACTGTAGGGGCGGCCCTCCGTGGCCGCCCGTGCGTTTGCATTAACGCTGATCGAGATACATCTGCGCCGCCATCTTCGTGAGCTTCCAGACTCTCGACCACGCGATGTGACTGTCGCCGTTCTCACGGCCCGTGAGCTTGTCGAAGATCATCTTGCGGAACGCTCGCCCCTCACGTCGCAACATGAACTCCTTCGCAAATGGCTTCGCAGTTTCGAAGAAGCTAAAACCCGGATCAGTCACAACACCGATGCCTTCGAGCGTCATCAACGCGCGCATAATGTAGGTGAAGTTTGACGGCAGACGGAACGGATACTCGTAGATCACTTCAGCGAGATCGTAGGTCAGTTCCTTAAAATTCACTTCGCCAAGCTTCAGATTGAGATAGTGCGTGAACAGACTCTCGACCACCGGCCGCACCGTCTCCGGATCGACTCCCGGCTTCAGGAAATTCAGATTGATAATGTCCTGGCCCAGGCCCTTCACGTCACGACCAACGACGTGAAAGAACGCATCGATCATCTGCGTCTGTAACTTCGGACTGATCCGGCCCACCATGCCGAAATCGAAGAACGCAAGGTGCCCGCTGTCCATCACGAGCAGATTTCCCGGGTGCGGATCCGCGTGGAAGAATCCATCTTCGAGTAACTGCTTGAGATACGTACGAATCAGCATCCGGTTGACCTTGACCGGCGAGATGCGATTCGCGCGCAGACCTTCGAGATCAACCACCTTCGTACCGCGAATAAAGTCGAGCGTGAGCACGCGCGTGTTCGTGTGCGTCCAGTAAATCTTCGGCACGCGAATCGCGCGCCACGTGCGGAAGTTGAAGCGGAACCTGTCCGCGTTACGCCCTTCCTTCACGTAATCCATCTCTTCGAAAATCGTCGAGTGAAACTCGCGCAACATCCCTTCCCAGTCAGCATTCTCATTCGCCTTCGGGAAGAATCGATTCGTTAGCTTCACGAGTCGAAACAGGATCGCGACGTCGAACGAGATGGTTGAATGTAGATTCGGGCGTTGAACTTTCACCGCGACTTCCTGACCCGTGTGCAAACGTGCGCGATAAACCTGACCAAGCGATGCAGCAGCGATCGGCTCGGCATCGATTTCTTTGTACGACTCGTGCAGACTGCGACCGAGCTCTGATTCGACGATCGCGAAAGCTTCCGAGGTCGGAAACGCCGGCACCTGGTCCTGCAGTTTTTGAAGCTCTTTCACATACTCGAGTGGCAACAGATCGGCACGTGTTCCGAGCGCCTGCCCGATCTTGATGAACGTCGGACCAAGATCGATCAACGACTCACGTAGCCACACCGCCTGCTTCTCGAGTCGGACTTGTTTCTTCGCCGAACCTTCAGCACCGCGAAACACTAAATAGCGCAAAGCACGCACTAACCGATCAAACGCAACGTAAAGTTGTGCGGTGGCCCACGCTTTGAGTCTCGCCTTACGTCCAAGCCCACGCGCGAGCTCCAGTTGCCTCTTGACTCCGCGATTGTTGAAGTCTGCGCGGATGTCGTAAGTGTCGAGAAAGAGGTAGAGCGAGAAGAGCCCGAGCACGCGTGCGACTCGCGCCGCACGCAGCCAACCATGGAAGTCTCGACCTGCAAGAATCTCGTCGACCAACGCTTCCGTTAACGGAGGGACCTGCGTCCCCTGCTTCGGCACGGGCTGCGCGCTCACAGCCAGGCCGTTTCCATTCGAATGATTTGTTCTAACTAATGCCTGATTTATATCCATTACGATTACGTCTATATCACTGCCAGCATGTGCTTCGTGCCGGCTCTCTCAAAATAACTGTTCGCACGATCGACATCTATCATAATTTGCGTTTTCAATTGCTCGATTGAGCTAAACTTTCGCTCGTCGCGCAGGCGATACAAAAACCGAACACGCACAACATCGCCGTAAAGGTCGCCGTCCCAGTTCATTACGTAGGTCTCGACCGAAGGTTCCGTGGCGTCCGCAAACGTCGGTCTCAGGCCCACATTCGTCACGCTACGGCGCCATTGCCCATCAATCAACGTGCCCGTGACGTACACACCATTCCGAGGTATGACGCGGTTGTGTGGGTGCAGGTTGGCCGTCGGAAAACCCAGCTTATGCCCCCGTTCTGCGCCTCGCTCGACCCGTCCCTCAACGCCATACGGACGGCCCAACATCCGTCGCGCAAGGTTCACGTGACCGGCAGCCAACAGTTGGCGAATCTTGCTGGAGCTGACGCGACCCCCACGCAGCTTGACCTCCGGCACTTCGCCCGCGACAAAACCGAGCTGCTCGCCCATGCGTTTCAATAATTCGATATTGCCCTCACGATTGTGCCCAAACGCGAAGCCCTTACCGAGATAGACCTCTTTCGCGTGCAACCGATCGACCACTACATCGCGAAGAAACTCCTCAGCGCGAATCGCAGAAAACTCTGCTGTAAAGCGCACCACGATCGTCTGTTCGATACCAAGCACACCGAGCGCCTCGATCTTCTGATCGAACGTTTGCAACAGTGGCGGCGCCGATTCCGGATGCAAAACGGCGCGCGGGTGTGGATCGAATGTGATCACCGTCGGCACTGCGCCCAATGCACGCGCGCGCTCGACAACAGTGTGCATGATCAACTGGTGACCGAGATGCAGCCCGTCAAACACGCCGAGCGTGAGCACGGTTGGTCGTTGAATCTCGGCGTTGTCAGTTCCGTGAAAGAGACGCATAGTCTTAAGCCCGCGACAGCGGGCGACAGCATAAAGCCTGGGGCGCAAGCCCCAGGTTTAGCGATTAAAAAACGAGCCCGGAGCCCGTGAAACGGGCGACAGCCCTTGCATGTTACGGCTGTCGCCCGCTTCGCGGGCTCAACCGTTCTTTCGATTCTGATCCTGGGGCTTGCGCCCCAGGCTTTATGCTGTCGCCCGCTATCGCGGGCTAAGAACTCTTTGCTCACGCCCGCTATCGCGGGCTAAGAACGCTTAATACTTACGCCCGCTATCGCGGGCTAAGATCACTCGACTACCAATCCGTCGTAAGCAAACTCGACGCCCGCAGGCAGACGCGCTGAATCCCGCGCATGCTTGATGTCGTGGGCAATATGAGTAAAGAAAGTTCGTCGCGGCTTTAACTGATCCACGTAGGCTAAGGCTTTATCGACCCACAGATGTGTCGGGTGTTCGGTGAACCGCAAACAATCGAGCACGAGCACATCGAGACCTTGCAGCGCCTCGATTGTCTCGCGCGGAATCTCGCTGAGATCTGTCAGGTACGCAAAATCATTGAAGCGATAAGCCATCACCGGCAAGCGCCCGTGGATCACTTCAAGCGGCGTGATCATGAGCTCTTCGCCGATGCAGAAACTCCCGCCCGGCGTCACGATGTTGGGAATCACTTCCGGTAGACCACCACCGAAGTGTGAAGGCTCGAAGATGTACTTGAAGATGCGTTTGATATCCACCCACGCGCGTTCATTCGCAAAGACACTCAACGCGCCAAAGCGAAAGTTGAGCGGGCGGATATCGTCGAGCCCGAAAACGTGATCCGCGTGACAGTGAGTGATCAGAACCGCATCGAGATGCTTTAGCCCAAAGCGTAGCGCCTGTTGTCGAAAGTCGGCAGACGTATCGACCAGCACGGTGCGCCCGGCATGTTCGATGATGATTGAAACTCTCAGTCGCTTGTCGCGAGGATCGTCTGAGATGCAGGTCTCACATTCACAACCGATTGACGGCACGCCGGTGGAG
Source organism: Pyrinomonadaceae bacterium (assembly GCA_035251975.1). GTDB lineage: Bacteria > Acidobacteriota > Blastocatellia > Pyrinomonadales > Pyrinomonadaceae > PSRF01. The sequence continues at coordinate 7,231 of DATFDT010000323.1, read as the reverse complement.
GTTCCCGTACCTAAAAAGGTAAGCTTCATCTCCCCCCAGTGATATCGCTACCGGTAAATCTCCGTCCCTGCTGCTGCGGCGAGTTGACGAGCGAAACGTACTGCATCCGCAAGTCCGCGAGCAGCCCTTCGAGCATTCGCTTCTCCTGCGGCGTCAGGTTTCCCTCAGTCTTCTTCTGCAACATTCCAAGAACGTCGATCCAATGTTTGCCCGCGTCGATATCGACGTCTCGCTGGTGCGTTACCGGGTGCTCCACCATGCCGAGCGTAGAGGCGGCATTCTGCGCCAGCAACATGAGAAAGTTCATAAAACTCGCCGGATCGCGCGCGTCGGCGAGATCTTCTTCAGTGAACTCTTCTTCCGCTGCCGGTGATTCCTCCGCAGCCGCAGGACTGGCTGAAACTTCCGGTTCCGGAGTCGCTTGTGATTCTTCCGCCGCGGGACCTGCTGCTGCTGCTGGCTCGGGCGCCGCGATGGGCTGCGGTTCCGGCTTCTCTTCGGGAGGCAGATCGCGTGGGCTGCCATCCGCATTAAACAGTCTTCTGTCCGTAACTTTGAAAGTGGGTTGCTCTTCTTGCATGCGGTTATTAAACCATAAAGGCGCTAACCACGCATGCGGTGTTAGACTAACGACATGCCTGCAACATTTAACGATTTAGTCGCACTTATGGCTCGCCTGCGCTCGCCAAACGGTTGCCCCTGGGACCGCGAGCAGACATACGCCACGCTCGCACCGATGCTGCTTGAAGAAGCGTACGAAGCATTTGAAGCTGTCGAGGATGCGCGCGAGGGACGGCCTCGCGAATTGTGTGATGAGCTTGGAGATTTGTTGTTCCAGATCGTCTTCTACGCGCAGGTCGCGAAGGAGCGTTATGAGTTCACGATCGACGACGTTACGACTGCGATTCACGACAAGATGGTGCGACGGCATCCACACGTGTTTGGTGACGTTGAAGCCAACGATGCGGCGACGGTGTTGCTCAACTGGGAAACAATGAAAGCCGAAGAGCGGCGCGCGTCAGGCAAATCTGAGAACATCAACACATCGTTGTTGACCGGTGTGTCTTCGAAAGCGCCCGCGTTGATGGAAGCGCACCAGTTATCGACGAAAGCAGCTCGCGTCGGTTTCGATTGGAAGTCTGTCGACGACATCTTCGATAAGTTACAGGAGGAGATCGGTGAGCTCCGTGCGGCGATCAAAGATCACGTAGAGCTGAGAGATGAAGCAAATCACGCGCGCGTGCGAGAAGAGATGGGCGATCTGTTGTTTGCAGCGACGAACATCGCACGACACATGCAAGTCGAACCGGAAGCCGCGTTGAAGTTAACGAATCGAAAGTTCAGACAGCGGTTCGAATACATCGAGAACGCATTGCACGAACGCGGGCAGGCGTTTGATCAAACGTCGATCGATGAGTTGGAAGAGTTGTGGCAGGAAGCGAAGAAGAAATAGCCCGCGAAGCGGGCGGCAGCATAAAGCCTGGGGCGCAAGCCCCAAGTTATGATTAATAAATATTTAGAGCCCGCGAAGCGGCCGACAGCTGACGCCCACTTCGCGGGCTCTAAATATTTCGTTCTATGATCCTGGGGCTTGCGCCCCAGGCTTTATGCTTCCGCCCGCTTCGCAGGCTTAATCGTTGATCTGCAGCGATCGCAGGATCTGGTTGAACGCCGTATCAAACCCGCGTTCGTTCTGCGGCGCGACGGCGACCATATAGAACAGTTGCCCGTTACGCAATTGCGTCGTGATCAACCTGATGGTCTCCGGTCGTCCGGTTGCTTCGTTGACGTTCGTCAGCGTCGTCCACAGCGCCGTGCGACCGTCGAGCGTGCTTCGTTGATAACCACCGCTCGTGCGCAGGTTGTTATTTCCCTGCGCGAAGTTGTTGACCAACTCCTGGGTCCCACTCTGCAAGTTGCGACTATTCGTCTGAGCAACACCAAAGCTCACACCGTGCGTGTAAACCGCCTGACCGTTGTACTGGCCGTAGGCGCCCTCGGGTACAAACCAAACAGAGCTGCGTTCACTGACCTGCCGCCAATTGCTCGGCACACTCACATTCACACCGCCGTTGAAGATCGAAACGTTCTGATATCGTGACGACGGATACGACACGCGTCCTGTCGGTGCATTGTTCGGATAGTTGCCGGTCTGCTCACCTGTTGGATAACGCTGCCCACTGCGTTGAATCTCAGCCATCGTGGGCGCGGTCCCGTAGCCACGCAAACGTTGCTGAACACTCGCAAACTCGCGCGAGTCACGGCCAGAAGGATTAACGCGCAGGTACTGAGCTTCCCTGTTGATACGCGCATACCGGTCGCTCGGGCTCGGGTGGTCGCTCAAGAACCCGCCGCCACCGCCGCCTTGTCGCTCGATCGTTTGGAACATGTTCGCGAGGTCACGCGGATTGTAGCCAGCCTGGGCCATGATCTGCGCCCCAAGAATGTCAGCCTCAGTTTCGTATTCACGACTAAACTTCAGCAGGTAAACCGCAAACGGCGCCTGGGCCAACTGGCCTACGCCTGGTCCACCAAGAATCGTTCCAGCGATGCCGGCGATGCCGCCGAGTATGCTGTACTTCTGAGCCTTACTCGCCTGTGCTGTACCATGCCGCAACGCAACGTGACTGATCTCGTGGGCCATCACGCCCGCCATCTCACCTTCAGTGCGCGCCGCTTCGATCATTCCACGGTTGACGTACATTGGACCACCAGGAAGCGCGAACGCATTGATGTCTCTCGCGTTTACGACTTTGAAGTAATACTGAAATTCGGGATGTTGAAATTGCGATGGAATACTCGAGACGAGCCGGCGTCCGACATTCTCAACATAGCTTTGCACCTGCCCATCGCGCAACAATGGAAACTGGCTCTCAGCTTCCTGCGCCGCCTGGCGGCCGAGTTTGATGTCGTCCTGAATACTGTACTTGTTACTGTGATACTTGATTTGCGTCGCTTGCGCGAGCGCCGTGAACGGCATCACGCTGATCGCCACGAGCGTTAGCCACGCGATTAAAGTTTGTCTCTTAAACATCGATTTTGTTACCTCCATTGCCGATTACGATTGCCTTAGTGGAAATCGGCAATTCGTCCCTTTTCGGGGAGTGTTGCACCAAAACGAAACGCAGATCTTCCTGCCAAAGATCGGTTTCACTTCGTAAATATCGCATATTTCGCGACTAACCGATCAGGGGCAGTTTACAATGCAATGAAAATGCCAGATGGGGTCAGCCCCGGTTGCGCGGCTCGATATGCTTGTTAAACCATTGAGCCGGTTCGGCAAGCGGAGTTATTTGATGCGGCTCGCCCTTCCCGACACGAATCATCGAGATAATCAGAAACGCAAAGGCGGCTACTTTGAACAGCGTCCCGCCGAGTGTGCTGCCAGTGAGCGTACTGATCACGCTGAAGATTGTTTGCACTATCAGTATCGCGATGTGGAGTGCGACGCCTTGTGACGCGTGATAACGAACTTTCCCCTCGCTGCGCGGCACGAGAAACAACTCGAGCAGACTAACCACGAGGCCGATAGAAAAAGGCGCGTACGGCAGCATCGAGGCCCATTTCTCCGAGATGCCGATGCCCCGGATTGGTCGCGAGGATGGGGCCGTTATTGGAGCCTGGTAAACAGTCTCTCGTGATTGATACTGCGCCGGCGGTGGCGCATAAGTAGGCGGAACAAAGATTGACGGGTATGGAGCTTCGAGCGGGGGATTATCGTAGCGACGAGTGGGCGCCTCGGAGTAAACGTTCTTTCGCGCGTCTTCAACGTTCTGCGGTCGGGGCGGTTCGTTGCTGACTTGCTGCGTCGAGCCGCCCACTTGCTGAGTGACGCCGCCAAGGTCACCCCAAACGTCCTCTGCTTTCCGTTCAACATCCGGATCGAGAGGGTTAGTGTCGTATTTGCTCTTCTTAGTTTCCATCTCTTTCTATCCACAGATTACGGAGATTATTCATAAAATCCGCGTAATCTGTGGATGAAGACCTCTTCGTGGCTAATCTTACTAGTCTGCGATCTCATACTCAACCTGTTGCCAGCGATGCTCCCGCTCGGATATTGAGAAAGCCTTGATGACGGCCTCGATGCCTGCGAGGCCGATGATCAGGTATTTGGCCGTTGGATAGTAGGCGAGGCGGATGTCGGTTTCAGACGGGCTCGGATCGGATGCGCGCGGGTGCGAATGATAGATTGCCAGCAGATCTTCACCGCGCTCGCGCATCTGGCGTTGCGCGGCAAAGAGATCTTCAGGTGCCGCTTCGTAGGCTGATTCGGGATGCGGCGTGACGTTGCGAAGTCGATAAAGCGTCACCGCGCGTGTTTGTGAAATTCCGCCAATCAAGCCGCAACACTCCTCCGGCGCGGTTTCGCGAGCATGGGCGATCATCGCGTCCACATGTTCACGACGGAGTTGAAGCAGCGTCATGGTCAGTCTTCGACGACTCGCAGGTGCAACTCTTCCAGTAGTTTTGGATCGACTTCACCAGGCGCGTCGATCATCAGATCGGCGGCCGATGCTGTCTTTGGAAATGCGATCACGTCGCGAATGTTGTCAGTACCGGCCAGAACCATCAACAGACGATCTATTCCGGGCGCGATGCCGCCGTGTGGCGGCGTGCCGTATTCGAGCGCGTCGAGGAAGAAACCGAATCGCTCGCGCGCTTCTTCGGTACTCATTCCGAGGGCTTTGAAGACGAGACGCTGCACGTCGCGTCGATGGATACGAATCGAGCCGCTCGCCATCTCGACGCCATTGATCACTGGATCGTAAGCCTTGGTTCGAATCTGTCCGAGCAGATTTGTTTCGCCGCCTTCGACCGCTCGTTGCAGCAGTTCGAGATCTTCATCGACCGGCGACGTGAACGGATGATGCATCGAATAGTAACGCCCATCCTCTTCGTGAAACTCAAACATCGGAAAGTCAGTCACCCAAAGCGGTGCGTAGACGTTTGCCCGAATCAGGTTTTCACGCTTCGCGATCTCGTTTCGTAGCGCGCCCAAACTCGCGGCGACGATCTTCGGCTTACCGGAAATGATTAGAACTGCGTCGCCTTTATTCGCGCCAGCAACGTCCGCCATGCGCGTGACAACATCAGCACCGAGAGCTTTCAAAAGCGACGAGGTGGTTTCATCGCCCAGTTTGATCCACGCGAGTGCGCCGGCGCCATAACGCTTTGCAAACTCCTGTAACTCGTCGAGCACCTTGCGCGAAAGGTTCGTGCCATTCGGAACAACGATTCCCTTCACTAGTCCGCCAGACGATAACGCCGACGCGAATGGCGGAAAATCAGTTCCCTCGACAGCGGGGGCGAGATCCTGCAACTCCACTCCCTGAATCCGCAGGTCTGGTTTGTCTGATCCGAAGCGACGCATCACTTCCGCAAACGTGAAGCGTGGAAACGGTACCGGCAGCTCGACGTTGATGAGTTTGAAAACGGATGAGAACAAACCTTCGATCAACCTGTAGATCTGGTCGAGTGTCGCAAAGCTCATCTCGACGTCAAGCTGTGTGAACTCCGGCTGTCGATCGGCGCGCAAGTCTTCGTCACGAAAACAGTGTGCGATTTGGAAATACTTATCGAGGCCGCCGATCATGCACAACTGTTTGAAGAGTTGCGGCGACTGCGGTAGTGCAAAGAATTTGCCCGGGAAAATACGCGACGGCACGATGTAATCACGCGCGCCTTCGGGCGTCGATTTGATCATGATCGGCGTTTCGATCTCAGTGAAACCCTGCGCCGACATGTAGCGCCGGATCTCGTTCGTCACGCGATGACGAAGAAGCAGGTTCGACTGCAACTGCGACCGGCGCAGATCGAGATAGCGATACTTCAAACGCAAGTCTTCACTCGCGAGCGCATCGGGCCCAGCGTCAAGTTGAAACGGCGGCGTGCGCGCATCGTTGAGTATCAACAACTCTCTGGCATGAAGTTCGACGTCGCCGGTTGCGAGCTTCGGATTGCGTGTGTTCTCGGCACGCGCCACAACTTCGCCTCTGACTGCAATCACATACTCGCCACGCAGGTCCTTGGCTTTCGTGTGCGCTTCGGGGCCGTCCTCGGCATTGAAAACGACTTGAGTGATACCGTCTCGATCGCGTAGATCGACGAAAGTGAGTTCGCCAAAGTCACGACGTTTTGCGACCCAGCCCATCAGCACGACTCGCTTGCCGATGTCCTGAGCGCGAAGTTGTCCACACGAATGTGTGCGTTCTAAGTTTCCTAAGTTATCGAGCATAAAATCTGGAGGTTAAATAGCCTGAGCAATTTCTAAACGATTTCCACCGGGATCGCGAACATAAAAACGCGCCCAACCAGGCGTAGGCAAATCGTCAGGCAAAATCTCGACGCCTGCATTCCGAAACCGTTCTTCAGATTGAGCGAGATCGCTGACGGTGTAACAAACGTGTCGCTTGCTGATGCAATCCTGAGGCAACGGTCCTTCAATAGACAAGTGTAGCTGGATCGAGCCGAGTTGATACCACGCGCCGCCGCGCCCGCGCGAGCCTTCCGGCTTCGGCACTTCTTCGAGGCCCATCACGACGCCATAAAAATGCTTCGCAGTGTCTTCGAGCGACTTCGGAACCGTGACGTTGACGTGATGAATATGCGCGTTCATTTCATTAGAGCCGCATTGAACTCCGCCGAGCGATTGCGCGGAATGCTCAACGAGTTCCACTCCGCTGAACGAAAGTGTTTCGCGAGAAAGACAATCTGGCCGATGTGATATGCGTAGTGCATCAGTTGGCGATTGATAGCCTGCACGATCGTGTGTTTCTCACCGCGAATCAACACCGTCTTTTCGAAGTCTTCCGGAGTCAACGGCTCGATCGCATCAATCACGCATTTCCAGCCGCGCTCCCAGTAAGCAAGCACGTCGTCTTTGGTGGTCGTCGCATCGATTACAAACTCCATATCGCGATTGCGATCGGGTTTCTCGCCGTCGGAAGTGAGAAAGTCAGTCCAACGCGAAATCATGTTTCCGGCCATGTGCTTCATGACCACAGCGACGCTGTTTGCTTCCTCGTCGAGAGTTACAAAAAACTCCTCGTCTTTCAACTGCGCAATCGCCTTCTCCGCGAGCTTCTTATACGCCCGCATCGCTTTGACTGCATCCTCATGATAATTCTGAACTATAGCTTCACTGGACATATCTGAGTTCCTGTATTTCTAAAACAATTCTCACGCGGCGGCGCAACGGCGCAACGCCTCCGATTTCTCGCGTCTTACGTTG